>JAGCUV010000131.1 GCA_017962705.1 Bacteroidales bacterium
ACAGTTCGCGCACCCCGGTCGTAGCCGGATGCAGAACAAAAAAATCTTCCAAGCCCCAACGGGCAATGTTTTTCTTACATTTATTATAATAAGAATTTTCACGAACCGCTCCCCACCAGTCTATGCGGAAACGGTGTCCCCTTTCTTTGAGCATGGCGGCGGCACGAATCAAACCAAGGGCGTTTTTCCGCCGACACAGGCGGGCCGTCACCAGGATGATGCGGCACTCTGATTTCGCCACAGGGCCGTCAAGCGCTTCACCGGGCGTAAAATAATCCACATCCACGAAATTGGCGATGGTGCACAACTGAGCGGAAAGAGCAGGAAATTGTCTGCGAATCAACGCTTCCTGGGCGTAGTTGTTGCAAATTACTTTGTCCGCTTCCATCCGGGCAGCCCACAGACGGAACCGATCCAATAAGCCGAGATGCCGGCTGAAATTCCTTTCCGAAATAATGAGGCGGAAAGAGGGGTTCAGGCGATGGACGAGCAAGGCTTTGAGACAAGCCCCCGGCAGAAAGGCAATCAGCAGTTCGCACCCCCGCCCGCGCAAATAGCGGCCAAGTGAAAGAGACCAGCGTAACACATCCGTCTTTTTCTCATAGAGGATATGTTCCAGACCCAGGGAGGCCGTCGTCTCCTTATAGAAATTATCTTTGCGATAAGTCAGTACGCAAACTTCGTGACCCGCCTTTTGCAGCGTGGACGCCAGTCCGAGAAGCTGCCTTTCGGCCCCTCCTAACTGCAACGAACTGATCATACAGACAATTTTCATAATTGATAACGCAAACCCAAAGTAACCGCGAAACTATTGCGCAATACCCGGCCGGCATCCCCGTACAAACCATACATCAACGACATGCCTTTCACGCCCCCGAGATTGGGAATCAATCCCGTAAACGCAGCGGAGAACTGGAAAAGACAGGTCTCCTTGACACTGCCCCAGGGCTTGTGCGCCGCATCTTCCCCGGCATAGGGTCTTCCGTAAATGCCATAATTCTGGCTGAAAGTCAGCATCAATTTATACGGAGCCTTGCAGAAAAGGCGGCCGGAAAGACCGAAATGGTGGGCGATGACCCGGTTGTTCTCGATACCGTTGGTTACCCGGTTGCGCGACCAGGTGCCGGAGAGCGTTCCTTCCGGGAAAAAGAGCGGCGAACTCATCGTACGACCGTAATAGCTCCAGCCGGAACGATATTCTCCGCTGTTGAAATAATTGTCCAGTCCGATGTAGCACCGGGAAGGGTCCCATGGAATGGGATGGCCGTCCGGATCCAACTCCGGATCGTGAATGGGGCCGGACTGATACATCGTATAGGTGAATTCATAGAGAATATCGCTTACCCAGCGGTTCTTGTCTTTAAAAGAAAAAGCGAGCGTGTTGACCGCATCGGGGAAATTCTGGAACTTCATTCCGGATTTATCATTATACGGCCGGTCGTGTTGGAAAACAATATCCCAGCCCTCTCCGTGGAAATCAAAACGAATCAATTCCGCTCCGCCGTGGCAGCCGATGACATTCATCTGGTCGTTCTGGCTGACATCCGCTCCGCCCGCCTGTCCCGTGATTACCCGGAAATAATTCGCCCATGTGACATACGAATGCGTCTGTCCGGGTGCCATTCCGCCCCAGAGCGCATAATGGTCCAGCCCCAGGGTGATATCCATCCATTTCGCGCACTTCACCTTCAAAAAGAGGCTCATCCGGTGGACAAGGGCCTTGTCCGCATAACGTTTGTCCAACGTAACATAATCCTCATACGAACCATAGAACCACAAATGCTCCCTGGTGAACGGGAAAGCCACCGGCCGGCAGACAAAGGCATAACCCGGCATACTCCGCGCATTGCTCCCCCGCACGAGCCGTCCCCCGGTCGTCGAGAGCGAGCCCAGACGCGGGTCGTTGGCCAGAAAGTCCGGTTCATGATGCTTCATTCCCAAGTCCAGCACCAGTTTCTTCCAGCGCAGGCTCACATACAATTCGTCCGGCATCACCTTGTCCGCCTGCATCACGGTACGGTCGGGATTGTCGTAACGAAAGCCCAGCGAAGCCCCGAGACGCCAGTCGAACGCCTTGTCGAGATTGAAGGGGCGTTCCACGCCGGCCAACGCGATGATACCGTTGCTGTCCGGATAGAGGCCATACTGATTGGCATTCGCCCAAAAGGGCATCGTTCCCGAAGTGGAAAGCGCCCCCAAAAGCAAAACGGATGCAGCCCATTCTCCCATTGACTTACGCAGCGAATTTTTGTTTCATCCGTGAAGAATAGCAGAAAGCAAGCAGGGCGGCAAATGCAGGACGAAGCCACACCTGTACCAACGCCGTATAGAGGTCCGCGTGCATCGGACATTCAAAAAACACATTCCATGTCCCCTGGATTGCCACAAGCACTTCCGCGCTCACAATCAAGGTAAACCATTTCTTGGTGGAAGAAACTTGATTCCAGGTGGAACTGTGGCAAATCAATCCGATAATGACCAGCAGCGACAGGAAACTTTCCGCCGCCTCGATGGCAATCGGCAAGCCGCGCTGCGGGAAAACGATGCCGGTCAGCAGCACGATAATCCCATAGAGACAATTGACAAGAGGGAACAAAATTCTAGACGGGAAAGTACGATGGCTCGCATAGATGAAAATCAGCGTAAAACAAGCGAAATACGCGATATTGATCAGGAAGTGAAACCAGAAGAAATCCTTGACGGCCATCACGGCCCCTTGTATGGCGACCAACACGCCGAGTCCGCCGCTGACAGCCAGCAGCAGTTTCGCCGAACGGGGTAACTTTTCAGACATAGATTCTTAAATTTCTGCAAAATTATCAAAAAATACCGATATTTGTGCGCGTTTGAAAAAAGAAAGATAAGAGATGCCCCTGTTTGCCGATACGCACACCCATCTGTACGACCGTGCGTACGAAGATCCCGATGAAGAAATCGAACTGGCTGTTGCCGCCGGCGTAACACGTCTGTTGCTGCCCGACACCGACAGTTCCGTCCGTGAAAGTATGATTGCCCTGGCCCGACGTCATCCGGAACACTGCCGCTTCGCCATCGGCCTCCATCCCACGGAATTTACTGCCGGAAACTTTGATAAGGAAATGCAAAGCATGCTGGAAGCCGCCATGTTGTATAAAGACGAACTCGCGGCCATCGGAGAAATCGGATTGGACTATCATTATTCGCACGAACTGGCCGAGCTTCAGCAAAAGGCCTTCAAAGAACAGATCATGCTGGCCGACCTGCTTGACAAGCCCATTCTGATTCACTGCCGGGAAGCCTTCGAAGATTGTATGGCGGTGCTCAGGAAATACGCCGGTTCAAACACCCGGGGCATCTTCCACGCCTACAGCGGAAGCTTGGAAGGGTATAAAGAGATCAAGCGGCTGGGACGCTTTTATCTGGGCATCGGCGGCGTGGTCACCTTCAAAAACGCACACATCGCCCGCTTCTTGGAAGAAATACCTCTGGAAGACATCGTCCTGGAGACAGACGCCCCTTACCTCACCCCCGCTCCGCACCGGGGCGAGCGCAATGAAAGCGCCTATATTCCCTTCATCGCCCAAAAGATCAGTGAAATCAAAGGGGTGTCCGTCGAAGAAGTCGCGGACATTACTACAGCCAATGCAATAAAATTGCTTTTTTAGCGGTGCAT
This sequence comes from Bacteroidales bacterium, assembly GCA_017962705.1. Lineage (GTDB taxonomy): Bacteria > Bacteroidota > Bacteroidia > Bacteroidales > UBA932 > Cryptobacteroides. Next base: position 3,653 of record JAGCUV010000131.1, read on the forward strand.
TTTTGGTAAAATGAAAAAAAATTTATAAATTGCACCGATTTTCGGAGCGCTTTGTAAAGGATTACCCGAAAGTCAAGGATTGGATAGTACAAATCAACTATACATTTATTAATTAAACACTCAAAAACTGTTATGAAAAAAATTTTCATGTTTTTGGCAGTCGTCGGTCTTTTGGCCGTTTCTGCACAGTTTGCAGCTGCTCAGACCGATGCCGCCGCAGCCCAGGGAACCGAGGAGTTCGATCCCTTCAATGCTCCTTCTCAGGACATCCCGCTTCACCAAGCATTGAAGACCAAGTTCATTGAAGGCGGTCCGGGCTTTATGACCCTTGTTATCGTCTGTTTGATCATCGGTCTCGCCCTTGCTGTTGAGAGAATCCTTTATCTTGCCCTCTCCAAAACCAACACCAAGAAACTTTTGGATCAAATCGAAGCCGCGCTTGAAGAAGGTGGCGTCGAGGCTGCCCGTGAGGTTTGTGTCAATACCCGCGGTCCCGTTGCGGCTATCTTCGTACAAGGTTTCGATCGTATGGACCAGGGTATCGACAATGTTGAGAAAGCGGTCGTTTCCTATGGTTCCATCCAGCAGAGCCTGATGGAGAAAGGCCTTTCCTGGATTTCCCTGTTCATCGCCATCGCCCCGTCCCTCGGATTCTTGGGAACGGTTGTCGGTATGATCCAGGCTTTCGACGCCATCCAGGCTGCCGGTGATATTTCCCCGAACGTTGTTGCCGGTGGTATGAAAGTCGCCCTTATCACCACGGTCGGTGGTTTGATCGTTGCCGTTATCCTCCAGCTCTTCTACAACTATATCCTTTCCCAGATTGACAGCCTCACCATCGAAATGGAAGATGCTTCCATCGCTTTGGTTGACATGCTCGTTGACTATAAGGAAGCCAAGGAAGGCGGCGTCAAGGTCAAGGAAGAAGCCGCAGAAGTAAAGAAAGCTCCCGCGAAGAAAGCTTCTGCCAAAAAGTAATAATCATCTTTAGCAACCATTGAAATTATGGGAAACAAAGTTATTGATATAGCCAAGTATGCCTCGTGGTGCATCCTCGGAGTTGGCGTGCTGATTGTGCTGATCGGAGTCATTATGGGCTTCGATGCGAGCAACGCAGTCGCCATCGACCTGATGCTCTACTGGTCTTACGCGCTGATTGGCATCGCTCTGTGCGCGATTGTCGTGCTCGGCCTCTTCCTGGCGGCCAAGAATGATGTCAACCAGCTCAAGACCATCGGCATCGTTGTCGGCGGCGGACTTTTGCTGGTGCTGATTGCCTGGTTGCTCGCACCCGCCTCCGCTCCCCTCGCCTACAACGGGCCTGCTGTCACGCACAGCGACCTCAAACTCACCGACACCATTCTCAACCTGACCTATATCGCTGGCTGCGCCTCCATTTTGGCCGTCGTGTTCAGCGTGGTTTGGAACAGAGTGCGCAAATAGTTTCAAAGATATGGCTTCGAAAAAAACACCAGAGATTAATTCAAGTTCAACGGCGGACATTGCTTTCCTCTTGTTGTGCTACTTCCTGATGACCACCACCATGGGGTCGCAGACAGGTTTGCAGCGCCGCCTTCCTCCCATGCCTGATCCCAATCAGAAACAGGAGGACCAGAAAGCGAAAAGGCGTAACATCATCATTGTGAAGATCAACAGCGCCGACCGCATCTTTGCTGGTAACGAGCCTATATCTGACGTCAAGCTCCTCAAGGACAAAATCAAAGAATTCATCAGCAACCCCGCCGACAACGAGTCCCTGCCTGAAAAGCAGGACACCGAAATCGAGGGTTACGGTGTCGCCAAAGTTTCCAAGGGCGTAATTTCCCTGCAGAACGACCGCAGTACCAGTTATCAAGCATACATTGCCGTACAAAATGAACTCGTCAAGGCCGTCAACGAATTGCGTGACGATTTTTCGATGCAATGGAGGGGCAAGAAGTATGCGAAACTGACAGAAGAAGAACAAGAGATTGTCCGCAAGGCTGTGCCCCAGAACATTTCCGAGGCCGAACCCAAGGATGTTAGTAAAAAGTAAAGGAGAAACGCAGTATGTCAAAGTTTAAACCGGGTGAGAAAAAAGGAATGTCCGCCATCAGCACCTCATCGTTGCCTGATATCGTTTTCATGCTCCTGTTCTTCTTTATGGTGACGACGCAGATGCGTGAAACGGAAAACAAAGTCTCCGTTACGCTTCCTTCCGCCTCCGAGATTGTCAAATTGGAAAGAAAAGACCTGGCTTCCTACATCAACATCGGTTCTCCGGTCCGCCACTTGCAGGCCCAATATGGTACCGATGCCCGTATCCAGCTCAACGATTCTTTCAAGACAGTCGATGACATCCGCGACTTTATCGCCGCCGAACGTGAGGCCATGAAAGAGGGCGACCGCCCCTTGATGACCGTCTCCATCCGTGCTGACGAGCAGGTCCGTATGGGTATCGTCACTGATGTCAAACAAGAGCTCCGCAGATGCTCCGCTTTGAAGATTATGTACGCCGCACGCAAACCGGCGGACTGATACTTCCGAACCGATAGGAAATGGGCTGGCCAAATGACCTCATTTTGGTCAGCCCGTTTTATAAGAAGCTGTTTAAATTTTCTTTAACTTCCATCTTTATGTTCTATTTTGGCTATATTTCCTCCTTTCATCAGTCGTGTAGCCCAAACTACACTCCTTCTTCAAGAAGAAAATCTATCTCAAAATATCTACATAAATCTTATTGTCAAAAAAGTTTAAACAGCTTCATAAAAAAGAAAAAATAAATGGGAAAGATTGCCAGAAGCAAAGTGAAAGAGCTCCTGCAAATGAAAGCGGGAGAAAATGTCCTCGCCAAAGGTTGGGTGAGGACCAAAAGAGGGAATAAAGAAGTGGCGTTCATCGCATTGAACGATGGATCCACCATCAATAATATACAAATCGTCGTGGACAAGACGCGGTTTGAGGAAAGCCTGCTCGCCCGAATCACCACCGGCGCGTGTCTGGCCGTCACCGGCAAACTGGTCGAGTCCATCGGCAGCGGACAAGCCGTAGAAATCCAGGCGTCCGACATTGAAATTTACGGAGAATGCGATCCCGTCCGCTATCCCCTTCAGAAGAAAAACGCGTCCTTTGAGTATCTGCGGACCGTGGCGCACATGCGTCCCCGTACCAACACCTTCGGCGCTATCTTGCGCATCCGCAGCCACATGGCCAACGCCATCCACCAATATTTCTACAACAAGGGATTCGTCTATCTGCACACGCCCCTCATTACCGCGTCCGATGCGGAAGGCGCCGGCCAGATGTTCCAGGTGACGACCCTGGACCTGAACAACATCCCCCGCAACAAAAAGGGCGGCATCGACTACAGCAAGGATTTCTTCGGAAAACAGACCAGCCTGACGGTCAGCGGCCAGTTGGAAGGCGAACTGGGAGCCACGGCCGTGGGTGAAATCTACACCTTCGGACCCACCTTCCGGGCGGAAAACTCCAACACCCCGCGCCACTTGGCGGAGTTCTGGATGATCGAGCCCGAAATGGCCTTCTATGATATCCGGGACAATATGGACTTGGCGGAAGACTTCATCAAGAGCCTCGTCCGTTATGCCTTGACGCATTGCCGCGAAGACATCGAATGGCTGTCGGCCAAGTATGACGAAGAACTCGTCTCCCGGCTGGAAAGCGTGTGCGAAACGGAATTCGTCCGCCTGTCCTATGGAGACGGCATCAAAATTTTGGAAGAGGCCGTCGCGCGCGGCGTCCAATTTGAATATCCCGTCAGCTGGGGCGTGGACTTGCAGAGCGAGCACGAGCGTTACCTCGTCGAGAAACATTTCCGCAAACCTGTCATTCTGACGGATTATCCCAAGGACATCAAGGCTTTCTATATGAAACAGAACGAGGATGGCAAGACCGTCCGCGCGATGGATGTGCTCTTTCCGAAAATCGGAGAAATCATCGGCGGTTCGGAACGAGAAGCATCGCTCGAGAAACTCGAACAGCGCATCACGGAACTGGGGATGAGCCGTACGAACCTCGAATGGTATGTGGACACCCGCCGTTTCGGCACTTGCCCGCACAGCGGTTTCGGTCTGGGCTTTGAGCGTTTGCTGCTCTTTGTTACGGGTATGCAGAACATCCGGGATGTCATCCCCTTCCCCCGCACCCCTAAAAATGCCGAGTATTGAGAATCCCGAAAATTCATAGCGAAGACAAGGCCGGCTTGTATCTGACGCTCATTATCCATTTATTGGTGATTATCGTCTTACTTCTTTGGCAGATTGGCAAAGAAGTGGCAGCTGAAAATTCCTTCGTGATGGATTTCACCAAACAGGAAGAGCAAGAGCGATTGGAAGAAGAAAGAGCCTTCAAAGAAGATATCCGGGAACGGCTGGAAGAAATGATTCGTTCGCATTCGCAAGATATCCGCAATGTCGCGGTAGATCAGTCGGCGCCCAAGAGGGATGCGCAGACCGACCAGTTGTATCAAGATGCGCAGCGCCTGCAGCAGGAAATCCGGGAAAGCCAGCAGATCAAAGAATGGGATGATCAGTCGCTGGCCATTGACGAGCCCGAAATGAAAGAGAAAAAGCAGGACGAAAGCTCATACAGCGGCCCCAGCGTTCTCAGTTACAACCTGGATGGGCGAAAAGCCAGTCGCCTGAAAATTCCGGCCTACCAATGCTACGGCGGCGGTATCGTAACCGTCATCATCGGGGTCAATACCGCCGGAAAGGTCGTAGAGGCCAGGATTTCCCAAGCAGAATCTTCCGAAGACGGCTGTTTGCGGGAGTTCGCCTTGCGTGCGGCAAAAGCGTCCCTTTTTTCCGCCAGCCCTACCGCTCCACACAAGCAATACGGTACCATTTGTTATAGTTTTGTCGCCCAGTAATGAAAAGAAAAACCATCCTTCTATATGCCCTCATTCTCTGTTTGATGACAGCGGCGACCGGTTCTGCCCTGTTTTTCCTGTATAAGGATGCCCCCGAACCTCCGGTCAAAAGCCGGGACGGACAGATCGAGAACCTGCTTTCCGAAAACGAAGAAGAAAAGAAGGATACGATCGTTCAGAAGAAAGAGGTCATCGCCGATCCCAACACGGACGGACCTTTCAGTGTACTCAACAGCGCCACAGGAAAAGTCAATTCCCTCCAGCGAAAGGACGGAATGTTGAGCCTGACGGATGAAAAAGGAACGGTGCTGTGGAGCATTCCCTTCGAGACGCCACTGTGCTCGATGGCCGGGACCATCGACTACTATGCCAACGGCCGTCTGCAATTCTTGTTCATCTCGGACGATGAACTCCGTTTGTTCGACCGCAAGGGCAAAGAAGTCAATGAAGTACGCAAGAAACTGGATAAGCCGGTGCGTATCGGCCCTGCCATTTATGACTTCTCCGGAAAGAAAAAATACAACATTCTGACCCTGAACAAGGACAACACCATCGATATGTATAACCTGCAAGGAAAGAAGCCCGCCAAGTGGGAAGGAATCACTGTAGCGGAGCCGATTCATAACCTTCCGCGTTACATTGTTCGCAAAGGAAAGAGCTATTGGTGGCTAAGTACAGAAAAAAATTGCTATCTTTACGCGTTCATGGGAGGAACACCGCTAAAAACCTTTCCGGTGAATACGACTCCCGGCGACGTAAGCTTTTAGCATGGTATGGAAACCTTTAACCAAATATACGCTGACAGCTTTAAAACGCATTGGGAACGTCCCGCCCTGTCCAACTATCAGGGTGTGACGCTCTGTTATAAGGATGTTGCCAAGAAAATAGCCTGGTTTCACACCTTTTTCCGCGAGTGTGGCATTGCCAGGGGAGACAAAATTGCCATATGCTCCCGCAACCAGGCCAACTGGTGCGTTAGCTTTTTCTCGGTTATTACTTATGGTGCCGTAGTCGTTCCCCTGCTGCATGAATTCAAGCCGGCGAACATCCATCATCTGGTCAATCATTCCGGTACAAAGATTTTGTTTGCCGATACGGGCATTCTCGACAACCTTGATTTTGAACAAATGCCGGGACTGATGGGTATCATCCGCATCAATCCGTTCGAGGTGGCTGCTTCCCGCGGGTCCTTCAAAGAAACGTTTCTGCACGGTGATCAGGCATTTGACGCCGCTTTCCCGAGGGGATTTACGCCGGACTGCATTCAATATGAGCCCGACCAGCCCGATGAACTGGCGGTACTCAATTATACCTCCGGCACATCCGGTTTTTCCAAGGGGGTGATGATTCCATATCGTTCATTATTGGGAAATATTGCCCTTGCACGGATTGCAGAGCCTCAGATGAACGAGAGTTCCGAGGTGGTGGCCATGTTGCCATCCGCCCATATGTACGGTCTGGCTTTCGAAATTCTGTACGAACTTTCGATTGGCGCCCACATTCATTTCCTCACCCGCATTCCGAGCCCGAAAATCCTGCTCAATGCCATGGCGCAAATCCGGCCATCCATTGTGATTGCCGTCCCCTTGATTATCGAAAAGGTCTATAAAGGAAACATCAAGCCGCGACTGGATAAGTGGTGGTTCCGCTTGCTGCTCCATTTCCCGCTGATGGGGAAATATATTGAATACAAAATCCGCAAGCAACTCGTAAATGCTTTCGGCGGTCGTTTCAGAGAAGTTATTATCGGCGGAGCCGCGTTCAACAAAGAGGTGGAAAAATTTCTGCGACGCATTCGTTTCCCCTTTACGGTGGGATATGGGATGACGGAGTGCGGACCGATTATCACTTACAGTGCCTGGGATAAGACCAAATTGTATTCCTGCGGTCAAGCGGCGGTGGGGATGCAGATTTGCATCAATTCTCCCCAACCGGACAAGATTCCGGGCGAAGTGTTGCTCAAGGGTCCCAATGTGTTTCTCGGCTACTACGACAATCCCGAGGCGACGGAGATGAGTTTCAACCGGGAGGGCTGGTTCCGAACCGGCGATATGGGCATTCTTGACAAAGATGGCTTTCTCTTCTTGAAAGGGCGCTCCAAATGTATGATTCTGGGACCGTCCGGACAGAATATTTATCCGGAAGAAATAGAGTGCGTGCTCAATGCGCTGGATTATGTGGTGGAGAGTCTGGTGATTGAAGACCAGGGTAATCTGGTGGCGTTGATTTATCCGGACTTCCAACGGGCCGAGCGGGAAGGACTGACGCAAGAAAACATGAAGGCGATGGTGGAGAAAGAGGTCCGCGAGGCCGGCGCATCCCTCCCCTCCTATTCCAAGATCCATCACATCGAGTTTCTGGTGGATGATTTCGAGCGTACGCCCAAGAAGAGTATCAAACGTTATATTTATCAGCGATAATGCAAAAATTCGATAAACGATACCTGCAAATGGCGGGCATCTGGGCACAAAATTCCTATTGCAAGCGTCGTCAGGTAGGCGCCTTGATTGTCAAGGACAAGATGATTATTTCGGACGGATACAACGGTACGCCGTCGGGATTTGAGAATCAGTGTGAAGATGAGAACGGCGTCACGAAGGTTTATGTATTGCACGCCGAAGCCAATGCCATTACCAAGGTAGCGAAATCCGGCAACAGCAGCGAGGGGGCGACCCTCTATGTGACAGCCTCCCCTTGCGTAGAGTGCGCGAAACTCATCATTCAGTCGGGCATACGGCGGGTGGTTTTTCGGGATGCCTATCGCATTACGGACGGCATTGACCTGCTTCGTCGGGCCGGTATTGAAGTAGAACAGATTTCCAACAACGATGAAGATTAGAACCCATATCCTTATTATTGCCGTTCTCTGCGTGGCGCTGGGTGCGGCTGCAACCTTGCTGATTCAGCAGATTCAAGAACGCGCTCACGGAAAGAATTGGAAATACGGCGAGTGGAGGAAACTCTCGCTGATTCTTGACGAAGTTGAAAAGAATTATGTGGATACCATTAATGTTAAGGAAATGACGGATGCTGCCGTGATTGCCGCTTTGGAAAAACTGGATCCGCACAGTGTCTATCTTCCTCCGGTAGAACTCAAGGCCAGCAATGAAGATCTGGCAAGCAACTTCGAAGGCATCGGCATCCAGTTCAATGTCCCCAACGACACGGCGGTGGTATTGCAGGTCATTGCCGGCGGTCCTTCCGAAAAAGCAGG
>JAGCUV010000132.1 GCA_017962705.1 Bacteroidales bacterium
AGGGAACGTTCCGCGAAGACCTCTACCATCGTTTGAGCGTTATCGTTATTCACGTACCCTCGCTGGACGAACGCAAGAGCGACATTCCTTTGCTGGTGGAACATTTCATCGCCCAGATTGGCCAGGAAACCGGTATGGCCCGCAAGGACATTACGCCGGAGGCGATGCAGATGCTGGTGGACAAGTCCTGGACCGGCAATATCCGGGAACTGCGCAATGTTGTGGAGCGCCTCTTGATTCTGGGGGCCCAGCCTATCAATGCCCATGATGTCAAGACCTACGTATTCTAAAGAATAGCATTATGAAATTCACTCCATCCTTTTTCGGAACGCAACAGCACCGCAAATTCCACTACACGCCGCGTTATTACGACCCGGAGAAAGAGCGTCGCAAAGAGATTTTCGGCCAGGTGGACGGGACCTATGACAAAGAAGCCCACAAGCCGGGCGACTACATCCGCCGCCATATGCGCCGGGAGCGCGGCAAGGTGGATATGACGACCACGGCCCAGAAACTCATCGGATGGGTAGGTCTGGGATTGTTTGTTATCGTCCTCATTTATATTGTCAAATTTTACGCGATTCTGTAGCGTATGCATATCAAGATTCTTCCGGGCAACCTGGCCAATATGATTGCGGCCGGCGAGGTGGTACAACGTCCCGCTTCCGTCGTCAAAGAATTGATGGAGAATGCGGTGGATGCCGGTGCCGACAGGATTGACGTTGCCATTGTGGATGGCGGACGTACTTTGATCAGGGTGGTGGACAACGGTTGCGGCATGTCTCCGGATGACGCCGTGCTCTGTTTCGAACGGCACGCGACCAGCAAGATCGCGGAGGTGGAAGACCTGGATAACATCTTGACTTTCGGTTTCCGGGGAGAGGCCTTGGCCAGCATTGCGGCCATTTCCGAAGTGACCCTCCGTACTCGCCGGGAAGAAGACGAAACAGGTTGCGAAGTCACCTTTGCTGGGTCCAAACAGACGGGCATAGCACCGGTGGCCGCACCCAAGGGTTCGCATTTTGCCGTGCGCAACTTGTTCTACAATGTGCCGGCCCGTCGTAAATACCTCAAAAGCGACGCCATTGAGTTCAAACACATCGTCGAGGAATTTCAGCGGGTGGCTTTGACCCGCTGCCATATATCCTTCACCCTGAGCCATAACGGAAAGGATGTCTATGTCCTGCAGCCGGTCAGCAACCTCAAACAGCGCATCAAGGATATTTTCTCATCCATGATTGCGGGAGATTTGCTCGACCTTTCCACCCAGACCTCGGTGGTGGCACTCAATGGCTATGTGGGCAAGCCGGAATCGGCCCGCAAGGGCCAGGCCTGCCAGTTTTTCTTTGTAAACGGCCGCTATTTCCGCAGCGCCTACCTGACCAAAGCCGTGCTCAAAGCCTATGAGGGGATGATTCCAGACGGAACGGTTCCTTCCTATTTCATCTCCATGGAAGTCCCGCCTTACAGCATTGATGTGAATGTCTCGCCGACGAAGACGGAGATTAAATTTGAGGAAGACAGCATCATTTTCCAGACGCTGGCGGCAGCGGTGCGGGGCGTGCTCGGACAGCAAAGTTTCTCTGACACGCTCGATTTTGAGGGGACACGGGCGACGCAAATTCCCATCTCCAGCCGTCCTTTCAACGAATTTCATCCGATGCGCAGCCCGGACAAACAGCCCGACGAACGCTACAATCCTTTTGAGACGGACGGATTTCCCAATGAGCCTGATTTCTTCCCGCCTTCCGCCACGGTGGAACGGACGCAGGATTATGGCAAATTGTTCGATGAATCCCCGATGGTCAGTGCTCCTGCGCTGGTGATGGGGGACAAATATATCGTGACGAATGTGGGTGGCGGTCTGGTGGTTGTCAATACCTATCGTGCCCGCTTGCGGATATTGTATGAACGGTATCGCTCCATCCTTTCGGGCCAGGCCCATTGTACGCAAACTTCCCTGTTTGAGACGACGGTGTTCGTGGGCGTGGAAAATGCGCTGTTGTTTGAGGCGCATGCTGAGCTGCTTTCGCGCCTGGGCTTCGATATCCGTTTGCTGGGCAATGATACAATCGTGGTCGGGGGTGTGCCCGAAGGTTTTTCCGCCGAAGAGGGAAGGGTGACGCAGATGGTGACGGATGTCATCGATATACTCAAAGATACGACGGTGTCGCTCGAAGATACGATGCTCGATAGTATGGCCTTGCATTTTGCCCGCAGCGCCGCTTCCGGGACGGAGCGTCTGAGCCCGGTTTCCGCCCAACGCCTCATCGGTGAGTTGTTCGCCTGCACGGACAGCGAGATTACTCCGCAGGGCAAAAAAATCTATGTCCGCATCACGCAGGAAGAATTGGATAAAAAGTTTTAGTATATGATTGAATTTCGCAGCAATGGCTGTATGAACAGCATACCCCCGGTGACCAAGAATATCATCTTGATCAACTTTTTCGTGTATATTTTCACCGAATTGCGGCCTGAGTTTATGTACGGGTATTTCTCGCTATTCTATCCATCATCGCAATACTTCCATTGGTGGCAGCCGGTTACGCACATGTTTATGCACGGAGGGTTTTGGCACATATTCTTCAATATGTACACGCTCTTTCTTTTCGGTGCGGTCTTGGAACGGATGTGGGGGCCCAAGAAATTCCTGCTGTTCTACTTCGTCACGGGGCTGGGAGCCGCGGGCTTGCACATCGGTGTGCAAGCCCTGCAAGTTGCGCATCTGCAGGCGCAACTTGCCGCCGGCGTCCCGTCGGCGGCCGCGGCCCTCGGCCGTCTCTATTCAATCCCGACCGTCGGCGCCTCCGGTGCCATCTACGGCCTGCTGGTGGGCTATGCGATGCTTTTCCCCGACAGCCGCCTGACCCTGCTTTTCCCGCCCGTCACCCTGAGCGCCAAATGGATGGTGATTATCTTCATCATCATCGAGCTGACGACCGGCGTTTTCGGACGAATGACGGATATCGCCCACTTCGCCCATCTCGGCGGCGCTTTGTTCGGCTGGCTGATGATACTCTATTGGAAGAAGAAAGGCAAGATGTATGATTATGAGCAGTAAGCGTCCCGCTGCGAAAAAGGCAAAAAAGAAAGTAACGTTCTTCGGGGTGACGGCCCGTCTGGTGATGCTCGTCATCGCCGGTCTGCTGGCTCTTTCGTATCTGAGCATTCTGGTCTCTCCGGCTTCCCTGTGGGTGTTGTCCATCTTCGGACTGCTGTTCATTCCCTTGGCGCTGGTGGACCTTGTGCTGCTTGTCTGGGCCGTTTCCCGCCGCTCTTCTTCCTTCTGGATTCCTCTGCTCGCCCTCATTCCCTCTTTCTTTTTTATGGGAGAATACCTGGGTTTCCACAAGCGGTCGGATGGCGCGTCCGATGTGAAAATCGTTTCCTATAATGTGGGGCGCTTCGGTGCTGCGCAGGACGGACGCAAACGCTCAGAAGAAGAGTGCTTGAACGAGGTGCTGGCCTGTATGCAAAAAGAAAGTGCCGATATCATTTGCCTGCAGGAGTTCCGTGTCGGGAGCGCACAGGATATCAAGGCCATCTGCAAACGCTTTTTCCCCGATTACGAGTGTGCTTATTTCGCTTTTCCCGGTACCCGCAGCAAAGTGGGCAATGTCACGTTGAGCCGTTTCCCCATCAGGGCCCGTTCTTTCCAAACGTTCGAAGAAAGCACCAATCTGGTCCTCTATACAGACATTCATATGGGTCCCCGGCTGATGCGCGTATGCAACTGCCATCTGGAGAGTTACAGTATTTCGCTGCCCGGTCTGCTCAAGCGGGTGGACGACGAAGAATACTGGAAGGAGACGGGCAAGAAAATGAAGCGTTCCATTACGCGCCGGCCCCGTCAGGTGGATGAGGTTCTGAAAAATATCGACCATTGCCCGCTGGACTGCATTGTTTGCGGGGATTTCAACGATACGCCGATGTCGCACACCTATTTTGCCTTGCGTAAAGATATGAAGGATACTTTTACCGAGGCCGGACGCGGATTCGGGGCGAGTTATTATTTCCTGTGGCCGCTACTGCGCATCGATTACATCCTGCACGATACCTCCTTGCAGGCGACTTCGCATCAGAGTCCCCATTGGGGCTGGTCCGACCACTATCCTGTTATTGCTCAATTTGTATGGACGAACAAATAAAACAATGCCTGCAGGTGCTCCGCGCCGGCGGGGTGATTCTCTATCCCACGGACACCATCTGGGGACTGGGTTGCGATGCTTCCAATCCTGATGCTGTGGCGCGCATTTTTGCCATCAAGCAGCGGGCGGAAAGCAAGTCGCTGGTGCTGCTGGCGGCGAATGTGGATATGGTGGCTCGTTATGTGCGGGAATTGCCGCCGATGGCCCTGCAACTCATCGAGGTCAACGACAAGCCGATGACGATTGTCTATCCCGGGGCTGATGCGTCCTTGCTGGCGCCTGCTGTGATTGCCGAGGACGGCAGCGTGGGCATACGCATCCCGCAGATGGATTTCTGCCGGAAACTGGTCTTCCGCCTGGGCCGTTTGCTCGTTTCCACGTCCGCCAACCGTTCGGGGGCGCCGGCTCCGCGTACCTTCGCCGAGATTCCTTCTGAGATTCGGGAGGCGGTGGATTATGTCGTGGACCCCGCGCTGGAAGCGGGTTCGACGGGCCTGGCTTCGCAAATCATCAAGGTGCAAATGGACGGGCGGATTCAAGTAATCAGGGGATAATATCGCATTGACGGATGGAACTTTTCTACAGCCAGGATATCGAAGGGACTTTGCTGCGGCTCGATGAAGAGGAGACGCGGCATTGCGTCAAGGTGCTTCGCCATCGCACGGGCGAGGAAATCTTTGTCATCGACGGGCAGGGGAGGCTGCTCAAATGCATTTTGACTTCGACGGCCGGTTCCCGGGCGCAGGCGGAAATCGTGGAGCGAACCCCGTCCTGGGGCGGGCATCCCTACCATCTGACGATGGCTGTGTGCCCGACCAAGAACAATGAGCGTTTCGAGTGGTTCCTGGAGAAGGCCTGCGAAATCGGGGTGGACCGCATCGTGCCCCTTATCGGCGAGCATTCCGAGCGCAAGGTCTACAAGACCGACCGGGCCCGCAAAATCCTCGTTTCCGCCGCCAAACAATCCCTCAAAGCCGCCGTTCCCGTCATCGACGAGCCCGTCAGCGTCAAAGCATTTCTGAAAGGGTTTGAGAGCGATTCCCTCCGCTTAATTGCCTACTGTTTCGAAGACGAAACGGACCTGCGCCGCTCCATCAACGATGTGCTGGCGGGTCTACCGAAGCCCGACACCTCCGAGGCAACCCTCCATAAGCCCGATGCCTCCGCGTCAGCCGTCCCCGACATTATAATAATGATAGGTCCCGAAGGCGACTTTTCTCCCGAAGAAGCCCACGCCGCCCGCGCTGCCGGCTTCCTGCCCGTCCACTTCGGCCCTTCCCGTATGCGTACCGAAACCGCCGCCCTCTTCGCAGTCAGCGCCGTCTATCAGCACTTTGTCTGATAGCAAATTTGCATACTTCGTGAAGAGTTTATATATTTGTAGGTGATATTGTTGCGTTCAACCAAATTCTTAATTATATGAAACGTTTTTCTGTTTTCTGTCTGCCGGCACTGGTGATGGCCGGCGCTTTGCTTCTTTCTGTGGCTTGCAAAAAAGATAATGCAGCACCCGCACCCGTACCCGCTCAACCGATCGATTTGTCCGCTTCAGGGACAGCCAACTGTTACATTGTGTCCGCCCCTGGCATTTATTATTTCAAGGCAACGAAAGGGAATTCTAACCTATTAGCAGGCGATATTGAAAAAGCTGAAGTTTTGTGGGAGAGTTTCGGTACGTCAGCTGTTCCCGATAAAGGCTCTATTATCAGCAGTGTGTCCTACGCCGATAATTATGTTACTTTCACTACGCCCTTGACCTTAAGAAACGGCAACGCCGTCATCGCGGTGAGAGGCTCGATGAAAAACATCCTTTGGTCATGGCACATTTGGGTGTGTGCGGGTTACGACCCCGATGCCACGGCTCAGGTGTACAAAAACGATGCGGGTACGATGATGGACCGCAACCTGGGCGCCACTTCTTCAACGCCCGGCGCTATCGAATCCTTCGGTCTGCTCTATCAGTGGGGCCGCAAGGACCCGTTCCTGGGCAGCAGCAGTCTTGAATTCAGCACTTTGGCCAAATCGACGATTGATTGGCCGACGCCAGTGTCCAGTGCTGATTATGGTAACGTAAACGTTGCTGTCGGTATTCCGACTACTTTTATTTACGCAAGTACAGGACAGGATTGGGTGCATGGTGGTCCCGACAACACATTGTGGGCGGCAGACAAAACCATTTACGACCCCTGCCCTTATGGTTGGAAAGTCCCTGCCGGCGGCGATAATGGCGTTTGGGCAACAGCTGCTGGAAGTGCCGACGATTTTAAATGGACTTCTGATTTTGACAACGACGCGATGAATCTGTCGGGCAAGTTGGGTGATGCCGGCTCTATCTGGTATCAGGCTGCGGGGTGTCGTGGTGAAGATAACGGGAATCTCTCCTCTGTGCGGGCGAAAGGACATTGCTGGTCTATAACTCCTAATAACAATAATGTGTATACATGTTATATGTATTTCGCATCGGGAGAAAAGAAAAGTAGCTTCTATCCCAAATCAAGTGTCCCTCGTGCTGCCGGCTATTCCGTCCGTTGTGTGAAAGAATAGTCCTGAAAACCATAGGGGTCATATCGGATACGCACGGGAGCCTGGACAAGGATATTCTTGAGTTCCTGGCTCCCGTGGATCAGGTATGGCACGCCGGAGATTTCGGCGGGGGAACGGAGGTGTACAGCCGCCTGGCGACGCTCAAGGACCTCGTCGGGGTGTACGGCAATGTGGACGGTTATGACCTGCGCGATTATTGTCCCCGCTACCAGTTTTTCGAGTGCGAAGGGAAGAAAGTGCTGATGACGCATATCGGCGGTTTCCCCGGGCGTTACGACCCCGAGGCCCGGCAGAAGATTCACGTGTACAAGCCCGATATTTTCGTCTGCGGCCATTCCCATATCCTGCGCGTGATGAACGATACCTATTATAATATGCTCGTCATCAATCCCGGGGCTGCCGGGCATCAGGGTTTCCACCTCGTTCGTACGGCGTTGCGCTTTAAAATCGATGCGGGAGAACTCTCGGATATGGAGGTCTACGAGGCCCCGAAATAATATTACGTGCGTATGACTGACACTTGGCTGCTTAAAAATGTACTTTTCGTCTCGCAGGGACAGGCTTCCCGCGAAGATGTCTATGTGACGAAGGACGGACTCTCTTTCCTTGGGGAGGATGGACTGGCCGTCGGTATCGGCGTTACGCCTTTTGGCGAAGGGGGGATTCTGTTTCCCGACAGCGGCGCTTCCCGCCAGGTGAATGAAATGGATGCGGGCGGGTGGATGCTCTGCCCTTCGCTTTCCGATATGCACGTGCATTTCCGTCAGCCGGGGTATGAATACAAGGAGACCATCGCCAGCGGTTCGGCGGCTGCGGCCCGGGCGGGTTACGGACTGGTGGCTGCGATGCCCAATCTCAATCCCGTTCCCGACAGTCCGGAAACTTTGGCCATTGAGCAGGCCATCATCGACCGGGATGCGGTCATCAGCGTCCTGCCCTACGCTGCGATTACCCTCGGGCGCAAGGGCCTGGAATTCGTGGATATGCTCGCGCTCAGGGAGTCTTGCGTGGCTTTTTCCGATGACGGAAGCGGCGTGCAGAGTGACGAGATGATGGAAAAAGCGATGCGGATGGCGGCCTTTTGCGACTGCGTGATTGCGGCCCATTGCGAGGACAACCGTTTGCTGAACGGCGGCTACATCCACGATGGCGAATATGCCCGCACCCACGGCCACAAGGGCATTTGTTCCGAGAGCGAATGGGGGCAGATCGCTCGCGACCTCGAACTGGCCGCCAAGACCGGCTGCCGCTACCACGTCTGCCATATTTCCTGCAAAGAAAGCGTGGAGATCATCCGCCAGGCCAAAAAGTCCGGTGTGAAAGTGACCTGCGAGACGGGACCGCATTATCTGCTGTTGAGCGACAAAGATTTGCAGGAGGACGGCCGCTTCAAGATGAATCCGCCCATCCGCAGCGAAGCGGACCGCGAGGCCTTGCTCTCCGGCCTGGTGGACGGAACCATCGATATCATCGCCACCGACCACGCCCCGCACAGCGCCGAGGAAAAGTCTCGCGGGCTTGCTGGCAGCGCGATGGGAATCGTGGGATTGGAAACGGCGTTCCCGTTGCTCTACACCCATCTGGTCGAGGGCGGCATCCTTTCGCTCGAACGGCTGGTGGAAGTGATGGCAGAAGCGCCGCGACGGATTTTTGGGCTGGGCTCGGCCCTCGACGAAGGTTCCTACGCCCTATTTGACCTTGAAACCCCGTATGCGATTGATTCCACCGCCTTTGTTTCCAAAGGGAAGGCGACCCCGTTCGATGGCTGGACGGTCAAGGGAAATTGCTTGTTGAATGTGCATAAAAACAAAATCGTCTATGGGACGCTTGAATAAAAGCCTGTTTGCCATCGTTTCGCAGCGGGAGGTGGCGCCGCGCTCCTTCCTCTTGCAGTTGGAGGGGGATACGTCCGCCATCACGGGCAGCGGACAGTTTGTGCAGGTGGCGCTCCCGGGACGCTATCTTCGCCGGCCCATTTCCGTATGCAATGTTACCGTCCCGCAGGCTTCCAATCCGATCGGGCGGCTTACGCTATTGTATAAAATAATGGGCGCCGGTACGGATCAGATGGCGGCGATGCGGCCGGGCGACACGCTCGAACTGCTCACCGGTCTGGGCAACGGCTTTGACACGAGCGCCTGCCGCGAAAAGGCCTTGCTGGTCGGCGGCGGAATGGGCGTAGCGCCCCTATACCTGCTGGCGCAGGAACTGCTGGCGCAAGGCAAGCAAGTGCAAGTCATTCTGGGCTTCAACCAGGCCTCCGAAATCTGTCTGGAAGAAGAATTCCGTGCCCTGGGCTCCGGATTGAATACCCTTTCAGACGCCGATGCAAAGGAGAGTCCGTCATCTTCAGCCTGCCTGGATGTCATTGTCAGTACCGTTGACGGCAGCAGGGGAGTCAAAGGCTTCGTCACCGACGCCATCAAAACGCTCGCCGGCCCGGCTTCGACCCCTTACGACTATTTCTACACCTGCGGCCCGATGGTGATGATGAAAGCCGTCTGCGCCCTCTGTCCTACGGACGGCCAGGCCAGCCTTGAAGAGCGGATGGACTGCGGCTTCGGCATCTGCTACGGCTGCACCGTCGCCACCCAGGACGGCCCCCGCCGCGTCTGTGCCGACGGCCCCGTCTTCACCAAAACCCAACTCGGGTGGTAGCCCCTCCTTCGCTCGGATTCCTATCTCGTACGAACGAAAATTTTTCAAAACCCGAAAAAAGGGATTTTGAAATTCTTTTCATCCGTACTCCCTCAACGCTTCCGCGGCCTCGCTCTGTCGACGCTCTCGCACATTGGGGTGTGTCCGGTCTCGTTTTTGGAGGGGGACCGGGCACAGTGGTAAGTCGGAAATACAAATTTCATTTGCTTTTCTCTCGGCTTATTCGTACTTTTGCAAATGTATTTTTGCAACAATGAAAGCAAAGGCCTCATAAATTGATGACAGTTCCTGTTAGGGGAACTGTTTTTTTATAATGTAGTTTCGTACAATGGATAATGGGCTTCAAAATTGCGACCTGCGTGTCCGGCTAGGGGATATGACCCTGCGCAATCCCGTCATTCCGGCCAGCGGCACCTTCGGTTTCGGTTTGGAGATGAGGGATGTCTTCGATCTGAACCTGTTGGGCGGCATCAGTCTGAAGGGTACGACACGGGAGGCTCGTTTCGGCAATCCTACGCCCCGCATCGCGGAGTGTCGCGAGGGGATGATCAATTCGGTAGGACTTCAGAATCCGGGCATCGAGGCGCTGGTCAATGAAAAGGCTCCGGCGTTACGGGCTGTCTATGACGGCTGCATCATCGCCAATATCAGCGGCTTTTCCGTCGAAGAATATGTGGATTGCTGCCGTCGGGCGGATGCCTGCGAGGCCATCGATTTGCTTGAAATCAATGTGTCCTGCCCCAATGTGCACGG
>JAGCUV010000133.1 GCA_017962705.1 Bacteroidales bacterium
ACAGTCACGTCAATAGAGCCAGCCAATGTTGCCACATCACCCAAGGTAGAAATCGAATAGTTGGTGCGCCCGTATGCATAATATGTATAAATCGGAAGGTTATCGAGTGCCGGATTGGTATGTTTCGTACGGAAGGTTACACCGTTGTCCCCGTCCGAAGCAATTCGGACATCTCCGTACGGGAAATAAATCCCATACATCCGTCCGCTTGATCCCAATTCACTGGCATCAGTAAGGGCGGGACTAGCGGCGCCGTCCCACGATGTACCGTTATAAGTAAGTGTGACATATTTGGTTGCATCCAGATAGTTCGACGAACCATCCCGGAAGAAAACATACATCTTGTCTCCTACTTCCCATGCCACCTTCACGGCTTTGGTCTGGGGCTCTGCAACAAAATTGACTTGAATATCAAAACGCAACTCCTTGACTTCCGTGATAGAAGATTCTTCCACTTCGGAGCATGCGGCAAACGGGAAGAGCATCATCCCGAAAAGCAATCCAGCGAAAATTGTCGACAAAAACTTTTTCATGACTTTTCCTCCTTTACCACTTGAAAATTTCATCATTGCCACTTCCCGGAAGTACGCCGAAACCACCGTCTCCGCCCACCGGGAATGAACCACCGCTCACCTGGGCGATAGCTGCTTTTGTGTTCAGCTCCAGGATGTGCATCGCGGGAGCTTCGTACCATTCTTTTTGTGCATTTACTCTCATGACAAAATTACTATTTTAACTACAAACATAAGCATAACATCAACACGGTGTACCGCAACGGACACGGATCAGATCCAGGTATTCCGTAACTCTTTCATTTTCAACACACTTGCGAACGATTCGCGCTAGTTCCGCAAGTTGGTAAGCGCAAAGATAAACTTTCATTTTTTACTTTGCGTCAATATTTTACAAATCTTTTCGGCAATAATTGCTGATTCTTGATTCTTGAAAACATAATTTCCGCCCATAGGGGGGGGTAAAAACCAGGTTTCATTTCCTTCAAAGCGGGGTTTGTAACGCATTTGTGACCCTTTTTATCCATCAAAACCCTACCAGCAGGCACACCAGCAGCACTTTTACGTTTTAACAAGTTTTGCGTTTTTACAAATCGAAAATATTTCACGATTTTGAAACCCATCTCGCAACCCCTCATAAAAAATTTTTATCTTTGCATCAGATTTCCGGCCTATGTTTTACATCCCTTTTCTCGCCATCCCTGCACTGGTTTGCCTGTTCTGGATCTTCGTGCACTGGCTGCTCGCCGCCAGAACGCTGACCTTTCGACTGCTCGTCATCCTTTTGTTCTTTATCGTCCTCACGATTCTTGGAGACGGCGTATTGACCTCCATGCTGGGCTCCGGCATCGCCCATATCGTCATCGATTTCTCAGCACCGTGTCTGATCCCTTTGTCCTACCTGTATTTGCGCTATTTATACAAGCCCTATATCTATAGGCCCAGACACTTGCTATGGATCATCCTTCCCGCTATCCTTACAACCGCTGCCATTATTTTGACGGTCATCATGGGACTGGACGAAACCGACGAACTGCTGGCCCGTGTCCATTCCGGATCTTTCAATGTGAACGATCCGGCCAACAGCCACCTGAATAAATTGTACTACTACTGGACGGTCCTCTCATTCAAGATCATTATCTTCGCCGAGATGGCTTTTATGCTGGGGGTCATCCTCGTGATGGCCTTCAAGTTACATCTCCGCCCGGGTATCTTCGTTTCCTTGCTCCAGGGAAAACCGATCCGTGTGCTGGCGGCCCAGCTCGTCCTGGCAGGCGCCATCTTCCTGATCATCTGCCTGAAAATGTTGCTGCACGCATCCGCTTTCCACGACGATCCCAAATGGGCGCTGTCGTTTGCGGGCATCCACTCTATCTTGTATTTCCTTTTCGGCTTTTTTGCGCTCTTCGGCGCAAAAGAATACATCACCCGGCGCGACATTGTCACGGCCTTCCGCTTCAACTATAAGCCCGACACGCAATCCGGCGTCGCCGAAGAGATCATCACCGATATGTCGAATTCCCTCAGCGTCGAATCCCTGACCCACGTGCTCTCCAGACTCAGCACCCAGCACGGTGTACAGCCCGATCGCGGAGCAAGCGGAAAGCCCGGCTCGGGCGCCTCGCTGTCGGCCGCGGTGCTGAACGTCGTCTCCATTTCGAGCGACGAGAGCGGCCTGGCGCCCCGGTTCCGTGACCTGATGCTGCAGGAGCGCCTCTACCTTCAGCCCAGCCTCACGCTCGGCGACGTGGCGGAACGGCTCCATACCAACAAGACCTACGTATCCAAAATGGTCAACCAGACCTATAAAATGGGCTTCCCCGAGTTGCTGAACATCCTGCGCATCGATTATGCGCAGCGCTACATCCGCTCCCATCCCGACGCTTCGCAGGAAGAGATCGCCAAGGCCTGCGGCTTCCTGAGCGCCTCCTCCTTCAACAGCACCTTCAAGCGCATCTCGGGCTTCACCCCCAAAGTCTGGACCGCCCGTAAAGATTCTGTCTCAGGCCGATAGACCGGCGGTTCAATAAGTATAAGGATTAAATGTGGCACCAGGTCCATCAACACCGCGGATGACAATCTTGCTGAT
>JAGCUV010000134.1 GCA_017962705.1 Bacteroidales bacterium
AACCCCGTCCTCTGGGCTTTATACCTTGACGGCCCGCTGGGTGAAGGAGATGCCGTCGCTGCGGAAACCGGCCTTGCCGCCGGTACAAGGGCACGTACCGCCGATTTCCTCAATTACTATATGATGTCCTTCGACCAGGGGAAATGGCGGAAACTGGGTTCGTGGAAGGCCGGATCGGAACGTTTCGATTTTCCGGACCATTATGCGCTGGGGTATTTGTTTTACAGTGGTGTACGGACTTTTTACGGAGAAGCGATGGTCAGCGCCAGATACATCGAACTTGCCGGAAAACGGCCTTTCGGACTGATTAGCAACAAACGGGGTACGATTCGCGACATTACGGGGAAAACACCGGGGAAAATCTTCCCGGACATCGCCCGCAAGACCTATGACATCTGGGCGGAAAACGCCCGGGTCCGCGCTCCGTACACGCCTTCGGACACCCTCACCGGGCCGCATTGGTTCGATACGGACTACCACCATCCGCTGATTCTTGAAGACGGGGTTTATGTCACCAAACACGACAAATCCCGCACGCCTACGCTGATTCGCATCGACAGTACGGGGCGTGAGCGTTTCATCGGGTTCAGCGCCTCGTCGGCCAGTTGCCTGCACCCTTCGCACGACGGCAAACGCATCTGGTGGAGCGAGACAGTCTCGGATGCCCGATGGACGCTCGCCAGTTACAGCATCATCCGATATCGGGATATCATTCGGAAAAACGGGCCTGTCATTGAAGGCAAATCGGCTGCGGCGAACGGTCCCTTGAAGCTCGGCCCGGCCCGCGACCTGACCCACAAAACACGCTTTTACAACCCCTGTCCGTCGCACGACGGATTGCATCTGGCCGCCACCGAGCATCTGACGAACGGACGCACCGCCATCGTGATTCTTTCTACGGAAGACGGAAGCGTTTGCCAACGGATTATGGCGCCCGACAGCCTGCAAGTGGTGGATGCCACCTGGCTGGAAGACCAACTGTTCGCCAGCGGTATTTCTACGGATGGCTTCGGCATCTATCGGGTTGACCGGGAGACGGGGCTTGACGCAAAAGCCCCCGAGGAGGGCCGTCGCGCGAAAGCCGCCGGTTCAATGGAGACGGCTTCCGCCCGATGGACCTGCCTGCTGGCCCCCCAACCGGTTAAAATCCACCATCTGGACGGGGACGAGGGGATGCTTCGTTTTTCCAGCGACCGCAACGGCAGCGACGAGTGGTACGAATTCGACCCCGTCTCCCGAAAATTATGGCAACTGACGTCCCTGCGTTACGGCGGAGAAGGATTTGAAGAATCTCCCTACGACGGACGGGCGTATTACTCACTCAACACCTTACGCGGGCAAATGCTGGCTTCCACTCCGATGGACAGCCTGATGCGTCGCGAAGTCTCTTTTGCGGACATCTACCATTATCCGATTGCTGACTCTCTGTCCAAACAGGAAGCTGCTTTGGCAAAGGCCGAGGCCACGCGGGCCGAACAGGAGGCCGCGCTGGCCCGACGAGAAGCTGATTCAAGCTGGACGGAAGCGTCTTCTGGCCGGACGGAAGCGAGCGAAAGAGCGACGGAATTGAAAATCTCCGATCCCAAACGTTATAGCAAATTCGGCAATCTCTTCCATTTCCACTCCTGGGCGCCTTTCTACGCCAATGTGGACAACATCAAGGAGATGAGTTACGACTACTATTACGATTTGGTCGGCTTGGGCGTGTCGGGATTTTCCCAAAACGAGTTGGGAACCGCTACGCTGACCGGCGGTTATTGCGCCCATCCAGACCCTTACAGCAAGAAATCCTGGCGGCATAGCGGGCACCTCCAGTTCACCTATTCCGGGTGGTATCCTGTCATTGAATGCAAACTTGATTTCAACGACCGGGCGGCCCGGATGACGATGGAGAACGTGTATACCGCCAACGGAGAAACGGGATATTATGCAGCCTCGAATCGAGTTAGCAACGTTCCTTACTTGAAAGGGTCGTTGAGCGTATACATCCCGCTCCGCTTCACCCGCAGCGGATGGTCCTACGGTTTCATCCCCCGCATCAATTATAGCATTTCCAACGACGCCCTCTCTCCTCATCGCGACATTTATTGGGTCGAGCCGGACGGAACGACTGTCTTTTTCCGCAGGAATGAGAATTATTTCCGCGTCATCAGCCCTCTGGCCAATCAGATGCTTTCAATGACGCTGCGCGGCTACGCGACGATGGGAACGGCCGAGAGCGCGGTTTATCCCCGATGGGGAGCCGGCATGGAACTGGGCGGCGCCTTCCCGTTCTGGTATCCGCTGTGCAACCCCGTCGGATACGCCTATCTCTATGGCTATACGCCCGGATTCTTCTCCTCGCACGGACTTAAATTGACAGCCAAATACCAGCAGCAATTCCGTCACAAGAACACGTTCTTCTATACTTCTATGACCAGCACTTTGCCGAGAGGCTTTGGCGACAGCGAGTTCTTGGCAGACTATTATTCGCTCTTTTCAGAAAAAAGCGTGCGCGTGACGGCGGAATATGCGATGCCTTTCTATATCGGAGACCCCTGCTTGGGTGATTTTGTGAGCATTCGCCGGATGGTGCTGACGCCGCATTTCGACTACACCCGTATGAACGGATATTACCAAAAATGGGATGCGTTTGATGGAGAATTGTGGTCCGTTGGAGCGAGCCTGACCTTTGACTTCCGCAGTCTGTTCTGGATGGGGATTCACCCAACGTTGGGAGTTACCTTCTCCTATAACGGAGGGGCGATGGCCCGAACCTGGCGGGAGCAAGGCGCGGACATCCCTCAATTCTATATAGGGCCTGTGATTTCGTTCGAGTTTTAATGAATCTATGGACTAACGAATCCGGTATCTTTGACAACTTGTGGATTGCGCTCGACGAAAGTTTGTCGCAATCAATAAAAATCCTTACCTTTGATAAAAATCAATCCAATTATCACCATGAAAGAGAAAATCGCCAAAAAATTTCAGGAGCAGTTCGGCTGCGAAGGAGACTTCTTCGCCTCTGCGGGGCGCATCAACCTAATCGGAGAACATACCGACTATAACGGTGGATATGTGTTCCCCGGAGCCATTGACAAAGGCATCATCGCTGAAATCAAGCCCAACGGGACAGACAAAGTTCGCGCTTTTTCCGTGGACATCAACGAGTATGTGGAGTTTGGCCTTCGCGAAGAGGACGCCCCTTCCCAGAGTTGGGCACGCTACATCTTCGGTGTTTGCCGCGAGACCCTCAAACGTGGATTCTCTGTCAAAGGCTTCGACACCGTCTTTGCGGGCGACGTACCCCTCGGCGCCGGCCTCTCTTCTTCCGCTGCGCTGGAAAGCACCTTCGCTTATGCGGTGAACTATCTTTTCAACGAGGAGAAAATCGACCGTTTCGAGTTGGCTAAGATTGGCCAGTCTACCGAGCACAACTATTGCGGCGTGAAATGCGGCATTATGGACCAGTTCGCCTCCTGCTTCGGCAAGAAGGGCGCGCTCATCCGTCTGAACTGCAAGACTTTGGAGTACAAATATTTCCCCTTCGAGCCCAAGGGCTACAAATTGGTGCTTATTGACTCCTGTGTCAAGCATGAGTTGGCTTCTTCTGCCTACAACAAGCGTCGCGCTTCCTGTGAAAATGCGGCTGCCGCCATCCGCAAGAATCATCCCGACGTAGAGTTCCTGAGCGATGCCAAACGCGTATGGTTGGATGAGGTACGCGCAGAAATTCCCGAGGAGGATTTCCTGCGGGCCGAATATGTCATCGGTGAGGTGCAGCGCGTGCTGGATGTGTGCGATGCTCTGGAAAGAGGCGACTATGAGACGGTCGGCGAAATGATGTACCAGACGCATTTCGGCTTGAGCCGCCTCTATGAAGTGTCCTGCGAGGAACTTGATTTCTTGAACAAGTTGGCGCGCAAGTGCGAGGTGACAGGTTCCCGCGTGATGGGCGGCGGTTTCGGCGGCTGCACGATCAACCTGGTCAAGGACGAGTTGTACGACAGTTTCGTGAAGACGGCCGTCGAGCAGTTCACGGCGAAGTTCGGCCACGCGCCCAAGGTCTACGATGTCGTCATCTCCGACGGTGCCCGCAAACTGTAATCAGGCTTACATATCAGGCTCTCACGCTCTCAACGTCGAAGGTCCCGTCGTTTCAGGTGGGACCTTCTGTGTTTTTGCCGGGTTTTCGCTTAAGGTCCCCCTCGTTTCAGCGGGACCTTCGGCAGGAAGCATAAAAAAACACCCCGGCGAAAGGATTCGTCGGGGTGTTATGGAATGCGGCAGCGACCTACTCTCCCACCTGGTGGGGCAGTACCATCGGCACGGGCGAGCTTAACTGCTCTGTTCGGAATGGGAAGAGGTGGGACCTCGCCGTTATTGCCGCCGCAATTGGTTTC
>JAGCUV010000135.1 GCA_017962705.1 Bacteroidales bacterium
CCCACCTGGATAATCTGCATATTGTAGGAACAGAAAGCGACGGCGACAGCTCCAGCCACGGCCAGCAAGGGATGAATTCCGAAGGCCAGCATCAGCAGGAAGGCGCCCAGCAAGGTCACGAACAAGAAAGAGGCCGGACGGTCGAGCCCCATCAGGATCTTGTAAAGCCATTTCGTGTAGTCTCCCTCAAAGTCATCGTACATCCCCACCGTCGGCATTCCTCCGAACATCGAACCGGTCCAGAGCGTCTTGTCGCCGGGATGCTCCTTGTTCCACTGGTACACTTCGTGGGACATCCCCTGCCACTGGGAAATATCGGACTGGTTCAGCACCTTTCCATCCAGCACTTCGGGCACAAACAAATAAGAAAGAGCGATAAAAAAGAGAATGACGCCCAGCATCAGGGCCGCCTGTTTCCAACTATTTTTCATATTCATCGTTTTTCATTCCATCGTCCCCGGAGGCATCCGAAGAGTCATTTCTTGAGCAGACTTCAGTCAGCAGGCGGGCCATAGCAGCGGCCGTACTGCGACGGGAATACCGGGAGACATCGGGATGAGGCGACCGCCTGCCGGGTGCATCGGAAGGCTCATCCGAACCCGTCCGTCCGCAGAACGCGCCCCAGGCCTTGTCAATATAGGCCGCCATCGCGGCTTTGTCCTCCCAGTCGCAGACGGTATAACCCACATCAATAGCCCCGGAAGCCCCGTCTGAGACCGAATCTGTCAAATCCTGAAGGATGCGGGCCATCGCCCCGTCAGGCGCGCCGATGCCCAGAATCGGCCGTCCGGAACCCAGGTATTCAAAGAGTTTCCCGGGCAATACCGCCTTGTACTCCGGCTCTTTGCGCAAAGGCAGCAGGAGCACGGAGGCTTCCAACTGTCGGGCTACGGCCGTCGGATGAGGCTGATAGCCCCAGTCCGTCACCTGATCTTGCAGGCCGGCGGCCGAGAGGCTCTCCAGCACTTCGCGGTCGGTCTTTCCGACCAGCACGATGCGAAGTTTTTGGTGAAAGTCCGCAACAACCGCACATTTTTCGGCCAGGACTTCCCACAACACCGTGGGGATGCCGTCCCGGGCGAACAGGCCCGTATGAACCAGCGTGAAAGCCCGCTCCTCTCCACAGAAAGCAACCGCCTCATGAGAAGCTGGCGCACCCTCCATCGAGGTTTCTGCGCGACACGCGCCTTCCTGCCGGACATAGTCCGCCTCGTCATATCCGTTGGTGACCAGGGCGACGGGCGTGGACGTCATCGCACGGAACTCATCCTGCACCATCGGCGACACGGCCACCACCAAAGACGCGTCATCCAGCACCTGCTTTTCGAGTTTTTCATGGCGGCGGCGGGCACAAGCCGTCAAAGACAAATGTTTGAAATAAAACACCTTCGTCCAGGGGTCCCGGAAGTCCGCGACCCACGGCAAACCGGTCTTGCGGGCCAGCGCCCGGGCAATCAGATGCATCGTGTGGGGCGGTCCGGTGCTGACGATGGCATCCACGGGATGTTCGCGCAGATATTTTTCGAGGTAACGCACGCTGGGACGCACCCAGAGGCATTTGGGATCGGGAATGAACAGATTCCCCCGCAGCCATAGGGCGATGCGGCCGGCGAGACTCCGCTTGCCCGCATCCACGGTATTGACCTCGGGAGCCGCCGCCTTTTCGCGACGGAACAGTTTGGCGTACAATCCATACGGCTCGAAAATGCGGGTGCGGATAATTTCCACGCCGTCCACCTCCGCCGCCAGGCTTTCATCCAGCGCGGGAACTTCGGGATTGGAAGGCGTGTAGACGACAGGCTCCCATCCCATTTCCGGAAGGTATTTGGCGAACTTGACCCAACGCTGGACCCCGCTCCCTCCGGAAGGGGGCCAATAGTAGGATATGATCAACACGCGACGCATTCCAATTTTCATCCTTTTCCAATCAGGATACCCCACAAAGGTAAAAAATTTTTACTATTTTTGTAGATTGATTTGTAGAATCAACCAAAGATGAACTATCGTTTAATAGAATAGATATGGAATTTCAGTCAGTCAATAAATTGTTTCAGGAGAAATTCGTCCGGCATTGGACGCGTCCCGCCGTCTCCGACCTGCTTGGGGAAACATTCAGCTTCGAGGATGTGTGCAACTACATCGCCCGTTATCATCTTTTCTATGAAGCGGCCGGCATCGCCCAAGGGGATAAAATCGCACTCTGCGGACAAAACAGCACCGGATGGGCCATTGCCTTCCTGGCAACACTGACTTACGGGGCCGTACCCGTTCCCATTCTCAATGATTTTACGCCCGACAACATCCGCCATCTCCTCCGGCATTCGGACGCACGATTGCTGATGACCGATGCAGGCATCGTCAGGGCGCTTGGCGGAAACATTCCGGAGAACATCGAGGCTGTTATCAATGTCAAGGGCTTCAAACTCTTCTCGGCCAGGCGCAAGGAGGTCGAAGCCGCTCTCGCGCGCAGCGAAGAACAGTTCAAGGAACGTTACCCCTACGGATTGAGAAAAGAAGATGTCCGCTTCTACGAGGACAGCGCGGAAGAACTCGCCCTCATCAACTATACGTCGGGCACTTCCGGCTTTTCCAAAGGCGTGATGATTCCCTACCGGGCCGTATGGTCCAACCTGTACTTCGCCCACCATGTGGCGGAACCGTGGCTCAACGAAAATCACTCCATCGTCTCGATGCTCCCGATGGCGCATATGTACGGTATGATGTTCGAATTCCTCTTCGAAATCTGCTACGGAGCCCACGTGATTTTCCTGGGGAAAACGCCCAGCCCGAAAATCATTCTCGGTGCCTTCGCGCAGGTCCGTCCCGACCTCATCGTCACCGTTCCGCTGGTCATCGAGAAGATCTACAAGACCAAAATCAAAGAAATCGTCAAGAAGGTCAAGTTCTTGCTCGGCGTTCCTTTGGCCAACAACATCATCCGCGAAAAGATACGCAAGAAAGTGGAACAGAGTTTCGGCGGACGCTTCGAGGAAGTGATTATGGGCGGTGCCGCCTTCAATCCTGAGGCGGAGAAATTCTTCCATGACATCAAGTTCCATTACACGGTCGGTTATGGCATGACCGAATGCGCTCCCATCATCGCCTACTCCCACTATGACAAGGTCAAGCTTTATTCTTGCGGGCAGGCAGCTCCCAACATGGAAATCCGCATCGTGTCCAGGGACCCCGCGAACATTCCGGGCGAGGTGGAAGTTCGGGGCGCCAATGTTTTCCTCGGCTATTACAAGAACCCGGAGGCGACCGCAGATGCCTTTACCGAGGACGGCTGGTTCCGCACCGGTGACATCGGCATTCTGGACCAGGACGGCTACCTTTTCCTGCGCGGCCGTTCCAAGTGTATGATACTCGGCCCGAACGGACAGAATATCTATCCCGAGGAAATCGAATACGCCATCAACAACTTCCCGATGGTCACCGACTGCCTGGTCATCGACGACGATGGCGCGCTGGTCGCCTTGGTTTATCCTGATTTCGCCGCCGGCGAAAAAGCGGGACTGGATGCCGATACCGTGAAAGCAAAAGTTCAGGCGCTGCTCCCCGAAATCAATGGTCAACTCCCCGCCTACTCCAAAATCAAACGGATTGAATGCCGGGACGAAGACTTTGAGCGTACGCCGAAAAAGAGCATCCGCCGCTACTTGTATCAGAAAAAATAAACATAGGCCATGAATGCTCCTTTCCCTTTTTCCGGAAAACAAAAGATGTCCGAACTGCTCAACAACGACTTCAGTCTGCTGGGCGTGCTGACACGAATGGGCATTCCATTCGGCTTCGGGGATGCTTCCGTGGAAGATGTCTGCCGGAAATCCGGCGTCAACACCCAGGCGTTTCTGCTGATTTGCAGCATCTATACGCTCGATGGCTATGTGCCGCCCAGGGAATTGCTGAAAGATGTGGATGTACGGGACATCGTCAAATACCTGCATCGCTCCCACCGCTGGTATATGGAAGAGTTTATCGAAAGTCTTTCCGACGCACTCAAGGAGATGACAGCCCCTTGCAGCGAAAAATACCATCTCATTATCCGCAAGTTTCTGGGAGATTACCGCGAAGAATTGGCGAAACATTTTGCATATGAAGAGGAAATCGTCTTCCCTTATGTCGAACGTTTGCTGGCAGGGAACGAGGGTTGCGATTTTTCCATTTTACAATACGAAAAGAACCACAGCAACATCCAGGAGAAATTGGAAGACCTCAAGAGCCTGGTGATGAAATATATGCCCGGTATTTGCGAGAGTCGTTCCATCTTCCGGGCCCTCTACTACATTTACGCGTTGGAGCGGGACCTCTCCCGGCACACTTTCATTGAAGACAGCATTCTGGTCCCTCTCGTAAGCCGCATGGAAAGCCATGAGTAAGCAGGTTTTACTGGTCATCCCCTCCACCATCATCGCACGGGGCCTGGAACAGGCACTTTCCGGGACCGGTGAGTTCGAGACCTCCTGCATCCTGGGAGATTTGTCCGGAAACATCTCCTCCCGGCTCAAGAACCTGACTTTCGACGGAGTGATTGTGGACCCGGCTGTTTTTGAATACACCGCGCGCGGCAAAGGCAAAGCCTTGATCGGAGCGTTCAGCGACACTCCCGTACTGGCCATCGAATGCTCGCCGCTGGATGAGGCCGTCCGCAAACAATACGATGGAGTCTTGTCCTTGTATGACAGCCCGGCAACTTTGATTCAAAAAGTGCGGGACGCGCTTTCCGTACCCGTGGAAACGCAGAAGAACGAAGGCGAGGAATTGTCGGCACGGGAGAAGGAGATCCTGGTATGCGTAGCGCAAGGAATGCTCAACAAAGAGATTGCAGACCGGCTCTGTTTGTCCATCCACACGGTGATTACCCACCGCAAGAACATCACCCGCAAAACGGGCATCAAAACTGTGGCAGGACTTACCGTCTATGCCTTGATGAACAGCCTGATAGAAATGTAATTTTTACGAAATGATAGTACATTCACTGAGCGAATTGATTGGAAACACCCCCTTGTTGGAGGTTCATCCTTTCCCCGGACAGCAGGCAAGGCTGCTGGTCAAAATCGAAGCGTTCAATCCGGGCGGCAGCGTCAAAGACCGCGTGGCCTTGGCGATGATTGAAGAGGCCGAAAAGCAAGGTCTGCTCCGTCCCGGGGCGACCATCATCGAGCCGACCAGCGGAAACACCGGCGTCGGGCTGGCCTGGGTGGGACGCAGCAAAGGGTATAAGGTCATCTTGACAATGCCTGAAACGATGAGCCAGGAACGGCGCAGCCTGCTCAAGGCTTTCGGAGCGAAGCTGGAACTGACGCCGGGCGCCTCCGGGATGAAAGGTGCCATCGCCCGGGCCGAGGAACTGCGTGACAGCACCCCCGGCGCCGTGATTCTCGGACAGTTTACCAACCCGGCCAATCCGGCCGCCCACGAAAGGACGACTGGCGAGGAAATCTGGCGGGACACCGAAGGGAAGGTGGACATTTTCGTGGCGGGTGCCGGGACAGGCGGAACGGTGAGCGGCACGGGCCGCGCTTTGAAAAAGCACAATCCGTCCGTACGGATTGTCGCCGTGGAGCCTGCCTCGTCGGCGGTGTTGTCCGGCCAGAGCGCCGGCAAACACAAAATCCAAGGCATCGGAGCCGGGTTTGTTCCTGATACCTATGATGCGACGATGGTGGATGCGGTTTGTCCCGTCAGCGACGAAGACGCTTATGCGGACGCCCGTCTGTTGGCCGAGCACGAAGGCTTGCTCGTCGGCATCTCTTCCGGAGCCGCTTTCAGCGCGGCCCTTGCGATGGCCTGCGACGAGGCGAACGCCGGGAAAACCATTGTGGCGTTGCTCCCGGACACCGGTGAACGCTATCTTTCTACTGATTTATTTGCCCAATGAAAATGAAATCCCGCAAATCAACGGCCAAAGCCCTGGCTGAAATGATGGACGCTCTCAGCGATGCCGTCTTTCCCGAATATGCCGACCAAGATCCCGGGCTGGCACCCGGCCGCGTTCATCGCGCCTTGCAATCCCTCTCCGATGCAAGCGTTGCCGACGCCTTCGTGGCGGCCATCCCTGAAATCAAACGCCTGCTGCAGACCGATGTGGCTGCCATTGAAGCCAACGACCCGGCGGCTTCCGACCAGAAGGAGGTGGTCTTCTGCTACCCCTCCATCAAAGCCATTCTCTATTACCGGGCCGCCCATATCCTGCTCGGACTGAAGGTGCCGGTCCTGCCGCGTATGCTTACCGAATACGCCCATTCCATCACGGGCATCGATATCCATCCGGGAGCGACCATCGGCGAGTACTTCGCCATCGACCACGGTACGGGTACGGTCATCGGCGAGACGGCCATCATCGGCAACCACGTCACCCTCTACCAAGGCGTGACGCTGGGCGCCAAGAATTTCAGTTATGACGAGAACGGGCGGCCGAGGGACATCCCCCGCCACCCGATTGTAGAAGATTATGTAACGGTGTATTCCAACGCATCGCTGTTGGGACGCATCACCATCGGCACCGGCTCCATCATCGGCGGCAACGTCTGGCTTACCCATTCTGTTCCGCCCCATTCCCGCATTCTCCAAAGCCACTACCGCGAATCCTTCTTCAAGGACGGAGAAGGGATTTAGCGAAGCCTTGGCCGCTGCCGGCGCGCCGCCCTATATTTCCCAAGCTCCGCCCTTGGCGAAGATGGGATTGACGATGGCGTCATAGAAGCCACCGCGTTTGGCCAAATCGAGCAGGTTGTAGCGGAAACGCATCATCTGAACGATGGGGAACATATCCCGCAGCTGCTCACGGCTGACGCCAATCATCGAAGGGTCGTAGGGCGCACCCGCCGCTTTGAAAGCGGCCTGCATCTTTTCAAACGGCCACACCTGCGCCTGCAATTTCTGCTTGAACGACGGCCACTCGGCTTTCAGTTTTTCCAATTGGCGGCGAATCTCTTCCGGGCCCTGGTATTTCTGGGTAATCTGGGTATAGCCCAATTTCGGGGCCGGGAAGTCTTTGAACAGTTGAAGCGCACGCTCCTGCTCCTGCTCCAGCGTCGGCCAGGCCTTGACGCAGGCATCCACATCAAGTTGGGTCAGGTCGAGCTTGAACAACTCATCGAAGGCCGCACACATCGTCATCGTGCCGACGGCCACCTGAAAACCATGGGACTGGAGTTTGCCGTTGAAGCGATGCTCGGTCATATCGAGAATATGGCTGAAGAGGTGGTCGCAGCAAGAGGCGGGACGGGAAGAACGGGCGGCCTGCATCGCAATGCCGCTGAGGGTCAAGCCTTCGAAAATGTCCGCAATGGCATCCGGGTCACCGGCAGCCACGGCTTCCGGTCGGGAAAGAAAGTCATCCAGATAATCCTGCAGGACGTGCCATGCATCTGATTGAATCAGTTCCGTACCGACAAAATCCGAAATCATCCACTCTGCACCGGCGGGCACTTTGGCCGCCAGGTCGGCATAGCCGGCGGCGGTCATCTCCTTGGGGGCGGCGGCAATTACATCGGTGTCCGCAATGATGGCGACCGGAGCCGGGCAGGAGAAGGTCTGCTTGGCACGCTGGTAACTGATAGAAGCGCCGAATGAGGAATAACCGTCCACGGAAGCGGCTGTAGGCAAGGTCAGGTAGGACTGTCCATGGTGGTGTGAGCACAATTTGCAGAGGTCGTTGATGACGCCCGAACCCACGGATACAAGGATAAAATAGTTTTCTGAAGCGGGCTTGAACGCCTTTTCAGCATCCGCCTCGACATGCTTGTCGTCCTGCTCTATCGCTTTGGCCTCGGCCAATTTACCTTCTACGAGCAGGTCCACCATTTCTACATATTTCCACTCGGCGTGAAACTCTTCTTTGTCAATGATGTATTTTTCGGTCGTAACCCCGGCTTCCGCCAGCATAGCATACATTTTTTCACCCAACGCAGGCCAAGTGTGCACATCGGCTACCACCATCGCCTTACGGCCGGGGAAACACTTTTTGAATACTTCGGGGGTCATCGACGCATAGCCGCGACCCATTTCAAAAACTTTGGTATCTGTTGAGATAGAAAGCGCATAAGCGATACGCTCTTGAAAAGTCTTTTTCATGATTGAATGTTTTTATCATCCCCTTTCGGGGATGGGAATACTATTCGCGAGCCATCCGTTTTTCGCTGGGAATCAGCAATGCGCAAAGTCCTACGCCAATCAGCGAGCCGATAGCGACCGAAAGCATCGCCGTATCCCAAGAACTGCCGGTGGCGATGCCACCCACGACAATCTTGGAGCAGACCGCATCGCCCAACAAATAGCCAAACAGGCCTACGAAGCCGGCAGCCGTACCCGCCGCATTCTTGGGAACAAGATTGAGGGCTTGCACACCTGTAAGGGCAACCGGTCCGTAAATGAAGAAGCCAATCATACAAAGGGCCACATAGACCAGAACTTTCTTGGTGGCAACATCCACAGAGACGATATCGGCGCCAACCATCCAATAAACCAGCACGCCGACGGCGCACAAAAGCATACAAATCACATTCATCGGAGCGCAGCGGCCTTTGAAAATCTTGGAGGTAGCCCAGCCGCACACGATGGTACCCACAGCACCTACAATGTTGTGAACGGAGAATGCCACCTTGCTCTCTGCGGCCGTCATAATGCCTTTTTCCTGCAGATAGGTGGGCGCCCAGTCGCCAATGCCGTAACGGACCATATAAACAGCCACATTGCTGATGGCTACGACCCACAGCAGTTTGTTCTTGAGCACGTAATCCACGAAGAGCACCTTGAAGGGAAGTTTTTCTCCGGCAGGGCCTTTGCTCTTGACTCCACTGTGGTCATTCCGCCAATCACCTACGGGAGGAAGTCCGCAAGACTCGGGGGTATCGCGAATGGCCCACCAGCAGAAAACGGCGACCAAAATGGCAACGAAAGCGGGGAAAACGAAATTGCCCCTCCAGGTCTGGACAACGCC
Source organism: Bacteroidales bacterium (assembly GCA_017962705.1). Classification (GTDB taxonomy): domain Bacteria; phylum Bacteroidota; class Bacteroidia; order Bacteroidales; family UBA932; genus Cryptobacteroides. The sequence goes on from JAGCUV010000135.1 coordinate 8,945, forward strand.
AAGGTCAGCCGCCAAAGCCACACCGGCGATGGCGAGGAAGCCCAATGAGAAACTGCCAACCGTGTGGGAGACATTCCAAACACTCATCTTGAAACTCCGCTCATTCTGGCTGAACCAGTGCGCCATGATACGACCGCAAGGAGGCCAACCGAATCCACTCAACCAGCCGACAATCAGCATCAATACGAAAATGATAGCGGTATTCAGAACCGTGTTGGGGCCGAAGGGAATAATACCGACGGCCAGCATCACCAGCGCAGACAAGACCAAGCCCACGCAAAGGAATTTACGGGCATCAGAACGGTCCGAAACGCTGCCAATCACAAATTTGCTGAAAGCATAGGCGATGGAGACGGCAGACATGGCAAGACCAACTTTTCCGGCATCCAGGATGCCATCCTTAATCATATCGGGCGCAGCCAAAGAAAGGTTCTTGCGGACTAGATAGTAGGCGGCATAGCCTAGGAAAGCCCCCAGAAACACTTTCAATCTCATCGATTTGTACTCCTTGTCGACTTTTTCGGCCGGCATTTGCGCCTTCGGTTTCGGCGGATCAAGAAAACGTGACATATCTTAAAATTTTTAAATCAATTTGTAAAGATACAGAATTTTTTGGGAATGGCATAAAAAAACACCCCGGCGAAGTTCGGTTCGTCGGGGTGTTATGGAATGCGGCAGCGACCTACTCTCCCACCTGGTGGGGCAGTACCATCGGCACGGGCGAGCTTAACTGCTCTGTTCGGAATGGGAAGAGGTGGGACCTCGCCGTTATTGCCGCCGCAATTGGTTTC
>JAGCUV010000136.1 GCA_017962705.1 Bacteroidales bacterium
AACTTGTTGCGTGAAAGGAATTTCAGGTAGCTTTTCATATTTATTTTCCTTATTCGCCGCCCCCTCTTTCCGCTGCTCCGGCCCCCTCTTTCCGCTGCAATGTACGCACTTGTAAATCAGATTCTTACGGAAGTTGATCCCCTTGGTTTTCAGGGGGATCAACTTTCACAATTCGTTGATAATCATGTGCGTACATTGCAGCGGAAGAAATGGTGGGGAGGGGGGAGAGTTCTCTTACAGTTCGTTTTTTACGTCGGAGACAATCTGGCCGTCGAAGAGGTCAATCGTGCGCTGGGCTCGGTGGTCTCAATCTCTTCCGTGCGGATGCTCTTGGAAAGGTCGGTGACTTCGATCATAATGGATAAATCACGAGCACCATTCGTGCCAAACTTCTTAACACATTGGATATGAAATATTTAGTCTATCAATTAAAACAAAGAAGGTGTAAAGCTTTACATTACACTTTACACCCTCTTTACAATCTTTTACACGGCGTGCCGAAGGATTTACTTCCCCCTCTCAAAGTGCCGGTAATCGGATCCCCAGGTCCCCTGAGAATAGGTAGTGCCCTCCTTCTGCCATTCCATTTCCTTGGATGTCAGTTTCACCAGCTTATAGGTGACGCTACTGTAATCCGACATCTGCGGATCGAAGGTGATGGTACCTTTGTTAACAAGGTCTATGGCATACGTGCCGGTGTAGTCGTGTGATTCGCCGCTCAAGGCATCATACACGTGGAGCTGATAACGGCCGTTCCCATCAAAGGTGTACTCCACAGAGCCATCCATCGCAAAGATCGTAGGGTCATATTGCTCGGACCAGGTGCCTTCCAACTTGTTCACATCGATCTTCTCACAAGCGCACAGCCCTGCCACCAGCAGCGCCGCGCAAATCATTGTCTTCAATAACTTCATTGCCTTCGTTTTCTTATAAAACGCACAAAAGTGCGAAATCTTGCATGCAGAAGTTCATTATTTCTCCTTCCGCCGGACGGACCCTGAGCGGCCTTGTTTATTCTTTCTTCAACTCTTTTGCCGGATTCGTCTTCGCCGCCTTCAATGTCTGCCAAAGAACAGACCCGAAAGCCATGGCAAACGTAAGCGCAACAGCCAGGGCGAAGATCCACCAATAGTTCTCAAGCCTATAAATATAGCTTTCCAGGTATTTCTGAGTCGCCCAAACGGCGATAGGAATGCCGATGATGCAGGCTATGCCTACAAGAATCATGTACTCTCGTACGCTATGCCAAAGCTCGCCATCCACCGTGCTGCCGAAGACCTTGCGCACAGCGATATCTTTTGAGCGCTGGCCGGCAAAGTATGTGCTCATGGCCAGCAGGCCCAGCAGGGAAATCAAGACAGAGAGCAGCATAAACAGTTCCAGCAGGCGCATATTGTTGCGGGCAGGGCGGAGTGCCTCGCGGTAGTTTTCCGTGAGAAAATCGTTATCCGCCACGCTGGCAATGTTGGTCCGGCTCCAGTTCTCATACACCTCCCTGATGGCCTTCCTTGCTTCATTCCGGTCTCCGGCGGTCTCGATGACCCAGCCTCCCCAATTCAGGTCTTCGCGCTTCATGACTGACACAAAGAGATAGTCTTCTTCTCCTACGTTAGACAGATTCACCGGGAAATCCTTGATCACTCCGGCCACGTACTCACACCCCATCGTCCTTTGGGAGAGTTGCGTTTGGCCAATGTCATGATACGCATCGTCGAATCCGGTGGCGGCAAAAGCAGCCTCGCCAAACCATACGGCATTGAACTTGGGCGCCTGGTAATCCTTCAACTTCTCGAAACGGAAGATATCAAAGGCAACGCTGTCCATCTTGAAGGTCCGGTACATAATCTCACTTCCGTCGCGGGTGAGCGCGAACTGCCCTCCCGTCCGGGAGCCCGGTGCGCCCTGGGCAAATCCGATCCTTTTCACGCAAGAGAGTGCGCCCAGCGCATCGGCCAGAGGGCCCTGGTCGGAACGGCTCTGGACACGAAGGTAATAGACGTCCTCGATATTAGCGTGGAGCGGTCGGTCCATCGACAGACGATACTGCGCCTCCATGACGAGGGCCATGGCCAGCAGGAACACCGCCAGCGCACTTTGCAGCACGATGAATACCTTGCTGAAGGTCATCTTCGCCTGACGGCGAAATGTGCCGCGCACCACATCGATGGGCGAAAAGCGGCTTGACAGCAGTGCGGGGAGGATCCCGGCCACCGTGCCGGTCAGGACAATAAGAAGCAGATATGCCATCACATAGCCCGGTCGCATCAAGATTTGAACCGGGACATCCGGGTCATTGATCAGGCTGTTGAACATCGGCACAAAGGCATACGCCAGCAGCAGGCCGATGCCGAAACAAACTGCCGTAAACAGAATGGATTCAACGATTTGCCGGAGTACGATGCTGCGTTTCTCTTCTCCCAGCAGCCGCCGGGTGGCCATCTCCCTGGCCCGTTTGCCTGTCAGCGCGAAACTCAGGTTGATGTAATTGAAAATGGCCGAAACAAGCAACAGCAATCCCACCAGCAGCAAGATTCTGAGCGTTCCGATGTCGCCATGACGATAGGCCTGCTGGTTGCCAGTGTATTTTTTGAAAAACACTTCATCAAGGCGCTCCACGGACAAGGTTTCAAAGAAGAACGTCCCGAACATTCCCGGGTAGATCTCCTTGCAGAGTGCTTCCGCCTTGGTTTGAAGTGTCGTCCGGTCTGTCCCGGGAACCACCCGGGCGAAGGTCACAGTACTCCCATAGCGATCGAAGGGCTCTTCCCCGGCCCCGGCATTCAGCCAGCTGTCCGGATGGGCGATGATATCGACCGAAGGGAAAAGCGTCTGACGGAAGTCTTCCACGATGCCGGCAACCCGGAAATCCCAGTCCCGCGTATGCAGGACATCTCCCACTTTGAAGTGATGCGCCCGCGCAAAGGATTCACTGAGAAGCACATCCTCCTTGGTGGCAAGGCTTTCCGGAGTCCCCTCCAGGAATCCATAATAAGGAAACAGCCTGAAAAAGGACGAATCGACGGCAATGACACGCGCTTCTATATCTGAATTGTCAACGTGGACGTAGGTCAGTATGTCCGGACAATAGCGGGCGGTCTGCACTACTTCCGGGACAGCATCCGCTAATTTCTCGGCGAATCCGAAAGTCAGTCCCGGCCAGTCCGGCAGATTGAACGTATAGATATTCTCCCGATCCGGATTCTCCCGTGTCACCGCCCACTGCTGCCAGGCATAGCTGCCAATCAGGATAACAAACGCCAGACTCACCGCCAGCCCCACCGCCTCGATGGCGGTGTATAACTTATTGCGGGACAGGAATTTCAGGTAACTTTTCATATTTTGTTTGTCCGGGCACGTTTTTGCCCATTTTCGTGCCCGAAGGCTTGTTTTTTCGTTGTCTGGGCACAAAATCGGCCGTTTTCGTGCCCGGACACCTTATTCA
>JAGCUV010000137.1 GCA_017962705.1 Bacteroidales bacterium
GTCCCGACAGGGCAGAGAGAGCCGCAGAACAATTTGCTCAAGAAGATGACGGCCGCCGCCAGGGCCAGGCCCATCACAATCTGCAGGGTGTTCATCGAACAAGGCAGGGACCCGCGCACCAGATAGGTGCCGAAAGCCTGCAAGCCGCCCATCGGGCACAGGGCCTCCGGGTCGGGTTTCTCCGTATCGGGGAAGGCCAGGCCTACGAGCCCGGTCAAAAATACAAGAATCGCCGCCAAAGACAGCCACTGCAGCAGGTACTTCGGCCAGTTGCGCGAAAAAATGGATTTCCTCGTTTTCATTCCATCGTCTGTTAAAAACTTTCAAATTTACAATTTTTTTGGGGAAGACAGAACGCTTTTATAGACGTTTTTGCAATAAAAAAGCCCGCGCTGGCTGAACGCCTCGCGCAGGCTTTATTATCAACTCCGGTCGAGCCGGGATTAACAACGACTACTCCTCGTTGCGGACGCAGCGCAGCGGAGAAGCGATGCGGTAGCTGACTTTCGTACCATTGCAGGTGTATTCAGCTTCCGTGGCCTTGTTGGTCATCGGCATAAAGCCATAGAACTGCAGGTTCTTGATACCGGAAGTCTCATCGCCGGACGTATTGTAGGTCACGCCGGCATAAGAAGAGCCACAGAACATACCGGAGGCGATTCTGTTGCCGTATTTAACACCCAAAAAAGTACCCACCGTCTTGGTGTTGTCTTGGATAGAAATACTACCAAAAGCATCCATATTGAATCCGTCCGCGTTCAGCAGGGCGATGGAACCGTTGGCTCCATCGTAGTAAGGTGCGGTTGTAACAGTCGTCCGACCCGCGGACTTTCCGACCAAAGCAAGGATTTCCGCGATGGTAGGGACGTGCCAGCCGGGAGGGCAGATGCCCTGTGCACCTTCAAGCGCCTCGGCCTGGGCCACCGTCGTCAAATCGCCGACATTCAGTCCAAGCGCCACTTCCGCCTGGTAAAGATAGCCTTTGGAAGCAATCATATCGGCAGACTCGACAAATTCTATCTCAGAAGAATCAGCATTGAGCGCAAGGGGATAGAAAACGCCTGCCGTCACAGCCGTCAAATCGGAAGAAGGCGTGAAACCATCGGGGACATAACGCAAATTATCAGCCATCCAAATCCGGCCATCTTTCATATCCGCCGTATAGTAGTATTCATTGTGATAGATGAAATAATGCTCATCCAAGTGCTCCTCAAAAACAATCTCGCTGTCATCCGGATTGATGACGCCCCCGTTGTCCCAATTTGCCACGGCGCCGGAAAGGGCCACCTTGATATTGGTGGGATTGACAATCATATTGATCGTATACTGTTTTCCGGAAAGCAAGGTCACCTCTTCCATCTTCTGTTTCATCGGAACGCCGGCCGCGTTGATTTCCACCTCGAAAGCAACCGTCTGGGGGACGACGATGGCCTGGTACTGCGTTGCAGAAGCCTTGAACATCTGAATGTCGGCAGGGCCCAGGTCCGGATTGACCAACACCTCGAAATCACTGATGTCAGCCCCGGGAATGGAACCCTTCAGCGTCAGCCCGCCAATGGTGTAACCGGCATTGTTGGTGACGTTGATGACAACGCGGCTGAGTTTGTGCTTGAATTCCATACTGATGGCATGGGCGGAAGGCAGGACACCGTTCTTGCTGCCGAAAATAAGGTCGGAGGAAGAGGTGCCGCTTTGCTGGTCAGTGGCCACGTTAAATCTCCCGGGGACCGGCCCGCCTGATTCCAGATTGACGTAAGGATAATAGGCAAAGAGCTCAGCCTCATCGGCTCCCTCTTCGTACCACAGCAAATCACCGGCAAACGCACCCGTGCTGCTGTCGAAAACGAGTTTAGCGTTGCTTGCCCATGCGCCCCGCTGGCGGGTGACGGTCAAGCCGATGGCATCGCCATTTTCAAAATCCGTCTCGGTCACTTTCGTGAGGATGGGATCAATCTGCACGGGATAGTTGGCCGCAGGTTTTTCTGAAGGATTGAGAGCCTCCCTGCTGCAGGCAAGCGTCAACGCCGACGCTGCCAGGAAAAGGAAAAGATACTTTTTCATACTGTATAAATGGTTAAAATTGATAAATTCTTAAAAATCCGATTGCAAAATTAGTAACATTAAACAAAAAATCAAATCATCATTTATTGGTATTTCAGTGTATAACCTATCCCCACCTGTGCGGCAACCCGCCAGGAAGCGGGCAGGTACTGCACGCCGAACGCCTGCGTATAGGCCACGTCGCCGCGCAGATACAGGCCCTTGACAGCCGGGATATACCAGTTCAGGCCGGCGTTGAGTGTGGCACGGGGGACTTTCTCGTACTCCTTGACGGCATTCCAATGCTCCTGCTGGCGATAGGGCGGAACGGAAGTGACCGCGGGATTGGCGGACAGCAGGCCCTGCTCTTGATCGAAACCGACGGCTCCCGCCAGCCCCAACCGCACTTCAAAAGCACCTGTATGGACTTTTCCGCACGCCGAGAGAAGGCTCTTCCATAAATCGTAGCGATCCGTATAAGGATAGTTCAGGAAGGAATGACCATATTGGTAGTTTTCCTCAAAGGACAAGTCCATCTCCCAACGAGCGCCGTTTGTACCGGGAGCCCATCGACGAGTCCATTCCAGGCGGGCATCGGCCCGGGTCCTGCGCGAAACGGCATTCCAGCCATAAATCTCCGGTATGACCACACCGCCCGAGGACTTCTTTTCCATCACAGATTCTTCCAAACGGTCCGTATCGAAAGCGCCCTGCAGGGAGAAACGGTCTGATTTCGGCTCGTACTGAAGCAGCGCCTCCGCCTCCCATCCGGGGAAACGGAACCAATTATAACCTTTCTCTCCGGCTCCGCCGTTGGTCCGCAAAGCGCCCAGGCGGGCCAGCCAGCCATCTTTTCTCAACTCCAGCGTCAAGCCGAGGGCATCATCCTTCAAGGGAAGAACATTGACACCGCTCTCATTCAAGTGGATGCCGTCACCGTCCCACAGCTGGTAAGCGCCATAAGAAAGTCCCTTGTCCAGAAACGCATAATAACTGACAGCCGTCTCCGCCCCGAGTCGCTCCGCCTTGATTTGTTCATAAAGGCGGCGATAACGCACGCCCAGTTGCAGGAACAACCCCTCGGGAGAGAGCCAGGCCACCGTCGGTTCCACATCTAGCAACAATCCGAAATTGGTGTGGCGGATATCCTTGCGCTTGGAGTAGTCCTCCGACCGGAAAGAAATCTTGGCGCCCAGCAGCCACCGAGGTGCGACTTCCACGCCGATGCCTCCGTAAAAAGCATAACTGCGAAGCGTCTTGTCGCCAGGGGTGAACTCCAACACATCCAGCGGGAAAAGACCGGGATGAATCATCATCGAACCCGACATCGCCTTTCCGTAGGACAAATCAAAGGAGAAAGAGCCTTCAAACACCGCTTTACCGACCGATTTCCTCCCCTGGGCAAAAACTGCGGCGGCATACTGCGAAGAAGAAAGCCAGTCGGGACGGAAACCGCCTTGCCAAGTCTTCCCGGACAGTTCGGCGCACAACTCATCGACCTTGCCATCCACGCGCAGCGAGGCCTGGGCACAGGCCGGCCGTTCCGCTGCCAACAGCAGCAGACAGGCCAGGAAGACCGCTCCGCCAAGCAGCGTTCTACGGCCGCAGGGACGCTTTGTCGCTTTGGTAAAAGTCATTGCTTGAATTATTGCTGTCCATTAAAACGGTATATCCTGCATCCAGGGTCGCCTGCTCGTCAATTTTTCGGGTCAGGGCGTATCCTTTGAACGTTTCCATCTGCGACACGAAACCGGCATCCTGATCGGGAGGCAGGCGTTTTTTGTTGCCGGTCGAAGAGCCATCAAACACCTCAACGGCATCGATGACCCATTCCCAGGGAATGGTGACAACCACGTCGGAACTGGCCCCGGGGGTGACCCGGATGACATCTTCCTGCTTGATCCAGTCTTCCATCGAAACGCCTTTTGACTTGAATATCAAGAAGGTCGGCGAGTTGATGGAGACGGTATTGGCGTTGGCCTGTCCTGTCTTGACGAGCACCTCCAAGATATGGTCCTGGCGGATGCGGTCGCCCGGCGCGGGATGATAGAGCGGATTCGGGAAGTAAGCGGGATTGTAACACACGAAGCAGTCGGGGCGGTTGAGATTGACTGACAGCGGGTACTCGAGGGTGTGGTCAATGGCTCCGCGCAGGGCAATCAAAACATCTTCTCCGGGGGCCAGCGGGTACCGGGTCCCGTCTCCCGGAAAACGCCAGACGACAGTCACGACGGGGGCAAAAGGCGGGAAATTGCCTTCCGCATCCATCCAGTGGTTGACGCCCGTCGCATTGTAAGGAGTCAGGGTCCCGAAACAGAGGCTGTCCAGATAGAGGGTGGCCGCCGTATTGTTGTGCAGAATGACATATTGGTCGCTCTGGTAAGTACCTTCCTTGGGCGCTTTGCTGCAACCGCCCACATACAACTCGCGGATGAGCAGGGGACCGCTGACAGAGGCGACCAGATTAAGGCTGACGCTCCGGTTGCCCGATACCAGGAAACGGCTGTCGCTCCCGTTGAAAACCAAATCTCCCCAGCGGTCGCTGATGCTCAGGCGATACAGTCCGGAGGGCAACTGGGCTTTGACACATCCTTGTGCGTCGGTCTTGACGGTATAGACCTGATCAGAATAGATGGAAGAGAACCGGACATTCACCCCCTCCCGCACATAGGTTTCATATCCTTCCGGATAGACGGCCTGCACCTTCACCTCGAACAAGGCGGAAGGCCAGGGAAATGCCGCCGGGTCTGTCGAGCAGGAAAGTGCCGTCCCCGCCAAAGCCACGGCCAGCAAGGACAAGATCCAACGATGTATGAGGGTTCTTTTCATCATATCTTGATGCGGCAGGTCAGTCCGTAGTAGAAGGCCGGGGTGAAAATAGCGCTCACACCGGTCGCATAACTGGCGCGATAGGGACGCGAGAAGGTGAAGTTGTTGACATAGAAAGACAGGCTCACATGCTTGCCGATTTCTTTGGTCAGGCTGAGGTTGGCGCTGAAATACGGGTCGTAGCCGTCTTCCGCAAAGGTGTAGATGTTGCCCGACCGGAGAATAAGGTTTTTGAAATCGGGATTGGACGCTTCGGCCTCCGGCCACGGATGACGGTTGCCGTCCAGGTCGAGATAGGCTATAGGTGCCACGGCCGTATAAGAGTTCCCGTCGTAGATATTGCCGCCGGTCGGGACGACGCTCCCTTCCGCGACCGTATAGGCCCGGTTGGACAGATTGCGCGAATAGCGGAGGAAGGTTCCTTCCAGCCGGACGGTCACAATCAGCCGGATTTCGGGAATATGGGTAATCAAAGTGAGATTGGCGTCGAGGTAATGTGTTTCCTTTCCCTGAGCGAGGGAGGCCGGGGAAGCGGGGCCCTCGTAGATGCCCACATAGGGGAAGGAACGGTTCTTGAGGGTAAGGTCCGGATGTGACCAGCCCGTATTATAATAATAGGTTTCTTCCCGGTCCATATACCATGTGTGGGTATAGGAGGCGTCAAGGCGCAAACGGGTCTTCAACAAGGGAATCTGCGGGGTTTCAACCGTAAGTTCCGCACCCGTACGATGGATGGTCGCGCCGTTGTCGGGCAGACGCGTATTGATGAAGGTCCGGTCGGTGACGAGCAGTTCCGTCGCCGTGTATGCCTCTTCCGGATTGGCCCGTAGATAAGTCTGGCCCGTCTGCGCATCCACCTTGATTTGGGGGGATGCGGGCATTACATAACCATCAGGCAGTTTCCAAATGTTATAGGAGAAAGGCGTATATGCCCCCGTCAGGGTGTAGGGGTCGAGGGTCTTGGAATAGAATCCCGTCAGGGACAGGTGCCAGTCGTCTTTCTCCCAATCAAGGGCCACTTCCGTATTGTGGTTGGACTGCAACTTCAACTCCGGATTGGTCGCGAGCGTGTACGGACGCGTATAATAAATATAGTCCGATTCGTTTCCGTGCGAGAATCCGAGCGACAAGATATCCCGGTACTGCTTTTCAGGATAGAGAATGGAGAAGCCCGGCAGTTTGCGGGTGATGCCCCAGCCGCCGCGCAGGGAAAAACCTAGTGGCAGGTTCCAACGAAGGCCAAGACGGGGAGACAAGGCGCGCAAGTTGTTGTACGCCGTCCCCTTGAGCAGGACCGTTTCGCCACGCAGACCGGCGGTGATTGCCAATTGGGACTCGCCCACAGGCATCTCGAACTTTTCCTCCAGCCAAAGCGCAAGGTTGTGCATATAGGGATACTCGGAATAAGGGCGGGGACGGTAGCCGTTCGCGGCAAGCGACGGATCTTCGTAGTATTCGCCCGCACCCACATTGCCGTCCGCCTTCCAGCTGAAACCGGCCTTGAGGGTGTTTTTCACAATGCCCCAGTGCGCCAGCCAGTCATATTTGAGGGAGGCCGACCAGTCCAGTTCCTTGGAGTCTACCACCCGGTCCGCATAGAAGGTCTTGGGCAGGGAGGCTGCCTGGAAATAACCCAGGCTTTCAGCATGGACGGCGGGCTGGTTGGACGCATAGGAATTGTAGAGGTGCTCGGTGGAGAACTTGTCGTGGTAATAGGCCGAGGCTTCCAGCGTGAAATTGCTCACCCACGAACGGTTGAGCAGGAACACGGCCTTGATATGGGGGGTAAACAGATTGTCCCGCACACGCTTCCTTTCCTCGGAAAACTTGTCCGGATCGTCCCGGGAGTCCATACCGCCGATATTGCCGGTGATGCCGGCTTCGAGCCGCAAGACTTTGGCGAAGGTGTGGCTGTATTCCGCCGTCAGGCTGCGACGGGTGTAAGCCGTATAGGGCGAAGAAAGTTTCTGGGTGGCGCGGGTCCACTGGCCGCTCAGGTTGAGCACACCCTGTCCAATCTGCACACCTTTGGACAAACTGATATCGTAGGTTTTGGGATTGATGGCCATCGTGATTTTGAACGGAGTGCGTCCCTTTTTGGTCTTCACACGCACGATACCGCTGCCGAGGTCGCCGTATTCCGCAGAAGGGACGCCCGTGAGCACTTCCACCGATTCGATGTCCTCGACCGGGATGGAACGGGTGTCCACGCCCTCCAGGTTTCCGAAAGAGGCATTGTCGCCCATACGCACGCCATTGACTTCCACGGCAGTCGCAAAGGCCGCATTGCCGGCGCTGACGCCTCCGCTCCGGAGAGACAGAGGCTGGTTGGTCGTCAAGTCCGGGTTGACCGTTTTTCCGCCGGGCAGCAGGGCCGCCACATTGTCCAGGCCCGTCACCTGCAGGTGGTCCAGGGCCGTCCGGCCGATCGTGCGCGTAGTGTTGGCATTGTCCTTGGAAAGGCTGGCCGTCACCACCACCTCTTCCACGGCCAGGGACTCAACTTTGAGCCGGATGGAGAGCGAAGGAATGAGCTTTCGGGTCTCGGGGTCGAGCATTTTTCCGCCTTTGATGAACAAACTCTGCTTGACAGGGAGGTAACCCAGGCAATCGGCCTCCAGCTCACATTTTCCGTCCGGCACTTTCGTCAAGACAAAACGCCCCTTTTCATCACTGACCGTCCAAATAAATCCCCCGTCCAGCCGCAGTACGACGCCGCTGAGGGGTTCGTCCGTCTCGTTGTCCCGCACCTGGCCCTCAATACGGCCCCGGGCTTCGTCCGCATCTTGCGCACGAGCCTCACCCGGGCCCACGCACCACAAGAGCACGAGCCACAACCATACGATATGCCGAAGTCTCAAGGACATTCCTGCGCACAATTTTGTGCAAGTTACAAAAAAACTTGGAAGATAAAAAATCGAGTCAGCCGATCACCTTGACACGCTCTTCGGGGACACGGTAGTAACGGTGAAGGTCGAAGGCGACACGCTCGTTGGCGGCAAGGAGGGGAAGCCCCTTCCGGCAGGCCCGCTTCAAGGCCTTCTTGTGCTGTGTATTGAGAATAAAACGTTCCAGCCAGTTGTAGCCGACCGGCACATAAGCAAATTCCAGGTTGCGGAACAGCATACCGTCCGGAGTCCTTTGGGGCTGACAGCGACGTATTTTATTCTTTCTCATTCAAAAACTCCTTGCGGAGATCTTCATCGTACGCACAGGCGGTGGCGATGGTCTCCGAAATCATTTCTTTGCCCCGCTGCGTTTCGCCGTTTTTCTTCAAGATGTTGCCCAGATTCATCCCGAGTTGTGTAACGGTGTCAAAGTTGTCGTACGCATAATCCAGATACAGGCCGAAGAAATGCAGGGACGTGTTCAACTGCTCGTAGAAGCGTTCCGCCAGCGCGAGCGCCTTTTCGTTCTCCCCCACTTTGAAATACAGGTCCACCAGGTCGGAGACCATCAGTTCGTTGGAGAAGCCCAGGTAGCAGACATCGAGCGGAAAATTGGCCTCGGGAACATTTTCCATACAGTCGTCCAGCAACTGCCGGGCCCGGTCTTTCCAAAGCTGCGACGCCTCTTTGTCGCGGTCCGCCTGCTTGAGCATTTCCTTGACGGAAGTGACATAGAGCATGCGCTGGCTCATCACGCCCATGAAAGTGTAGAGGTTCTGGTAGTCCACGAACCAGTCGGTCCGCCTGAGCGCGTCCCATCGATAGACCTGCGTCATCTTCCGGTACAAGTCCTCGGGGTCGGTGAAGCCCGGCTGCGACATCTTGGTCTTGCTCTTGATGGGGACGAAGCGGTAGGAGAAACCATCGTACATCAGATAATCCTTGATGCCGATGTTCAAGTCTCCTCCCATGCTCAGCAGGTGCAGCGGACGGTCCCACTGATAGTTGCTCAGCAGATCGAGCATAAAGAGTTCCGGTTTGGACAGGTAACTCTTGTCCGGAGACATCGTCAGGACAATCTCATCGGGAATCCGGTCGGCGTATTTCGCATCCAGGATGCCATATTTGATCACATTCTCCTTGTTGACAGGGACGCTGATCTTGCGCGACCAGATGAAATCCACTTTGCGGGAAGCCAAGGCCAGGCGATACTTGGGATTGCGGAACACCGCCATCACTTCGGAAATCGGACGCACCTTGTCTTCCTTGTCATAGATATACACATATTCGTTGGTTCCGTAGAGATATTGTTCCGGCCCCACGCTGAGCTTGAGCGGCGCAGACTCGTTGCAGGCATATTTCATCTGGTCGATATACCAGTCGGTACCCAATAGCGAGGTGTTGCAGATACGCACGTCCGTACGGATATTTTCCACTTCCTGGGCATACCAGAGCGGGAAAGTGTCGTTGTCGCCGTGGGTGACGAGGATGCCGTTTTCGCCCACCGAGTTGAGGTAGTTGTAGGCAATCTCGACGGCCGTGTAACGGTTGCTGCGGTCGTGGTCGTCCCAGTTCTGCGCTGCCATCAGCGCCGGCACGCCGAGGCAGAGCAGGGAAACGGCAAGGGCGCTGACAGGCTTGGCCCAGGACGCTTTCGCATCCTTCAGCCAGCCATAGACGGCGGCAACGCCCATCCCGATCCAGATGCTGAAAGCATAGAAGGAGCCGGCGTAGGCGTAATCCCGTTCCCGCACCTGATACGGGGGTTGGTTGAGGTAAATCACCACCGCGATACCCGTCATAAAGAAAAGCAGGAAAGTAATCCAGAAGCCGCGTTTATCGCGGGCGTACTGGAAGAACAGTCCGAGCAAGCCCAGCAGCAGGGGCAGGAAATAATAATGGTTTTTGGCCTTGTTGTTTCGCAGATAGTCCGGGGCCGTGCTTTGGTCGCCCAAACGGAACTTGTCAATGAAACCGATGCCGCTCTCCCAGTTGCCCGTGAAAATCTCGCCGGGAGAAGGACTGTGATAATCGTTCTGCCGTCCTACGAAATTCCACATAAAGTAGCGCCCGTACATCCAGCCCAACTGGTAGTCGAAGAAGAAATACAGGTTCTGCAGGAAGGTGGGCTTGGCATGGTCGGCTCCGCTCACTTTGATGCCGCCGCCACCCATATACGCCTCGTAGAAGCGCACGTATTTCGGGTCGCTGCCGCTCCACATACGCGGGAAGAGCATTTTTCCCTGCGGCTCATATTCCACTTCACCAGGGCCTTCCGTATACACATATTTCCCGTTGAGGGAAGCCCAGTATTGGTTCTCCTTGATGTCGTAAGGAGCATCGAAATACTGTCCGTAGAGCAGGGGCGTGCTGCCGTACTGTTCGCGGGCCAGGTAGCGGACCAGCGTGAACGGATTATCAGGCTGATACTCGTTGGTGGGCGTCTTGACGGAAGAACGGATGATGCAGATCGAGAAAATGGAAAAGCCGATGACAATCGTGGTCAGGCACAGCAGGGCCGTGTGCCAAAATACCCGTTTGTGATTGCGCGTGCTGACGATACCCCAGTAACACAGGCCGAGCAGGACCAGCATAAAGACAGCTGCGCCCACATTGTAGGGACAGCCCAAGACGTTGACAAAGAAGAGGTCCACATACGCCGCCACCTTCGGAAGCCAGGGGATGATGACAAAAAGTACGACACCCAGAATAACGACCGACTGCAGGAAAATTCCGCAGAGTTCCTTGAAGGAATAAGGCTTGTCTTCGCGTTTGCGATAAAAGTAGAGGAATACCAGACAGGGAATGGTGAGCAGGTTGAGCAGGTGCACGCCGATGGAAAGGCCCATCAGGAAGCTGATCAGCACAATCCAACGGTTGGCGTAAGGTTCGTCGGCCTGTTCGTACCATTTGGTCATCGCCCAGAACACCAGCGCGGTGAAAAGGGAGGACATCGCGTACACCTCGCCCTCGACGGCCGAAAACCAGAAGGTGTCGGAGAAACAGTAGGCCAGCGAACCCACCAGGCCGGAACCGCAGATAATCAAGGTCTGGCTGAGGGAGTAATCCTGTCCGCCGGCGGAGGCTCCGCTGCTGCCGAGGGAACCTTCTGGCGCACCCACCAGCCGTTTGACCAGAAAGACGATGGTCAGGTACAGGAGGAAGATGGTCAGGGCCGAACACAGCGCGCTCATCACGTTGACCGCCACGGCCGCATGCGCCCCGTCCGTAAACAGGGTGAAGAAACGGGCGATGAGCTGGAACACGGGGTTTCCGGGCGGGTGGCCCACTTCCAACTTATAGGATGAGGCAATAAACTCGCCGCAGTCCCAGAAAGAGGCTGTCGGTTAGATGGTCAACAGGTAGGTCACGGCCGACACGAGCAGCGCAAGGACGGCGGCGCATCGGTTATATAATTGAAATCTCTTCATACCTATTTATATTCACGAAATGCAAAGGTACAATTTTTATTTTTGTTTTTTTAACTTTGTTCCATCATTCGCGTCCAAGGTTCGTTATGAAAAATTTTGATGTTGACAACTGGCTCGAGACTTCGGGGAGAAAACGGCCTTACAAGGTCTCCGATGGCTATTTTGAAACTTTCCAAGAGAAAATGGCTGCGATGGCCCGGGAGTCTGCTGCCGAAAAGGAGAGCCAGCGCGTTCCCACCCTTGGGGTCCGCTTGCGTCCCATCGTTGCGATGGCCGCATCCTTCGTGCTGCTGGTCGCCCTCGGCGGGCTCTTGCTGAAGACCGTCACCCCCTCCCGGGCCGATTATGAGGACGATGATTACTACGCATATTATTGCGAAATCATCCCCCGCAGTGACACCGACGCCATTTATTATTCCCAGGCGGAAGAGGCGGAGTTGAGCGAGGAAGAGGTGGTCGCTTATCTGAGCGAAAGCGAGGTCGGCATCGAAGAGTTTTATACGATCATAGACGAAGTTCAATATAATTAAAGAATGAAACAATGAAAACTTCTACTTTATTTACCATTGCGGCCTTTATCGGGATGATATGGATGGCCGTTCCCGCCGGAGCCCAGGCACCGCAAAAAGGGCAGAATCCTGAAGCATGGCGCGAAAAAGTGAAGGCGCAGAAAGTGGCTTTCATTACGACCAAGGTGGATTTGAGCGTGGAGGAGGCCCAGAAATTCTGGCCGGTTTACAACCAGGTTTCCGCCCGTCGCGACGCCGCCGTCCAAGCGGAAAACGAGGCTTTCCGCAAGTTGCGGCAAGCCATCAAGGATGGCGACGAGGCCCAAATCGCCGAAGCGATGAAAGCCTACACGGCAGCTGTGGACAACAAAGACAAATTCATCAGCGCGGATGTGGCTGCCTATCGCAAGGTGCTTCCGGAAGCGAAAGTCGCCCAGGTGATTCTCGCCGAAGAGCAGTTCCGCCGCGACCAGATGGCCCGCCTCCACCAGAACCACAAGCCAGCCAAACCCGAAAAGGGCATGGGCAAAGGTCCTCAGAAAGGCCAGGGCGCCCCGCAAAATCCCCAAGCGGCAGAATAAACCCGTAAACGGCTCAAATGCAAAAAGGGATGGCTCATCGGCCATCCCTTTTTGGTGTAAAACCGGCTCTATTTCTTGCAGCAGCGTACGGAGAGACCGTGGGAGCGATACTCCGTTGCGTCAGTATGGATATTGTTTCCGCTCCCCGAAGTATTCTTTTCAATTTTCAAACAATAGGACTTACCGCTGGAGGCAAACGTACAGGACCAACAGCATCCGAAGGACCGCGGGAAGTAACTATAATCATAGACTCCGGTTCTGGGATAATAGATGGTCGCCGTTCCGGAGGCGAACTTTCCCTTCAGATCGGCTCCTGCATCACAAGACACATAGAAATCGGACGAGCCGGAAGCTTGTCTCCAGACACCGTCGGCTCCGCCGGTGGGCACGCGCCAGCCCGGAGGACAGGGATCGTACTTGGTCTTATTGGAGGTCCAAAGGGTCCGGTTGCTTGTCATCAACCAATCATAGTCAGAGCCGGAACTTCCACAAATGAATTCTTTTGGCCAGGTGATGGAATACTCCAGATTCCGGCTGGCATCTTTTTGTATGCGTGAACACGGATAAGTAACCTTCACTTCGTTATAATCGGTCGAGAAGCCCGGAAAGGGGTCCTTCCGTCCCCACTGGTACAGCAGGCCATGGTCTTGGCCCGTGGTGCTTGTCTTGCTGGTCGCGCCCAGGTTGCGGTCCATCATAACGGTCCCACCCGTGTAGGTCTGGTAATTTGGAGCCACGTCGGGGCGATAGCCGTTGCAAATCCACAAATGCCAGGACCATAGTGTAGTGCCGGAAGCGCTCTTGGCTGCGATCAGTGCATTGCCGCTTTTAATGGGAGAGGGAATGGTGAATATAATCTTGTTCAGGAAGTCCGAATAGAAATAGTCAGTGACCAGCGTCCCGGCGGTAATATCCTCGTCTGTCCCGAAGGTCTCCCAAAGGACATCTGCCTTCTTGACGCCTGTGACGGGATCGCTGCTGTTGCCTTGAACCAGATCCAGAATATAGGTCCCGGGCTGGAAGATGACATAGCAGTTGGATGTTTCCGTCGAGGCTCCGTAAGGCCTGCTGGTGCCCTTCACGTTGACGGTACATTTGTCGGAGAATGAGCCATCTTCCGTTTTGACCGTGATTTTCGCATTGGAAATTCCTCCCATCGCATTGACGGTGCATACGCCCTGGCGGACCGAAATACTGACAAGGTCCGGGGAACTGGAAGTCCAGACGAGTTTCTTATTGCTGGCCGTGGGCGGCTCCACCGTGGCAGTCAAGGTGAACGACTGGCCCATCGTCAAGTTCTTGCTCGTGATATCCAGGGAAATGCCGGTGACCGGGGTGGAAACGTGCACGACGCATTCCCAAGACTTAAAGATACCGTCATCGATCACCGCGAGTACGATGGTCGCGGTTCAGTTGCCCTTGGCTGTTACCACGCCGCGTCTATCGTAGCGACTTCTTCATCTTTGCTGCTCCAGTAGCAGGGTACTCCAGCCGCCACCTTGGGGACAAAGGAATAACTGTCGCCGGCATGCAGGTCGAGGGTAGCCGGAATCGGACGGTCGCTATCTTCAGCAGGCGTGTCGTTGTTCTGCGCCTGCTCCTTGCCGCAAGACAAGACCAGGGTCAATGCAGCCATCCAGAAAAGAAGAATCAATCGTTTCATAATTAAAGATTTTCAGGTGATTTTGCAAAGTTAGAAAAATATTCCAAAGAATAATTGTTAACTTTGCAAAAAGACTCATTTATGGCACAGATACCTACCCCTCACATTGAAGCCAAGGAAGGCGAGATAGCCGAGCGCGTCCTGATGGGCGGCGACCCGCTGCGCGTGAAATACATGGCCGAGCGCTACCTGGAAAATCCCGTACAGTTCAACGGTGTGCGCGGGATGCTGGGCTATACCGGCCTTTACCACGGCAAACGTGTCAGTATGATGGGGCACGGCATGGGCATACCCTCGATTGGCATCTACAGTTACGAACTGTTCAACTTCTACGGCGTGAAGACCATCATCCGTGTCGGCTCTGCCGGGGCCTACCACCAAGACCTGCGCATCGGGGACCTCGTGCTGGCGATGGGCGCCTGCACCGACTCCAACTACGGCGCCCAGTTCCAGATGCCCGGCACCTACGCCCCCATTGCGGATTTCGACCTGCTGCGCGCCGCCGCCAATGTCTGCGACGAGAAAGGATACTCCTACAAGGTGGGCAACATTATGTCCTCGGATGTGTTCTATTCCGCCAATCCCCGGCCGCAGGCCTGGATTGACATGGGCGTACTGGCCGTCGAGATGGAAGCGGCCGCGCTCTATATGAACGCCGCCCGCTGCGGAGCCAGGGCCCTGACCATCTGCACGATTTCCGATCTGGTCCTCCACGGCTCGGCGACCACGGCGGAAGAGCGCCGCACCACCTTCACCAAGATGGTCGAGGTCGCGCTGGAAATTTGTTAGGAAAGCCCGACCGGGGAAAGACTATTTCAAGATTTTATCGACGATTTTGCGAAGCGACTGCGCGTCAGCCGGCTGCTCGGCATACATTTCGCCGTCCGCAATGACATAGGTGGTGGGCAGATTCGCTACGTTGTAGAGCATCACATTCGTGGAAGCGCCGCCCCGGATGTCGCAGACATTGACCCAGGGCATCTTCTGCGCCTTGACCACCTGCGCCCAGCCGAACTTATCCGTATCCAACGCCACCTGATAGATATTCAGGCCTTTTGTGTGATACTTCTGATAAAGCGGCTTCAACACATCCTGATTGAACACTTTCTGCACCCCGTCTGTTGAGGTCCAGAAATGCAGAAGGACGACTTTCCCCTCGACGGAACTAAGCTTGACCTTCTCCGAACGGATGTCGGGCAACTCGATTTCCGGGAAGCCGACAACGGCCACGGAGTCTATTTTACCGGAAAAATCCAGTTGCTTCATCCGGGCGGAAGCCTCTTTCTGCAAGGCACGGACATAGGGAGATGTCGGGTAAACAGCCGCCAGAGAATCGGCCAGGGAGCGATAATGCAACGCATCCATACGCTGGTTGAACACCGGCAGATCGCCCAACTTGCGGAAAATGACCGGCACACTCGTCAGGGAACGGCTGTTCTCCACGATATACCGTACACTCGAACGATACAACTTGAGATAATTCTCATAATACTCCCGCCGCAAAGAAGCTGCGTGCTTCGTATTTTGGGGCAAATCCTGCAAACGGAGAGACAGGGCGTGGCAACGGTTGTTGATTTTCGCATACTCCCGGTCGCTATCCATCATTCGGACCGACTCGTCCGACCCTTCGATGACGCAACGGCCAAGCGTGTCCGCCTCCACGCGGATCTTGTCTCCCCGCTTGACCAGCAGACTGGCCAGGCGCATCCCGTGATAGGTCAAGTAATAGAACTCCGGATTGGGCGAATCAAATTGCAACTTGCAGGAAAAACGGCCGTCCGGACGGGTAACGAGGGTATCCGTCGTCAGTTTATAACTGACAAACTGTTTCTCGATGAGCAAAGTATCGGAGTCCACCCCCTCGACATGGCCTTCCAGGCGGGCGTAATGACAGGAGGTCGCCACAAAGAATAAGGCAAAGAGCCCCCATAGATGCGAACGCCGGAAAGAGCGGATGGGGAAGCGACTAAAGCCGGACATGGGAGTACAAATTAAGAAAGAGACTCGAACGCGGCCAGGATGGAAGCGGCGATGCGGGCCATCTCTTCAGAGGGCAACTGGAGTTTCTCTTTGCGGAAATCCAAATCCCCCTCCTGCTGCAGCGGGACCAGATGGATATGCGTGTGGGGCACTTCCATTCCCAGCACCGCCACGCCGACCCTTTTGCAAGGGACGGCCGCCTTGACGGCGAGGGCCACTTTCCGGGCAAAGGCCCACAGCCCTTCGTAGGTCTTTTCATCCAAATGGAAAATATAGTCGTCCTCCACATGCTTGGGAACGACCAGCGTATGACCGGCGGTCAGGGGTGCAATGTCCAGGAAGGCATAATAGTCTTCATTCTCGGCCACCTTATAGGAAGGAATTTCGCCGCGGACGATTCGGGTAAAAATGGTTGCCATAAAAGAAACGCTACAGAGAAATATTCAAGATTTCCATCTTCATCTCACCGGCCGGCGTCTGGGCGACGACCACATCTCCCACGGTGTGACCCAGCAAAGCTTTTCCAATCGGAGTGGTGACGGCCAGCTTGCCGTGCGCAAAATCCGCCTCGTTCTCACCCACAAGCGTGAATTCCATCTCCTTGCTCAAGGCCAGATTTTTGATCTTGACCTTATTGAGGAGCTGCACCTTGTCCACACCCACCTGACTCTCATCAATCACGCGGGCCGAAGCAATCAGGTTCTGCAACTTGGCAATCTGAAGCTCGAGCAGACCCTGCTGCTCGCGGGCTGATTCGTATTCGGCATTTTCGGACAGGTCACCCTTTTCACGCGCTTCCGCAATGGCAGCGGAAATCACAGGACGTTTGGCAATCGCATCGGCCAAGTCCTTTTTGAGTTTATCCAACCCTTCCTGGGTCATATAATGGATATCCATCTTCGTACAAAAATTAAAGGAGCCCCGCTTGGAAGCAGAACCCTTGGTTAACAACTTCGCAAAGGTAAGCAATCTTCACCAAATCTGCAAATTTTCCCTTCGCGTATGATTTATACCAACAACGACGCAAGTTGATATCCAAGATAAGCGACGACCCAGGCGAGGACGCATTGGAAGACAATCATAAAGAGCGCCCACTTGCCGCCCAACTCGGCCCGGACCGTGGCAATGGTTGCTACGCAAGGCGTATAAAGCAGGCTGAAAATCAGCATGGGGACGGCTTTCAATACTGTCATGGAGGATAAGACCCCCAGCACACCCAATGTCGAGACGACACTTTCCTTGGCCAGAAATCCGGAGATAAAGGCCGTCACCACCCGCCAGTCGTCCAGCCCCAGCGGAGCGAAGAGCGGCGTCAGCCATCCGGCCACCCGGGCGAGCATGCTCCCTTGGCCATTTTCCACCATATTGAAGTGGACGTCCAGCGTCTGCAACAACCAGATGATGAGGGTCGCCAGCAAAATGACGGAAAAAGCCCGCTGCAGAAAGTCCTTGGTCTTGTCCCAGAGCAACAAACCGACATTGCGCAACTGCGGCCATCTATAGTTGGGTAGTTCCATAATAAAAGGAGCCGCCTCCGAGCGTTCCATCTTTTTGGAAACCAGGGCAACCAGGATGCCCGTCAGAATCCCCAGCAGATACAGTCCGCAAAGCACCAGCCCTCCGTGATGCGGGAAGAAGGCCGTGATGAAAAAGGCATAGATGGGGATTTTGGCCGAACAACTCATAAAAGGAATGAGCAGAATGGTCTTCAGACGGTCGCGGGAAGACGGCAGGGTACGGGTGGCCACGACGGCCGGCACCGAGCAGCCCAAACCGATGAGCAGCGGAACGATACTCCGTCCCGAGAGTCCCAGCTTGCGCAGGAAATGGTCTGTCACAAAGGCTACGCGAGCCATATAGCCGCTATCTTCCAGCATGGACAAAAAGAAAAACAGGATGACGATAACCGGCACGAAACTCACCACGGTCCCCACGCCGCCGAAGAGGGCGTCGGTTACCAGCGAACGGACGAAAGGGGCGACATCCGCCTGTGCCATAGCCCCGTCCGTCAGGGAGCCGAGGGCGTCGATGCCGCTTTGAAGCAGCGCCTGCAAGGGCGCACCCAGCACATCGATGGTGAGATAGATAATCAGCAGCATGACCGCCACGAAAATGGGAAGGGCCGTCCATTTGCCCGTCAGCACCTTGTCCATGCGGCGGCTGCGCACATATTCGCGGCTTTCCCGGGGCTTGACCACTGTCGCCCGGCAGATTTTCCGGATAAAAGTATAGCGCATATCGGCGATGGCGGCGGCCCTGTCCAGTCCCCTCTTCCGCTCCATCTCTACAATCAACGCCTCGATGCGCCGGCGCATTTCTTCGGACAGGTCCAGGCGGCTCTCCACCCAAGGGTCGCCTTCCAGAAGTTTGGTGGCGGCAAAGCGCGTGGGAAGATGGGCCGCCCGGGCTTTCTCCCCAATAAGACCCATCACGGCGTGCAGACAGTTGTGGACTGCCCCGCCATAGTCGTTTTCATCACAATAATCCTTGCACGAGGGGGTTTCCTGGTACCGGGCCACGTGGATGGCATGCTCAAGCATCTCCTCAATGCCTTCATTCCGGGCTGCAGAAATGCCCACGACCGGGATGCCCAGAAAATCCTCCAGCTCGTTGATACGGATGCTCCCGCCATTGCCCTCCAGTTCGTCCATCATATTCAGTGCCAGCACCATCGGCACATCAAGGGTCATCAACTGAAGCGTCAGGTACAGGCTGCGCTCGATATTGCCCGCATCCGCCAGGTTGATGATGCCGCGTGTGTTTTCATCCAGGATGAACTCGCGGGACACCAGTTCCTCTTCCGTATAGGGTGTCAGGGAATAAATGCCCGGCAGATCGACAATCGAGGTACCGGGATGGTGCCGGATTTCCCCTGTCTTGCGGTCTACGGTTACGCCGGGGAAGTTGCCCACGTGCTGGTTGGAGCCGGTCAGCAGGTTGAACAGCGTCGTCTTGCCGCAATTCTGCTGGCCCGCCAAGGCAAAAAGCAGCTGGGTGCCTTCCGGCAGGGGATTCTCATGGTCCTTGGAGTGATACTTGCCCCCTTCGCCCAAACCGGGGTGTTGGCTCGGCGCAAAATCTTTCCTTGAGAAGGGACATGGGGCGGAACACGCGCCGCAAGAAGACACACCGGTGCAAGAGGATGCCACCGCTTTTCCGGAAGCCTCTATGGCCGCTTTCTCCAAAGGATGGATGGTGATTTTGGCGGCATCTTCCGCCCGCAGGCTCAACGCAAAGCCCCGCACCTGCAACTCCACCGGGTCGCCCATCGGCGCCCGTTTCACCACTTTCACCTTTGCTCCGGGAATCAAGCCCATGCTGAGCAGGTGCATACGCGACGCCCCCTCACCGCCGACCGCTTCGATGACGGCGGACTTTCCCGTTTCCAAATCTTTCAGAACCATTGCTTCTTCGGAATTTCGGGCGCAAATTTAGTGCATTTCCCGAATAAAAGCAATCCGTTAAAACAAATCATCCAAGGTCAAGACGGTTTGAAAGATTCCGGAGTAGGCATTGTTTTTAAGACCATAGGTCGTGATAAGAGTGGGAAATATATTCTTCTTCCAGCCTATTTTCTCTCGGATGGAAGAGACCTTGTTCCTAAGTTCCCTTTCACCGTCTTTGTCGAGCGTAAAGTCTCCCGAATAGAATTTCATTTCACATAAATTGATATTGTTGTCCGCTCTGTCTATGAGCAAATCCACCTGAGCGCCCCGTTTCGTTTCGTCTCCGGAGACAATAAAATTAGATGTTTGGGTAGTAACCCCACTTATTCCCAGCGCATTTTTGATGGGCTGGATGTGAGACTGACAAATCCGCTCGAAAGCGATACCTTCCCACGCGTTTATCCCCTTTTGCCGGGCGCTATTCTGCCAAAAATGTTCGTCCAACTTGCCTCTCCCATCCAAATATTTCAAATAAAAGATACAGAAACAGTCTTTCAATCTATATAGCGGTTGCTTGGGAGAACCAAAGACACGGACATATTCTTCCACAAAATCAGCCTCTACCAGCATTTTCAACATCGTACTCAATCCTCCGCCGTAAGGGACACCCGCATTTTGGGCAATTTCGCTTCTCGTAAAACCATAGTTCCGCTTGGATAGCGCACGGACAATGTCCATATATTTTTCTCCGTGAGCGAACAAAGTGTTGAACAAACGCTTGAACTCTCCCTTCAACGGCGCTTGCTCTCTGAATAAAATATCATCTATATTTTGTTCCACACTCTTGCCCGGAACAAAATAACTTAAATAATAGGGAATGCCGCCGAGCGCCATATAGGTACGGACAATATCATATCTCCCCAGACTGATATTTTTGTGCCTAAAAAAGTCCTCTGTTTCTTTGAGACTGAAAGGGCTTAACTTTATCTGACAAGTCAGCCGGTTGTAAAGCCCGCCCCTATTTTCAATGATATTGTCAAGAATCCAGGAACTCGAAGAGCCGCATATAATGAGAAGGATATTTTCGTCGGCCGCCCAGCCATTGTAGAAATTCTCGAATGCAGACAGGAATTTCGACTTGGGCGTATCCATCCACGGGAGTTCATCGATAAAAACGACCTGTTTCCCCTTTGACTTCTTTTTCGCCAAAAGGCTTTTAAGTCGGAAAAAGGCCTCCAGCCACGATTTCGGGCAAGTCAACTCGCCGTCCTCACCAAACAGAATCAATGAATAATGAAAAGCCTGTAGTTGGTCTTTCATCGTGATAGGAGTCGTTTTGTCGTATGGAGACAACCCGGTATGCTTGAACGCAAACCGATTATTAAAAGTTTCTGTAACAAGGAATGTTTTACCGACTCTCCTTCGCCCATAAATGGCAACAAATTCTGATTTCTCGCTATTGTACAAGCGTTCAAGCCTTGCTTGTTCTTCTTTTCTGCCGATAAGTGAACCCATATTCGTAGCATTAAAAGTTGCCGCAAAGGTAGAAAAAAATATCGTTGCGGCAAAATATAAAATTAAAAGTTGCCACAAGGGCCCAAAAAGATGCAGTTGCGGCAACTTTCATTTTTAGAAAATCGGCTCAAATGTTGATTCTTTTTAAACCTATCAGAACAAGGTATAGTCGGATTATAACCACAGTATGATTAGATATACACAGAAGTAGAAATGTCTTATTTTCAATATTTTAAGAGAAATATAACGAATTATAATATATTTGGATTTACGGAAAAGACACTTTGTACAAAGTCTTCCATCATCTGGAAGAATTCCCCTACCGTAAGGGTGTAGAGGGGTTTGGCAGTATCAAAACCATTCATGATGTTTGTTGGGTTTTGATGGGTGCCGAGTGGGCCGTCGGACAATAGGGCTCGCTGGCATTTTCTTCCTACATCGGTTCGGTGTCCATCCTCCCCGAAGGGTTGTGGTGCAAAGTTGGGGAATAGAGGCGAGTGCGACCAGCAATTATGGTGTAGTGGTCGGGTTACTCTTTTACAAGTAGCAGAATATCAGTTGCTTGTGTAGGAATAAATGTAAAAATGGTAACCCCGACGCTGAGGTTACCATTTTGAGTTACGTATTTTGGAAGGAAAGGCTACAAGTTGACGTGAGCCCGGATGATTTCGTCGATGTCGAAGTGGCCTTTGGGTAGCTTGGCATTGGGTTTCCGCATCCTTGAGGCCTCTTTCTTCAGGTAGTCTGAATCGGCAGGAGCCTGGAGGACTTCGTTAATGAATGCCCAGGGGATGTCTTCCAGGCCGAGTTTATCGGCCATACGAAGGCAGATGTAGGCATATAGGGCACCGACTTTCCCCTTGAAGTGGTAAATCGTGCGCTTCTTGTCATCCTTTACCAGGTTACAGAATGCGGGGGCGTTATGGCAGAAGGATAGCATATGGGGACGAAGGAGGGCGTCGAAGGCGTTGCGGGTCTTGATAACCATATGTTTGGGAGACGGCGTTGAATCCGCAGATGCAACCACCGGAGGCAACAGATATTCTTTTCCACCAAGGCCATTCTGGATGAAGACAAGCGGCCAGTCAAAGAGATCGGATATGTGCCAAGAGTCGATAGCCTTTGTGAGGACAACACCACATTCCTTTTGGAACGCAAAGATATCCTCTTTGATGCCGTATTTGATGAAAATGCCCTAGAGGATATGGGCGAAGTTGTCCATCACATAGTAAAGGTCATCAAGAAGGTGACAGTCCGGTTCGTGACCAGCATCTATTGGCTCGCCCACCTCAAGATCACGATACTTCGCCAGCTCTTCTGCAGATTCCTTCGTGTAGTCTGATTCATTGTCTGCCGGATACAAAATGGAGGAGATGGCCTCGAAGGGGAAAAGCAGTTCGGCAATGGTCGTATGCAGCAGGGACTTTTCATCCCGGACTGCACGAATCTGCAGGTCCAGTTCATCACGAAGAGCATCCCATTGTCCAAAGTGGCCCTGAAAATCCTTTTCGGCAAGCAGCTTATAATAGGCTTGCTGTTGCTCATCCGTAGAAAACTGGATGGGGAAATCGTCAGTCCTGTCCAGCAGGACGAGAATCTTGCAGACAAACTCCAGCATCCGGTCGGAATTGTACAGCTGGTTGAATTCTTCTCTGGCGGACATAAATTGTACTAGCGGAGCATTAAAAAACCCGACCCTAACAGCAATAGGATGGGTAATTTATATAAACTCCACATATTCATCAGGATATACTATAGTAAGAGGCGGCCCGACTAAATCTTGTTTCTTAAAGTAGCAGATTTGAATTGCTGGTCTTAAATCAAGATACGCTGATTTTCCTTTTTTGTAAAATAGTCGTCTTTTCAAATCCAATTCTTCACTATACATGATTGAACCGCGTCCTTCAGCCCGAATAGCCTTATAATTAAATGAAAGATGCGGATTCCCCTTAAGATATTTGTACCGCGCGCGAGAAGTAGACACGAAAAGATTTTTTCGTTAATACTTATTTTCGAAAGTAGACACCGGTAAAGTTTTTCCTGCATCTGGTTTTACAAAAGTAGACATTTTTCAACGATTTTCAAGATTTTCTTTTTCAA
>JAGCUV010000138.1 GCA_017962705.1 Bacteroidales bacterium
AATCAATGTGTCCTGCCCCCATGTGCACGGGGGAGGAATGGCTTTCGGTACTGACCCCAAGATGGCCGCCGAGGTGACGGCCGCCGTCAAGAGGGTGGCTTCCAAGCCAGTTTATATCAAGTTGAGCCCCAACGTGACGGACATCGTGGCGATGGCGCGCGCCTGCGAAGAGGCGGGTGCGGACGGGCTGGTGCTGATCAATACGCTGCTGGGGATGCGCATCGATATCCGCCGCCGTCAGCCCGTGCTGGCCAATAAGATGGGCGGTTTTTCCGGCCCGGCAATTTTCCCGCTGGCCCTGCGGATGGTCTATCAGGTGGCGCACGCCTGCAGCATTCCCGTCATCGGTTGCGGGGGAGTGGCTAGCGCGGAAGATGTGATTGAGATGATGATGGCGGGGGCCTCCGCTGTTGAGGTCGGGGCCGAAAACCTCCGCAATCCCTACGCCTGCCGTGATATCATCGAGGCGTTGCCCCAAGTTATGGCATCACTAGGTATTAAGGATTTGAATAATTTAATGATATGATTCGCAAGAAAGACGTCATCATCGCGTGCGACTTTGCCAGCAAGGAGGAAACCTTGGCGTTCCTGGATCGTTTCGAGGGGGAGAAGCCCTATGTGAAAGTGGGAATGGAACTCTATTACGCCTGCGGTCCCGACATCGTTCGCGAAATCAAAAAACGCGGACACAAGATTTTCCTGGACCTCAAACTCCACGACATTCCCAACACGGTCAAAAAGGCGATGAAAGTGCTTTCGTCCTTGGACGTGGATATGTGCAATGTCCACGCGGCCGGCACCATCGAAATGATGAAAGCGGCCCTCGAAGGGCTTGTGCGTCCCGACGGCACGCGTCCGCTGCTGATAGCCGTTACGCAACTGACCTCCACCAGCGAGGAGCGGATGCAGAAAGACCTGCTCATCGGCGCGAATATGCAGGAAACCATCGCCCACTACGCCCGCAATGCCCAATTGGCCGGTCTGGACGGGGTGGTCTGCTCTCCGCTGGAGGCGGCGCTCGTCAAAGAAGCCTGCGGCTCCGACTTCCTCGCCGTCACGCCCGGCATCCGTTTCAAAGATGCGGCAGGGGACGACCAGGTGCGCGTTACCGACCCGGCCGGCGCCCGCGCCATCGGCTCGGACTTCATCGTCGTCGGACGCCCGATTACCGCCGCCCCCGACCCCGTCGCCGCCTATAACAGATGTGTCAAAGATTTTTTAGGATGAATACAACAGAAGAAAAAATCGCCAGCGCTCTGCTGAGCATCGGAGCCGTCTTTCTGCGGCCGGAGCAGCCCTTCACCTGGGCCAGCGGCATCAAAAGCCCCATTTACTGCGACAACCGCCTGACCCTCTCCGCTCCGAAGGTGCGCACCCTCGTGGAGCAATCCCTCGCGGAGGCAATCCGGCAATATTATCCCGCCTGCGAAATGCTGATGGGCACCTCCACCGCCGGCATCGCCCACGCGGCCATCACCGCTGAGATGATGGGCCTTCCGATGGGCTATGTGCGCGGCGCCGCCAAGGACCACGGCCGGGCCAACCGCATCGAAGGCAAGATGGAAAAAGGCTGCAAAGTGGTGGTCGTCGAAGACCTGATTTCCACCGCCGGAAGCGTCATCGAAGTGGTGGAAGCCTTGCGCGAAGAGGGGGCCGAGGTGCTGGGAATCGTGAGCATTTTCACCTACGGCATGCAGAAAGGACTCGACCGCCTGGCCGCCGCCAAGGTCGAAAATCATTCCCTGAGCAACTTGGACGCGCTCGTGGAAGTGGCCGCCCGCGAAAACTACATCGCCCCCGAATGGAAAGACCGCATCCTCGCTTTCCGCGCTAACCCCTCCGATGAGGGCTGGATCCAATAGTTAAAAATTGAATACTTGCCTCGCATATGAAACACCTGATTGACCCCACCGATCTGACCAAAAAAGAGACCGACCAGATTATCGCCCTGGCCGGCGATATGATTACCAACAAAGAGAAGTATCGCGACAGCCAGCGATACGGCAAACTGGCCACGCTCTTCTACGAACCCAGCACCCGTACGCGTTTGAGTTTCACCTCCGCCATGATGGAGCTCGGAGGCAAGGTCCTGGGCTTCTCCGACGCCAAGAACTCGTCCGTCGCAAAAGGCGAGACGGTACAGGACACCGTGCGCGTCGTGGCTGCTTTCGCTGATGTGATTGCGATGCGCCACCACCTCGAAGGAGCCCCGCTGGCCGCCTCCCAGGTGAGCCCCGTGCCTATCATCAACGCGGGCGACGGCTCTCACAGCCACCCCACCCAGACGCTCACGGACCTGCTGACCATTTTCCGCGAACTGGGCCGCATCGACGGCATCACCATCGGCTTCTGCGGCGACCTCAAATTCGGCCGCACCGTGCATTCCCTTATCAAGGCCCTGTCCCGTTACGAGGATATCAACATCGTGCTGATTGCCCACGAAGAACTCCGTCTGCCGGACTATATCAAACAGGACGTGAGCGACTGTCCGAGCCTGACTTTCAAAGAGGTGAACACCATCGAAGAGGCGATCGGCGAACTGGATGTGCTCTATATGACCCGCGTGCAGAAAGAGCGTTTCCTGGACGAAGACGAGTTCGACCGGGTTAAAGACAGTTTCGTGCTGGACAAAGAAAAGATGAAACTCGCCAAGCAGAAAATGGCCGTGTTGCACCCGCTTCCCCGCGTCAACGAGATTCTCCCCGAAGTGGACTCCGACCACAGGGCGGCTTATTTCCGTCAGGTAGAAAACGGAAAGTTCGTCCGTATGGCCCTCATTACCAAATTGCTGGAATGGAAGGACAACCCCGGTCATGCGATGCCGTTGCGCAAAGGCCTCATCGAAGACCCTTCTTTGATTTGCCGCAACCGCAAGTGCATCTGCAACCACGAGACCCTGGCCCCGATGTTCAAAAAAGGCGCGGACGGCGTCATCCGCTGCTGCTACTGCGACGCGAAAGTGCAGTAGCCCGTCTGCCGAGTTTGAAAACTAAGAATGATAACCTATGAATAGCGCATTGTTGACAGTTTTGCTGTTGATTGTATCCAATGTCTTTATGACTTTTGCCTGGTACGGGCATCTGAAATTGGATGAGATGGGAGTGACGACGGGTTGGCCGCTGATTCTCATTATTTTGTTCTCCTGGGGCATCGCCTTGCTGGAATATCTGGTGATGATTCCCGCCAACCGCATCGGATTCGAGGGGAACGGAGGTCCTTTTAACCTGCTGCAATTGAAAGTGATTCAGGAGGTTATTTCTTTGACCGTCTTTACGATCATCATTATGTTCCTCTTTCGCGGACAGGCCTTCCAATGGAACCACCTGACCGCCTTCATCTGCCTTATTCTTGCCGTCTTTTTCGTCTTTTTGAAGTAAGGCTTGAACGGATGATTCCGGCCTCATTTTGTTTTTTCGATAAAAAAGAAATATATTTGCAGATAAATCCTTGACTATGAAACGTATTTCTATCCTCCTTGCACTGGTGTGCGCGCTCTTCGCTTTCTCTTGCAAGAAAGAAGCGGGCGCTGATACGAAGCAGACGAAAGTGTATAATATTCTGCAAATTCACCTGAATGATGTCTATAAACAAAAGGGGGCTTCCATGGCCGTGAATGCCGCTCCGATGAACATCCCGGTGGAGTTGAGCGCAACCACCATTGGAGGCGGTGAACCCCCGGTCGTTTCCATGCTCAATGATGTTGTGGTGAGCGTTGATCCGGAAGGCGTCGTTGAGTGCTCGATTGATGCGGAAGGGCTTGTCCTGGAGCCGAAGACGGTGGGAGAGGCGACGCTGACGCTTTCCCCGAAAACCCTTCTGGGCGAATCGGTCTCTTTCAAGGTGACCGTGACCGAAAAGGCGCCGGAGCCTGTAAAAGTGGAAATTATTACAACCGACTCCCATTTTACCGGCAAGACCTTGAAAATGTTGGAGGGCAATTCTTTTACGTTCAGCGCCGTAGTGACGTCCGATTTCGGATCCGCTTTGCCCGCAACGGTCAAATGGTCTGTGGTAGAAGGCGCTTCCTATGTCAGCATTGATGCAGATAGCGGCAAACTCACGACCAAGACGCTGGGAACAGGAGTCGCTTCCGCCACGGCGAAGGTGAGGGTCACGGTGGACGGCCATACCGATTTAACGGATGAGGTGACCGTCGTAATCCAGCCACTGGTGAAGAGTGTTTCCATTTCAACTTCCAACTTTTTGAATGCGGATAATGACCTAATTACGAAAAAGGGAGATATAAGGAAGTTTAGATATAGCGTGCAACCGACAGGCGCGTATGACGATATCGAGGTGGTCTTGTACAAGGGGGCCAAGGTAAGCGCGAGCCGGGATGGAAGCGATATTGTCCTGACGATGTCCAACACGAGCAGTCCGTCTTCTACAACGGTTACGCTCCGTTCGCAAAAAAATCCTAGCGCGTCGTTGTCTTTTAATGTCTTTATCTTTGACTATGATGCATATGATATCAAAGTGGGAGACTATGTTTATTGTGCAGATGGTTCATTTATCACTACTGATTGCGGTTTGAGGTATGTTGGAAGCAATACGAACATTTATGTCGACGCTAACGGCCGTCGGACCAATGTCCCGATGGGGATTCTATCCTATTGGAGTTCTTTTTATATCGGCGTGATTGCTTCGACACAGACGCCTACTCTGGGCTGCAGTGTTCTGAAGGATTGTAAGAATCCATCTTGCGATGGCAATCTCTATCAATATCGCAGTTTTTATGCAAGTGATTTGCCGGGGTTAGGGTTTGATTCTACCCATTGTTTAGTGGTCAGAAAGAATTACTCATCTTCCACGACCACGTGGCAAAACCAGGGTGAGATGGTTTCCTTTACGCAGGCTAAGAAAGATGGTATCTATCAATCTCAACTAAGTCGTTCTCTGGCTTTTAGTCAGAAATCTATGACGGAAGGCTATACTACGAGCTCGACTCACGGTGAATTTGACAACTATAACAAATGCGGTTTTGTGACGCATCTGTTGCTGGCTTTTTATTCTGCCCATCTGAAAGAAGAAGAGCTCTTTAAGGTTCGTCCGGTACTGGAAATCAACAACTATTCTGACGGAGTTCCGAAATTCAGCGGCGAAAGCGGCAAGACGACGGGCTGGTTCCTGCCCGGAGAGGCGGAATGGGCGGAGATAAAGACGAATTTCAAAATCGTCAATGCATCGCTCAGCGCCAGTGGCGGGACCGCTTTCTCCACGGGTCAATACTTTTGGAGTACGGAAGAAACCGGGGAGAAAAATGTCAATGTCTATAAGGTGGTCAGCGGTGGTCTTTCCACGGAAACGAAACTAAAAACAGAGACCGCAAATACCCGCGCCGTCCTCTATCTGTAAAACGCCCTTGTGTAAAATTGCATTATGTAAAATTGCGTACGCAAAATTGCATAATGCTTTTTCCTGAAGTGAGCGCCCTTTCGGGGGCAAAGGCCCGGGCGTGCGTGAGCGTTGAGGGAGCGAGGGCGGAAAGATTTTTCGAGAGCCCTTTTTCGGGGCTCGAAAAACTTTTCCTCTCGCGTGAGAGCCCCTCGCACGCGCACGAGGAATTATTGTCATTTCCGAAAAAATGAGTATCTTTGTAGTTCGGATTTTGCAGTACTGTCTTTGGGTGCCGGCAAGTCCGTGACTAACAAATGGATACGATGAAAATTAAGTTGAGAAGCAGTGTTACGCTTGAGGGCCGCAGAATGGCAGGCGCCCGCGCCTTGTGGATTGCCAATGGGATGAAACGCGAACAGATGGGCAAACCCGTCATCGCGATTGCGAACTCTTTCACCCAGTTCGTACCTGGTCACACCCACCTGCACGAAGCCGGCCAGATTGTCAAGGCGGAGATTGAAAAACTTGGCTGCTACGCTGCTGAATTCGATACCATCGCCGTCGATGACGGTATCGCAATGGGCCACGACGGGATGCTTTACTCCCTGCCTTCCCGCGACATCATCGCCGACAGCGTCGAATATATGGTCAATGCCCACAAAGCCGATGCCCTTGTCTGCATCAGCAACTGTGACAAAGTGACCCCCGGAATGCTCATTGCTGCGATGCGCCTGAACATCCCCACCATCTTTGTTTCCGGCGGCCCGATGGAAGCCGGCGTGCTCGGCAAAGCCAAGCTCGACCTCATCGATGCGATGATCAAATCCGCTGACCCCACCCTCTCCGACGAGGAAGTGGCGCAGGTCGAAGAACATGCCTGTCCTTCCTGTGGCAGCTGTTCCGGTATGTTCACCGCCAACTCGATGAACTGCCTGACCGAAGCCATCGGCCTTTCCCTGCCCGGCAACGGCACCCTTCTGGCCACCCACGTCCTTCGCAAGGAACTTTTCAAGAAGGCCGCCCGCCAGATTGTCGAAAATGCCTGGAAATACTACCGCGACGGAGACGAAAGCGTCCTGCCCCGCAGCATCGCCACCCGTCAGGCCTTCCTGAACGCGATG
The DNA here is from genome assembly GCA_017962705.1 of Bacteroidales bacterium. Classification (GTDB taxonomy): domain Bacteria; phylum Bacteroidota; class Bacteroidia; order Bacteroidales; family UBA932; genus Cryptobacteroides. The sequence goes on from JAGCUV010000138.1 coordinate 6,459, forward strand.
ACACTGGATATCGCGATGGGCGGTTCCACCAATACCGTGCTGCACCTGCTGGCCGTGGCCGGCGAAGGCGGCGTGGACTTCAAGATGGCCGACATCGACCGTCTCTCCCGCAAGGTGCCCTGCATCTGCAAAGTAGCCCCCAACACCCAGAAATACCATATCCAGGATGTGGGCCGCGCCGGTGGCATCGTCTCCATCCTGGCCGAATTGGCCAAAGGCGGTCTGGTGGACACCTCCCTCAAACGCGTGGACGGGATGACCCTCGCCGAAGAAATCGAACAATGGGGCATCACCAGCCCGAAGGTCTGCGACGAGGCGCTGAAAACCTACAAGAGCGCCCCGGCCAACCGTTTTTCCAATGTACTCGGAAGTCAGGAGAGCTATGCCGACACCTTGGACACCGACCGCAAGGACGGTTGTATCCGTTCTCTCGAGAACGCATACACCAAGGATGGCGGCCTGGGTGTACTGTTTGGCAATATTGCCCTCGACGGCTGCGTCATCAAGACGGCCGGCGTGGACGAAAGCATCTGGCACTTCGAAGGTCCGGCCAAGGTCTTCGACTCCCAGGAAGCGGCCTGCGACGGCATTCTGGGCGGTAAGGTCAAGAGCGGCGATGTCGTGGTCATCAACTATGAAGGCCCGAAAGGCGGTCCGGGTATGCAGGAAATGCTCTATCCGACCTCCTACATCAAATCGATGCACCTCGGCAAAGAATGCGCGCTCATCACCGACGGCCGTTTCAGCGGCGGCACCTCCGGCCTGAGCATCGGACACATTTCTCCCGAAGCGGCGGCCGGCGGCAACATCGGCCTGGTGCGCGACGGCGACATCATCGAGATTGACATTCCGTCCCGCAAAATTTGTGTCCACCTCAGCGACGAGCAACTGTCCCGGCGCCGGGAAGAAGAGATGGCCCGCGGCAAGAAAGCCTTTACTCCGCCCGTGCGTCAGCGCGAAGTTTCCAAGGCTCTCAAGGCCTACGCCGCGATGGTCAGCAGTGCTGACAAGGGTGGCATTCGCATCGTCGAAGAATAGGCAGTTCCGAAGAGAGTAAGCCAAGTGGCGAACGAGCGGGCGTGAGGTGAGAGAACAGTAAAACAGAAGAAGTTTTGAACAAGATAATGAATCAAGAGCAAATGACAGGTTCCCAGATTCTGCTGGAAACACTCATCGCCGAAGGGGTCGACACCATCTTCGGCTACCCCGGCGGTTCCATTATGCCGGTGTACGATAAATTATACGACTACCAGGACCAATTGCGCCACATCCTGGTCCGTCACGAACAGGGCGCCATCCATGCTGCGCAAGGATATGCCCGTACCAAGGGTTTCCCCGGTACGGTCATCGTGACCTCCGGTCCCGGCGCCACCAACGTACTCACCGGTGTCGCGGATGCGATGGTGGACTCCACCCCCGTCGTCGTCATCGCCGGCCAGGTCAGCAGCGCCCTCCTCGGTACGGATGCGTTCCAGGAGACCGACCTCATCGGGATGACCAACCCGATCACCAAGTCGAGTTACCAGATCCGCAAGACGGAGGATATTGCCTGGGCCGTTTCCAGGGCGTATTTCATCGCTTCCACCGGTCGTCCCGGCCCCGTCGTCCTGGACTTTACCAAAGATGCACAGGTCGGCAAGGCGGCATTCAAGTACGAAAAATGCAATTTTATCCGCAGTTATATTTCCAAACCCGTCGTGGATGAAAGCAAGATTGACGAGGCCGTCAAAATGTTGGATGCGAGTACCCGTCCTTTCGTGGTGTACGGTCAGGGCATCCTCCAGTCCGGCGCGGAAAAAGAACTGACCGACTTGTTGGAAAAGGGCGATATCCCCGCCGGCAGCACTTTGCTTGGCCTGAGCGCCCTGCCTTCCGACAACCCCCATTTCAAAGGGATGCTCGGTATGCACGGGAGCATCGCCTCCAATGTTCTGTCCCAGCAGGCCGATTTGATCCTGGCCGTCGGTATGCGTTTCGACGACCGCGTGACCGGCAAATTGGATACCTATTGCAAGAACGCGAAGGTTATCCATATCGATATCGATCCCAGCGAACTCGGCAAAAATGTGCCGGTGGACCTCGGTATCGTGGCCGACGCCAAAGACGCGCTCTCCCGCATTGTCGCCAAGATGGCCCGTAAGGAACGCAAAGCCTGGCTCAACAGTGACCAACACTGCAACGAGGTCGAGATGCAGAAAGTCATCATCCCGGAGACCCAAGGTACGGCCGACACCATCAATCCCGGTGAAGTGGTCGCCACCGTTGCGGAGGTTTGCGGACAGGATGCCATCATCCTGACCGATGTGGGACAGAACCAGATGCTCGGCGCCCGCTACTCCCGTTTCAAACGCAGCCGCAGTTTCATTTCCTCCGGCGGCCTCGGCACGATGGGCTTCGGTATTCCCGCAACCATCGGCGCCAAAGTGGCGGCCCTCGACCGCAAAGTCTGCCTCTTTGTGGGCGACGGCGGCTTCCAGATGACCAGTCAGGAACTCGGTACCATTATGCAGGAGCAACTGGGTGTGAAACTCGTTTTGCTCAACAACAATTGGCTGGGCAATGTCCGCCAGTGGCAGGAACTCTTCTTCAAGGAGCGTTACTCCGCCACCCGTATGATCAACCCTGATTTCGAGAAAATCGCCCAGGCCTACGGCATCGGGCGTGTGCTCGTGGAAAAACGCGAAGACCTGCGTCCCGCCGTTGAGCGTATGTTTGCGGACGACAAGCCTTTCATCCTCGACGTGCACATCACCGAGGCCAATATGGTTTTCCCGATGGTCCCTCCCGGAAAGGCCGTCAGCGAAATTATGTTAAATTCTACTGAATGGTATAAATGATGATAAGATAGAGAACAACCTACCTCGCAGGCGACCATTTACCCGTACTGGGTCGCGAAGCGACAGGGAGCCGGGAGGGAGAGTTGTTCTATAATAAATGACAGTATGGAAAAAGAAAAACATTATATCATTACGACTTACACCGAGAATCAGGTGGGTTTGCTCAGCACCGTGGCCGGCCTGTTTACCCGCCGCAGCATCAACATCGATGCCCTGCGTGTCTTCCCTTCCGGCATTCCCGGCGTCCATAAATTCGTCGTCAAGACCACGACCTCCGAGGCGAAGGCCCGCGCCATCGTCCTGAACCTTGAAAAGAAAGTGGATGTGATCAAATCCTTCTGCTATGTGGACAACGAGGACTTCAACAAAGAACTCAAGGAAGTCGCTGACTATATCCAAGAAAGAGAGAATAACAATAACTAATAAATTTTCAAAAAATTATGGCAAAAATTAATTTTGGCGGTGTGATCGAGACTGTTGTCACCCGTGAAGAGTATCCCCTCGCAAAAGCGAAAGAAGTGTTGAAAGATGAGACCATCGCGGTCATCGGTTATGGTGTGCAGGGCCCCGGCCAGGCGCAGAACCTTCGTGACAACGGTTTCAAGGTCATCGTGGGCCAGCGTCCCGGCAAGACCTTTGACAAAGCCGTCGCCGATGGTTGGACCCCCGGCAAAGACCTCTTCGGCATCGAAGAAGCCTGCGAGAAAGGTACCCTCATAATGTGCCTGCTTTCTGACGCGGCCGTGATGAGCGTCTGGCCTACGATGAAGAAATACCTCACCGCCGGCAAGACCCTCTATTTCTCCCACGGTTTCGCCATCACCTGGAGCGACCGCACCGGTTGCGTTCCTCCCAAGGATATCGATGTGATTATGGTGACCCCCAAAGGCTCCGGTACTTCCGTCCGTCGTCTCTTCCTCGAAGGCCGCGGCATCAACTCTTCCTTCGCCGTCTATCAGGACTACTCCGGCAAAGCCCTCGAGAAGACGCTGGCCCTCGGTATCGGCATCGGTTCCGGCTACCTCTTCGAGACCACTTTCCAACGTGAGGCTGTTTCCGACCTCACCGGCGAGCGCGGCTCTCTGATGGGCGCCATCCAAGGTCTGCTCCTGGCCCAGTACGAAGTGCTCCGTGAGAACGGACACACCCCTTCCGAGGCCTTCAACGAGACCGTTGAGGAACTCACCCAATCCCTCGGCCCCCTCTTCGGAGAGAAAGGTATGGACTGGATGTACGCCAACTGCTCCACCACCGCCCAGCGCGGCGCCCTGGACTGGATGGGCCCCTTCCACGATGCCATCAAACCCGTTGTCCAGAAACTCTATGCGAGCGTCAAGAGCGGCAACGAGGCGCAGATTTCCATCGATGCCAACAGCAAGCCCGACTATCGTCAGGGTCTTGAGGCCGAACTAAAAGCTCTCCGCGAAAGCGAAATGTGGCGTGCGGGAGCGGAGGTTCGCAAACTCAGACCTGAAAACGATAAATAATTGGTAAATGGACAAGAATAAAGTTTATTTTTTCGACACGACGCTGCGCGACGGCGAACAGGTGCCCGGATGCCAACTCAACACCGTTGAGAAAATCCAGGTAGCCAAGGCGCTGGAGGAGCTCGGCGTCGATGTCATCGAAGCGGGATTTCCAATTTCCAGTCCCGGTGATTTTAAATCCGTCGAGGAGATTTCCAAGGCGGTGACCTGGCCTACGATCTGCGCCCTTACCCGCGCCGTCCAGAAGGATATCGACGTGGCGGCGGACGCGCTGAAATATGCCAAGCACAAAAGGATTCACACGGGTATCGGAACCTCGGACTCCCACATCAAGTACAAATTCAATTCCACCCGTGAGGAAATCATCGAACGGGCCGTGGCGGCGGTCAAATACGCCCGTAAGTTCGTGGATGACGTGGAATTTTATGCCGAAGATGCCGGCCGCACCGAGAACGAGTACCTCGCTCAAGTGGTGCAGGCCGTCGTCAAGGCGGGCGCGACCGTCGTGAACATTCCGGATACGACCGGCTATTGCCTGCCCTCGGAATACGGTGCGAAAATCAAATACCTCATCGACCACGTCGATATGGGGGATGCGATTCTCTCCACCCACTGCCACAACGACCTTGGTATGGCCACCGCCAACACGATGGCGGGTCTGCTTAACGGCGCCCGTCAGTGTGAAGTGACCATCAACGGCGTAGGGGAGCGGGCTGGCAATACCGCCTTGGAGGAAATCGCGATGATTATCCGCAGCCACAAGGATGTGGACTTGGTGACGGATATCAACACCAAGAAGATCTACTCCACCAGCCGTATGGTCTCCGGCCTGATGAATATGCCCGTTCAGGCCAACAAGGCCATCGTGGGCCGCAACGCCTTCGCGCACTCCTCCGGCATTCACCAGGATGGCGTGCTCAAGAACGTGCAGACCTACGAAATCATCGACCCCAAGGATGTGGGCATCGATGACAACAGCATCGTGCTGACCGCCCGCAGCGGCCACGCGGCGCTCAAATACCGGTTGGAAGTGCTGGGCATCAAGCCTGACGAAGCGAAGCTGGACGAGATTTACCAGCAGTTCCTCAAACTCGCCGACAAGAAGAAACAGGTGACCGACGACGATATTCTCGTGCTCGCCGGTGCCGAGCGCAGCGGCAACGCCCACGTCAAGCTTGACTTCCTGCAGGTCACCAGCGGCAAGGGTATCCGCCCGACCGCCTGCATCGGCCTGGACATCGCCGGGGAGAAATTCGAGGCGGCCGCGCAGGGCAACGGTCCGGTGGATGCCGCCATCAACGCCCTCAAATCCATCATCAAACGCAAGATGACCATCAAGGAATTCACCATCCAGCACATTACCAAGGGTTCGGATGACACGGCCAAGATTCACTTGCAGGTGGAGCACGGAGGCAAGGTCTATTACGGTTTCGGTGCCAATACGGACATCGTGACGGGTTCGGTGGAAGCCTATATAGACTGCATCAACAAATTCAACTAGGAGGCGACAGGCCGACTGTAAAGAAATAATGAATGAACACGCTATTCGATAAAATCTGGGATGCGCACGTGGTGTCGCTCATTGAGGACGGGCCCACCCAGTTGTATATTGACAGGCTCTACTGCCACGAGGTAACCTCTCCGCAGGCTTTTGACGGGTTGCGCGCCCGGGGCATCAAACCCCTGCGTCCGGAGAAGATTTTCTGTATGCCGGACCACAACACGCCCACCCACGACCAGGACAAGCCCATCGAGGATCCGGTCTCCAAATCCCAGGTGGACGCGCTCAAACGCAATGCCGAGGAGTTTGGCCTGACGCACTACGGAATGATGGACAAAAATAACGGCATCATCCACGTTGTGGGACCGGAGAAGGGACTCTCCATGCCCGGTATGACCATCGTCTGCGGGGACTCCCACACCTCCACCCACGGAGCGGTGGGTGCCGTCGCCTTCGGTATTGGTACGAGCGAGGTGGAAATGGTGCTTGCCAGCCAGTGCATCCTTCAGCAGAAGCCCAAGTCGATGAGCATCCGCGTGGAAGGGGAGTTGGGCAAAGGCGTGACCGCCAAAGATCTGGCCCTCTACTTGATGAGCAAACTCACCACCAGCGGTGCGACGGGCTATTTTGTAGAGTACCGCGGCAGTGCCGTCCGCAGCCTGTCGATGGAAGGCCGATTGACCCTGTGCAACCTCTCGATTGAGATGGGGGCTCGCGGCGGATTTGTTGCGCCCGACGAAAAGACCTTCGCTTACCTGAAGGGCCGCGAGTATGCGCCCAAGGGAGAAGCCTGGGACAAGGCCGTTGCGTATTGGAAGACTCTCAGCAGCGGAGACGACGCCGTCTTTGATAAAGAGATTGTCTTTGACGCCGCCGATGTCAAACCGATGATTACCTACGGGACCAACCCTGGTATGGGTATGGCCATCGACGCCAACATCCCCGCTCTTGACAGCGTTCCTGCGGAGCAGCGTCCCGGATTCCAGAAAGCGATGGGCTATATGGGCTTCGAGGCCGGTCAGAAACTGCTGGGCCACCCGGTGGATTATGTCTTCCTGGGCGCCTGCACCAACGGCCGTATCGAGGACTTCCGCGCCTTCGTTTCCATCGTGAAAGGTCGCAGGAAAGCCGCGAACATCACCGCCTGGCTCGTGCCCGGCTCCTGGATGGTCAAGCGGCAGATTGAGGAAGAAGGACTGGATAAAGTGCTGGAAGAGGCGGGGTTTGCCGTCCGCCAGCCCGGTTGTTCCGCTTGCCTGGCGATGAACGATGACAAGATTCCCGCGGGGAAATACGCCGTCTCGACCAGCAACCGCAACTTCGAAGGCCGTCAGGGTCCCGGTTCCCGCACCTTGCTCGCCAGCCCGCTTACGGCGGCGGCCGCGGCGGTCACGGGAATCATCACCGATCCGAGAACCTTGTTGTAAACCATTGGCGCTATGAAACAGAAATTTGATATCATAGAAAGCACCTGCATCCCTCTCCCGCTGGAGAATGTGGATACCGACCAGATCATTCCCGCCCGCTTCCTGAAAGCCGTGACGCGGGATGAGAAGTTCTTTGGTGACAACCTCTTCCGTGACTGGCGCTACAACGCCGACGGCACCCCCAAGAAGGATTTCGTGCTCAACGACCCCCGCTACAGCGGCTGCATCCTCGTGGCCGGCAAGAATTTCGGTAGCGGCTCTTCCCGTGAACACGCGGCATGGGCCATTGCTGGTTATGGTTTCCGCGTGGTGATTTCCAGTTTCTTCGCGGATATCCACAAAAACAACGAACTCAATAATTTTGTGCTGCCCGTGGTAGTGAGTGAGGAGTTCCTCGCCGAACTTTTCGCTTCGATTGCCAAGGATGCGCAGACGAAGGTGAAGGTGGACGTGCCCGCGCAGACCGTGACCAACCTGGCGACCGGCCGCAGCGAGCATTTCGAACTCAACGCCTATAAGAAATATTGTCTGATGAATGCCTTGGACGATATCGACTATCTTCTGGAGCAGAAAGACAAGATTGAAAAATACGAACAGAGCCGATGATAGAATTGATGGATACCACCCTGCGGGACGGGGAACAGACAGCAGGTGTTTCGTTCAATGTCAGTGAGAAACTGGCCATTGCGGGACTCTTGCTGGAAGAGTTGCGCGTCGACCGTATCGAGGTGGCTTCCGCCCGCGTCTCCAAAGGAGAAGAAAAAGCCTTTGCGCAAATCTGCGCCTGGGCGGCATCTAAGGGCTGTCTGGACCGTGTCGAAGCCCTCGGTTTCGTGGATGACGGCATTTCCGTCGATTGGATTGCTTCCTGTGGCGGAAAGGTGATGAATATCCTCGCTAAGGGCTCCCTGCGTCATTTGGAAACCCAACTTCGCAAGACCCCGACGCAACATTTCGAGGACATTAAACGCGTTATTGCCAAGGCTGCCGCCAAAGGGATTCGTTGCAATCTCTATTTGGAAGACTGGTCCAACGGCATCGTCCATTCTCCGGGCTATGTCTTCGAGATGATGGACGCGCTCAAAGACAGCGGCATCGTACGCTTTATGCTGCCAGACACCCTCGGTGTGCTCAACCCGTGGCAGACAGCGGACTATTGCGGTCTGATGCGGGCTCGTTATCCGTCCCTGCATTTTGATTTCCACGCCCACAACGACTACGACTTGGCAGTTGCCAACTCCCTGGCGGCAGTCGGCGCGGGAATGAACGCCGTGCATACGACGGTCAACGGCTTGGGCGAGCGCTGCGGCAATGCTCCGCTGGCGAGTGTCGTGGCCGCCATCCACGACCAGTCGAAGGAACGCACCAATATTGATGAGAAGCAGCTTATCCACGTAAGCAACTATGTGGCGAGCATTTCCGGCATCCGCATTCCGGGCAACAAACCGGTGGTGGGCGAGAATGTCTTCACCCAGAGCAGCGGCGTGCACGCAGACGGGGACAATAAGGGCAATCTCTACGCCAATGCCCTGCTGCCCCAGCGTTTCGGCAGTGAGCGGACCTATGCCCTCGGCAAGACCAGCGGCAAGGCCAACATCATCAAGAATCTGGACAAATTGGGTATCAGCCTGACCCCTGAACAGGTCAAATTGGTCACCCAGCGCGTGGTGGAACTCGGCGACAAAAAGGAGACGGTGACGGCGGAGGATCTTCCGTTCATCATCGCGGATGTGCTGAAAGGCGATACCGGCGCGAAAAAAGACAACATTCACGTCGTCAATTATTCTTTGCAACTGGCCAAGGGGATGAAACCGGTGGCGAGCGTCAAGATCAAGATTCACGGCAAGGAATACGAGTCCACGGCGCCCGGAGACGGCCAGTACGACGCCTTTATGAAGGCCCTCTGGCATATCTACGAGTCGCTCGGAATGACGCATCCCGTGCTGGCCGACTACCAGGTCAGCATTCCTCCGGGAGGCCGCAGCGACGCGTTGGTGCAGACAACCATCACCTGGAATACGGAAAACGGGCATTTCAAGACGCGCGGCATCGATTCCGACCAGACCGAGGCCGCCATCAAGGCTACCGTCAAGATGCTCAACATCATCGACAATATGGATAATATTATAAAGTAATAGTAACTATATGAAACTCAAGATTGCAAAATTGCCGGGTGACGGCATCGGCCCCGAAGTGGTCGAGCAGGCCGTCAAAGTGGTGGATGCCGTGGCCAAGAAGTTCGGTCACGAGATAGAATACAGCTTCGCGTACGTAGGCGCGTGC
>JAGCUV010000139.1 GCA_017962705.1 Bacteroidales bacterium
CGAGAGAAAAGCAAATTTATTTGCTATTCCGAGGCGGAAGTCTAACCCCGCGCAGCGGGAATATACGAGCAAGCCGAGAGAAAAGCAAATTTATTTGCTATTCCGAGGCGGAAGTATAACCCCGCAAAGCGGGAATTACGAGCAAGCCGAGAGAAAAGCAAATTTATTTGCTATTCCGAGGCGGAAGTCTAACCCCGCGCAGCGGGAATATACGAGCAAGCCGAGAGAAAAGCAAATTTATTTGCTATTCCGAGGCGGAAGTATAACCCCGTGCAGCGGGAAAGTAAGAAAACTTCTAAAAAAAAGCAAGAACTGATTTTCACTCAGCAGGAAAAGATGCCGAAGAAGGCGCTGCCGCTGCCGGACATAGCGGCGTAGAGGGCGCCGTCGGCGTAGATGCGGGCTTTGAGGTCGGCGAGCGTGAGGTGAAGGGCGACGATGCCGGGTTCGAAAGCGTTCGTGACGGTCTCGGCCCAACGCTCGATCGGCTCGGACAGGCGCTCGGAGAGTGGCGTTTCAGGAATGAACGGGGTAACACCGGCATAAGCCTGGGCAGTGCTGACGGAAATGCCTTCGGGAATATACACGCGGATGCGGAAACGGTCGAAGAAATCTCCCATCGGGAAATCTTTCAGGATTTCGCCCCGCCCGCTGCCCAGCATAGGACGAGGACGGGTCGGAACGGCGAGACCTGCGGGAGAAGCCGGGCCAGCGAGAAGAGTTAGAGGCGCGGGAGCATTATAGATAAAGAAAGCACAGTCGCTGCCCAGGCGGGCGGCATAAGCCGCAAGGGCGTCATCGTTCAATCCAAGCGCAAAAAGTTCATTCAAGGCTTGCAGGGTGCAGGCGGCATCGGCGCTGCCCCCGCCCAGGCCGGCCCCCACTGGCGAGCCTTTTTTCAGCACGATTTTGACGGCAGGCAATTTGAAGTCGGCCTCCAGCAAACGGTAAGTCTTGACGCAAAGGTCTTTGAGCGGATTCCAGTCCACGCCTTCCGCCCGGTAAATCGTCATCATCACCTTGCCGTCTTCGGCAATCTCCTGACGCAAGAACTGAACCATCCGCGCGTCATCCCCGGACGAGTCCTGCCCCACTGTTTTCTCCTCCGCCTCTTTCAGCAGTTCAAACGCGAGCAGCGAGGGTTCGTCGGCCGGAACCACTTCAAGCGTATCGTGGAAATCGTCACAGGGAACGAACAGGGTATCGATATCGTGGTAGCCATCCGGACGCTTCCGCAGGATGTCCAGACCGAGATTGACCTTGATGCCGGGATGCAGAATCATAAACGCGGGAACATTGTTGCCAACGCCCGGCTGACCTGCTCGTCACAAGAGGCGCGCAAATCCTCTTGCTCAATCTGCGCCAGCACCGGCCAGACAAAAGAGCGAAGTTGCAGCAGGCGGGCCTGTTCGAGGGTGATGCCGCGCGAACGCATATAGAATTGTTCATCCTCATCCAAGGAGCCCGTCGTGGCACCGTGGGAACATTTCACATCATCGGCATAGATTTCCAATTGGGGGCAGGTGCGCACTTTCGCCTGCTCGGAAAGCAGCAGGTTGTTGGAGGTCTGGAAGGCTTCGGTGCGGATGGCACCGGGCAGAACTTTGATAAGCCCCTCGAAAGCGATGCGGCTCTCCCCTCCCGCCACACAGCGGATCAACTGGTTGGAACGGGCGTCGGGGCCGGGGTGCTCCACATCTACGCGGACATTCACCTTCTGCCTTTCACCGGCCAGGGCCAAGGCGTGCAATTCAAATTGGCTGTTCGGTCCGTCCATCTTCACCTGTACGGGGAGGTTGATGACGGCATCCGGAGCGTCAGGAAGCACGAGCAACACCAGCGAAAGGCTCTCTCCTTCCGCCAAAGCGTAGGTCAAACCATCCAATCCATCCATCAAGCCTCCAGCCCGGCTCTCCGGCCGACCGTCCGTAACGCCGTCCGCCAGAACTTCGGCCAGGCCCCATTCATTTATGAGAAGGACTTTCTGCATCTTAGAAATTCTCATAGCCTTTTTCCTCAATCTCGGCGACCAATTCGCGTCCGGCCGTCTTGATGATGCGACCGTCCTTCAGGATGTGAACGAAATCAGGAACAATATAATCCAGCAGACGCTGGTAGTGGGTAATCACGATAGCGGCTTTCTGCGGGGTATGCAAGCGGTTCACCCCGTCCGCCACAATGCGCAGGGCATCCACATCCAGACCGCTGTCGGTCTCATCCAGAATGCTCAAATCAGGGTCCAACATGGCCATTTGGAAAATTTCACCGCGCTTTTTCTCGCCGCCCGAAAAACCGACGTTCACATCGCGTTTGAGAAATTCGGGCTTCATCTGTACGAGGGCCATTTTCTCCTTGCGCAAGGCCAGGAATTCAGAAGGGGTCAATTCGGGCAACCCCTGGGCTTTGCGACGGCAGGAAAGAGCGGTCTTGAGGAAATTGCTGATACTCACGCCCGGAATGTCGATGGGGTACTGGAAGGAAAGGAAAATCCCCGCCCAGGAGCGTTCTTCGGGAGTCATTTCGAGCAGATTCCGCCCTTTGAACAACACCGTTCCGTCCGTCACCTCATACTGCGGTTTTCCGGTCAACACGGCGCTAAGGGTACTTTTCCCCGCGCCATTGGGGCCCATCACCGCGTGGATTTCCCCCTCCCGGATGGTGAGGTTGATCCCCTTAAGAATCTCCTTGCCGGCAATGGAAGCGTGCAGGTCGTGTATTTCTAACAAAGTTTGCATATCATCTGATTTTTTTCCAATGAAAGAGGGAGGCCACCCCGTTGAACAGGTAGAGGACGCTCACCACGCACATCGCATAATTTCCCACGCTCAAGTGAAGCGCCAACTGCGTCACATTGACCAGCAGCCACACCACCCAGCAGTCCCATTTCTTTTGGGCGGACAGATATTGGGCCACCAGAATCAGCACGGTCACGAGCGAATCCAGATAGGGATGGGGGTCTGCGGGGAAAAGACGGTCCAGCAGAATGCCCCATCCGAAGGCCAGCACCACGACGGCCAGCAACCAGAATCCGCGTTGCAGCCAACTCAAATAACTGACTTTCAACTCTCCGTCAATCGTAGTTTCCTGCTGTTTGGGATGCGTCCAACGATAGTGCCCGATGATGTTGATGCAGAGCGAAACGGGCTGCAGCATCAGCATCGCCAGCAGGTTTTTGTGCCAGAACAGGGCAAAGAGAGCGATGGTATAGAGGTAGCCCACCCAGAAATTGGCTTTGCTCCCCCGTCCGGCCAGGAACACGCAGGTCAGGCCCAGTATGGAACAAACCAGGTCGATCAAGGTGATTCCCCTTCCCGCTATTTCAAAAAGCACAATATCCATAGTTCATTCTAAGTATCTTCATTTATCGCGCACGGAAATCTTCCATTGTGCGCAAGGCTTCGCTTCCCTATCCCACAGACCCTTCGAGGGTGACTTGCAGGAGTTTCCGCGCCTCGATGGCAAACTCCATCGGCAATTTGCTCAACACGTCGCGGGCATAGCCGCCCACAATCAGTCCGACTGCCTCTTCCGGCCCGATGCCCCGCTGGGCGCAGTAATACAACTGTTCCTCGCTGATCTTTCCGGTGGTCGCCTCGTGCGCCGTCACCGCGGAAGGACACGCATTTTCTATGACCGGGAAGGTATGCGCGCCGCAACGGTCTCCAATCAGCAGGCTGTCGCATTGGGAGAAATTCTTGGCCCCGACAGCGGCCGGAAGAATCTTGACCAAGCCTCGGTAACTGTTCTCGCTACGACCCGCCGAAATACCCTTGCTCACTATCCGGCTGCGGGTGTCCTTGCCGATATGAATCATTTTCGTTCCCGTATCCGCCTGCTGGAAGTGGTTGGTGACGGCCACGGAATAAAATTCGGAAGAGGAATGGTCGCCTTTGAGGATGGTGGACGGATATTTCCAGGTAATCGCAGAACCTGTCTCCACCTGCGTCCAACTCAGATGGCTGTTCTCCCCATTGCAGATGCCGCGCTTGGTCACGAAGTTGAAAATTCCCCCGCGTCCCTGCGCATCCCCGGGATACCAGTTCTGGACAGTGGAATACTTGACATCCGCATCCTTCTCCACAATGATTTCGACCACGGCCGCATGCAACTGGTTTTCATCCCGCATCGGGGCCGTACAGCCTTCCATATAACTGACATACGAACCCTCGTCCGCCACGATGAGCGTGCGCTCGAACTGCCCCGTTCCCCGCGCATTGATGCGGAAATAACTCGACAGTTCCATCGGGCAGCGCACCCCTTTGGGTATGTAGCAGAACGAGCCGTCCGAGAAAACGGCGGCATTGAGCGCGGCATAAAAATTATCGCCGGAAGGGACGACGGTGGCCAGGTACTTGCGCACCAGGTCGGGGTATTCCTGCACGGCCTCGCTGAACGAGCAGAAGATGATGCCTTTTTCGGCCAGGGTCTTGCGGAAGGTCGTTTTCACCGACACGGAATCGAACACCGCATCAAAAGCCACCTGCGACTGCCCCGCACCCTCTTTGGGTCGCTCTTCCAGTCCGGCCAAAGCCCGGCGTTCCGAGAGCGGAATCCCCAGTTTATCGAAGGTCTTCTCCAACTCCGGATCAATCTCCCCCGTTCCCTTCGCCTTGGGGGCCGCATAATAAATAATGTCTTGAAAATCGATGGGCGGAATCCGCAAATGCGCCCAGGTCGGCAGTTCCATCTTGCACCACTTGCGATAGGCGTCCAGACGGAAGTCCAGCAGCCATTGCGGCTCCTTTTTTTTGCGCGAAATCAGACGGATGACATCCTCGGAAAGGCCCTTGGGTATCAACTCCTGCTCGACTTCTGTCACAAAGCCGTGCTGATACTCATTTTCGGTAACTTCCTTGATAATATCTTCCATAACGCGAATCGAACTGCAAAGATAATAAAAATTTATACTACATTTGCCTATGCAAAGCGGCTGATGCCGAGATAATCATTGTACGTTATGGGATTTGTCCGTCTGTCCGAATCTACTTTGCATCCGCAAGTCAGGGATGCGTCTTCTATGCTGGAGTTGCTCCGTCACGCCCGCCTCATCCCCTTTTTCTCGAATGACATTCCGGGCTATTCGGTCGAAGAACACACCCTGCCTGAGTTTTGGTTTACGGAAGAGCAGCTGGGTCCCTGGGACTGGAAAATCGACTGCGTGCAAAGCGGGGAAATCGCCTATGGAAAATTCCTCTGGGGCGGGAAGGCTGCTTTCGCCACGGTGGACGTATATAAGGAACTGATCAATTATCGCCGTTCGCTGCCCCGGTATGCCCCTACGGCCGAACAAAAGAAGGTCCTGGACTTGATGCAGGAAAAAGGCAGCGTCAGCATCACGGACATACGCGGGCTGCTGGGTGTCAAAAAGGCGGCAGCCGATGCCTTGATGGCCAGATTGCAAATGCAGACCCGCGCCGTCACGGGCGACATCCTCCGGGTCTATCGCGGCGAAGATTTGCATTACAACGGCTGGCAGCGAAGCAGTTTCTGTTCGCCGGAAGCCCTGTTTGAAGAAGATGCCGACTGTCCCTTTCCGGGATTCAACGCTTGCTCCCTCCGCTCTTCCCTCACCCCTGCCGAATCGCTGGACTTTCTCAAGGAAACGGTCCGCCGCCTCTGCCCCTCCGCCACAGACAAAGACCTCACCCGCCTACTCGGATAGACGAAAAAAGACTGGATTTCTCCCAAGACACCATCAGGTGTCGCATCGCAGTGCGCGAGACTTGGGCAACAAGTTGAGCCACGAAGATGCCCGCGAAGGCTGGAAGCCAAGCGGCATGCCCCACCGGGGCAAACGCGTACGAAAAAAGACTGGAAAAATCCAGTCTTTTTTCGTACCCAGGGCCGGGATCGAACCGGCATGCCTCGCGGCACTGGTGTTTGAGACCAGCGCGTCTACCGATTCCGCCACCTGGGCATCGCTATTCGGTAGTCCCCCTATGCAGAGGAGGCTGATGCGAGCGCAAAGATACAACTATTTTTTTAATTCCCTAATAATTTTCGTAACTTTGCGGCCCAATTCGGATTATGCCTCGCGCGACAACCGTTTTTTATTACGATTATGGCTCAACAGAAGAAAATTCTCATCTCACAAAAAGCCGTTCAGGTGAACTCCCCGTATGCTCCATTGATGGAAAAGACGGGAGCCGCCATTGATTTCATTCCCTTTTTCCGCAACGAAGCGCTTAGCTCGCGAGAGTTCCGTGCGCAGCGAATCAATCTGGCCGAATACACGGCCATTGTATTTTCCTCCCGCACCGTAATCGATGCCTTTTTCAAGATGGCGGAGGAGCTGCGAGTCAAGATTCCTGAGACGATGAAGTACTTCTGTTCGACTGAAAACGTGGCGCTCTACCTGCAGAAACACATTGTGTACCGCAAGCGGAAAATCTTCTTCGGGAACGGCACTCCGGACAGTATCATCGCGTCCATCGGTCCCCGTCACACGGGCGAAAAATTCCTGATTGCCACCTCCGGCAGCCTTTCTACAGACATCACGCGCGCCTTTGAAAAGACCGCGATGGATGTCACGGCCGCCATGTTCGTCAAGCCGGTTTCCGAAGATATCAGCAAAGTGGACCTGCACGCCTACGACGCCATCGTCCTGTATGCCAGCGCCGATGTCCATTCCCTGTACGAAAATTTCCCCGATTTCCAGCAGGGAGACATCCAGTTCATCACCTTCGGCAAATCCGTTGTCAAGGCGTTGGAAGAAAAAGGCCTGAGCATCACGCTTTCCGCTCCCACACCGCAGATTCCCTCCATCGTCAAAGCGATAGAGATTTTCCTTACACGCTAACAATGGCCGCCGAACGCCCCATGTCCGAGGCGCCGCGCCAAACTTTCTCCAAAAGCGAGCGATTGTGCGCCAAGAAAGACATCACCCTTTTGCTGAACAAAGGGCGCTATTTTTCGGTGGACGGCATTTTCCGTGTCTGTATGCTGGAACGGGTGGAAGCATCGGACGGCGATCAAGCGACAAGCCAGACTAGCCCTAAAGCCCGTTTGCTGATCAGCGTGCCCAAACGCCACTTCAAGCGGGCGGTCCGCCGCAACCTGCTGAAACGGCGCATCCGCGAGGCCTACCGCCGCAACAAGCCGGAAAATTCTGTTGATTTGATGGTGATTTACCTGCCGGCGGAAATATTGGAGTATGCCCAAATCGAGGCGGCGATGCAGGAAGTCATCGCCCGCATTGACGAATTCGGAAAACAAACTGACTCCCAACAAAGATGAGCGTCAAGGAAGTATTGAAATGGATGGGCAACGCCCCCTTCTTGCTGGTGATTGCCTTTTATCGGACCTGCATTTCCCCTTTCACCCCGCCGGCTTGCCGTTTCACGCCCACCTGTTCGCAGTATGCGATGGAAGCATTCAAAAAATATGGGCCGTTCAAGGGGCTCTATTTGAGCGTCAAACGCATCCTCCGCTGCCGTCCCGGCGGCGGCTCCGGCTACGATCCCGTACCCTAGCCCAAGTCCCCGGTCTAACCGGGCATCCCTATTTCTTCCACTTGAAGGTATAACTGGCCCCGAGGCGGAACCAGATGCCGGGCTGGGGAATGTTCCCGTGGTCGTACCAGCGCTTGTTGAGCAGATTGTCCGCCTGGAAATACACCCGATAATTGTCCGCGTTCCAACTCAGTTGGGCATCCAGAAACGTACAAGACGTATAGGGCACGAACTCACCCGTCGGAGCAAGGCCCTCGTAACGCTCATAAGTCCCCACGCGGTCCTGCCAGCGGCAGCTCAGATTGAGAAAAAGACGAGACCAGAGACGGATGTCGGTCTGGACAATCAATTTATGGCGCAAGTGATTCAAGGCATAAAGCGACTGGATATTCTCTGCCCCTAAATCCTTGCGCTGGTCGATGTGACTGTAGGCTACCTGCAGATTCTGCCAGACGGACCATCCCAGCAACTGCGGGAAATCCAGACGCAGGGTGACCTCCTGACCGAAGGCGTGCAAACGGGTGTGATTGACACTTTTCCACTCGGCCTCCGGCGTCTCTTTGATCCAGTCGATTAAATCCATCCCATAGTGGTACCAGGCGCTGATAATGGCCCGCATTCCGGGACGAAGGTATTTGATGCCTGCCTCCGCTGCGTGCATTTTCTCGGCTTTCAGCTTTTTGTCCGCCTGATGACCGCCTACGGAATAATACAGTTCTGTGAAAGTCGGCACGCGATAAGAAGCATTATAATTAAGGTATATTTTCCAGTCCGGGAGGAAACGGAAACTCAGGTCTGCACCCGGATAGATACCGAAGCCTTCCGCACTGCCGGTGTTGCGAGCGGCCGTAAGCCCTACGGAGGCGGTAAACCAACGGAGCGTCAGATTATGCTCGGCGTAGAAAGCCATCTGCGTACGATTGAGCCCCACCACATAAACTCCATCCGGACGAGACAGAGGCTCGCCCAGATTGGTGCTGACAATATCTTCGTTGCGAAATTCGGCCCCGAAAGCCGTACGGCCCGCCACCGTCTCGAACCAAGCTCCCAGGTTAGCACCCAACACGTTGGTACGATGGTGATTGAACGGATAGGCCTCCGGTTTGCCCCGGAACAGTTCGAAGCGGTCCTGGCTGTGATTCCAGTAAATGATCGGTTTGAGATGCAGGAAGCCGGCTTGGGTATCGGCCCCGATGGCCGCAAAAGTCTTGAAAGTATGTTCAAACTGGTCGTCAAAACGGGCGCTGTAGAAGGTGTTGGATCCAAAATCCTTGAGGCTCATCCCGGCCTGCCAGAAAAGTTCCTTGTATCCGCCCCGGTAGAAGGCTTTGACCGCCTGGAAATCTCCGTTGAGCGTACCGGCGGCGCTGCGGGTGTAGCCGTTGGAACGACGATAGGAGAGAGAAAGGCTGTTGTGCCAGTCGCCGGTTCGCAGGGTCGTTCCGACGCCGCCCCCGAGAGTCAGGTAGGAACCCCCGTCCAGATGCGCACTGACCTCTCCCGTACTCCCACAGGATCGGGCGGATGGCCTCAGGGATCCACCTTCGCCCTCTGGCACCACATGGATGTTTTTGGTAATAATATTGATGGCCCCTAATAAAGAAGAGGTCCCGTACACGCGCGAAGCCGGCCCCTCAAGAATCTCGATTCGCTCAATCAGCGTAATATCGACGGGAAAATCTGCGGCATTGTGCCCGGTCTGCGGATCGGAAATATTGACGCCGTTCAGCAGGATGGCTATCTGGTCGAAAGAACCCCCGCGGATGCTGACGTCGGTCTGCATCCCCTCCACACCGCGCTGACGCACATCGACACCGACGGCATATTTGAGCAAATCGTTGATAGTGACGACGGGCAGCGACTGGATGGCAAGACTGTCGAGCACCGTCACGATGCGGGCGCTCTGCCCCAGTTGCAAAGGTGCACGGCTTCCGGTCACGGCCACTTCCTCCAGGCGGGTTGCCGGATCCGGCAGATGTCCGGTCTCTGTCACTCCCGGCTCCGAGTGAGCTTGCGCAGACAAACACACCGGAGCAATGAGCCACAACAACAAGAAATAAAAAAATCGCACTTTTTTCATACAGATTCATACAAAACGCCCCATACCCCTTGCCTGAGACGCGAAGATAAGCAATTTTTTCCGGAAAAGATTTGTAGAATAAAAAATTATTTTTATCTTTGCAGTCCCTTTTGCGGCTTGTGCGGGGGAAAGCAGCTGCCGATGTAGCTCAGCTGGCCAGAGCACGTGATTTGTAATCTCGGGGTCGTGGGTTCGACTCCCTCCATCGGCTCAAAAGAAGTTCTTTTACATTTGGGAGAGTACCAGAGTGGCCAAATGGGGCAGACTGTAAATCTGCTGGCTATGCCTTCGGTGGTTCGAATCCATCCTCTCCCACCCGGAATTTTGCGGGAGTAGCTCAGTTGGTAG
>JAGCUV010000140.1 GCA_017962705.1 Bacteroidales bacterium
AGCCTCCACCGCCTCCAGAATTGCCGCGATGGACTCCTCTTTGGCATCCTGAATGAAGCCGCAGGTGTTGATCACCACTTCATCGATACCCCCGGAAGCCAAATCGAATGACTCGGGAACCAGTTCATAACCCCGTTGCTGCAGCACGCGCATCAGATGCTCCGAGTCCACACGGTTCTTGGAGCACCCCATCGTCACCACCTGGATCCGCTTCACTCAGCTGTTTCCTCCGCCGGTTTCTCCGCTTCTTCCTCCTCCGCTACGAATTCAAGGGAAGCATAGTTGCGCAACGCCTCATACCAGTCGAGAATCTTCTTCATGTGTGACACATAGAAGCGGTCTTCATCGTAATGCGGAATCACCTCGGCAAAAAACGCCTTGATGGCTTTCGGATCACTTTTCGGGCTCATGGCCGGACCCTGGCCGAGTTTGGCGGCCATGGCCGTCAGGACATCGCGCAGGGCGACATCGGTCTCGTCCGTATAAATCGAAATATCGGCCAGCGAACTGACCTTGGCACTGGCTCCCAACAACTGACGCTGTTTCGTGGCCAGCGATTCGGCGATGATGCCGCCCCTCCCCTGCGCCACATAAGCGAACAGCCCATGTTCTCCGGAAACGGAGAGAATTTTCTTCAAATCAGTCTTTTCCATCTTCTTTTTCCTTATCTATGATTGTCAGGACCGCAGGCAGCAAAGCCTGCCGGTCGTCGTTTACCAAAACATAATCCGCGCGGGCTTCCCGCTGCGCATCGCTCCACTGGGCGCTCATGCGCCGGCGGACCTGTGCCGCATCCACGCCGTCCCGGGCTTCGACCCGCGCAATCCGGACAGCTTCGGGCGCCGTAACCGCCACCACACAGTCGTAGAGCCGGTCATACTGTGGCTTCTCCAGCAAAATGGCCGACTCGATCACAACGAGCGGACAGGACTGGGCCGTCTTCCACTGCTCAAAATCCCGGATGACGGCCGGATGGACCAGGGCTTCCAGCGCAGCGAGCAACGCTTTGTCCGCAAAAATCCTGCCCGCCAGGGCCACCCGGTCGAGCCGCCCGTCCGCCCCGAGCACATCGCTTCCAACCAAGGCTACGACATCTTTCAGCAATTGGGGATCCCGGTCGTACAACTCCTTGGCCGCCCGATCGCAATCATAAGCCGGAACGCCCAGCACCTGGAACGCCTTCACAACCACGGACTTTCCACTGCCGATACCGCCCGTACAGAGAATAACGCGTGTTCTCATCGAGATTCCATCAGAATACACTCAATCAGTCCGGGCTCGATCCGCCAGGAATAGATGTCCCGGTAGGTCACCAGACGGGGAATTACCTTCGTGCTCCCGGCACCGGCGAAATCGCGGTGATCGACCACCAGCGACAAGTCTTCCGGAACGATCCGACCGCCCCGCGGACGGAAAGGCGCCCGGAAAGTAATCTCCACCTGAGAAGGCAGCATCATCAGGGAATGGCCCGGCGGAACACCGGACGCAGTGACGGGCAGCGTCATCGACGTCTCCACGTAGCGGTCCACCACCACTTCGTACCACACCTGCTCCGTATCGATCCGCAGGCCGGACACCGACTCCAGCCCGATGTAGCCCTGCAGGGTCTTGTCGAGCATCGTCCGGCTGATGCTGCGGGTACGCACCTGGGTCAGGCGCTGCAGGTCCTTGACAGGGCCATATACCAGCACGGAGTCCGGCTTGAGCTGCACCTGTCCTACCTGCATGTACTGCGGGCGGAACGTGAGGTCGAGGGAAGCTTCCACCGGGACCTTCACGTACGATTGCGGCGTAAACGTGAATGTCAGTTGCTCCGTCTCGATGAAATCGAGGTCGAAGCGTTCTCCGAGCTGCTCATTGATCTTCTCCCGGACCTCCGGAACCGGAAGGGTAAACGTGTCTTCTTCCCCTTCGACCGGATAGAGGTGCCGGGCATCGACCTGCAACGTCAGTTCCATCGGCTTGCGTCCCGTTCCCCGTGCCTTGAGCAGATAGAATCCGGTGGCTTTTCCGTGAAGCATCAGGGCTTCCTGGGCGACGGCTCCGGGGGCATAGCCCCGGAGGTTGGTCTCAACCCGTACGGTGCAGGGTAACGTGGCGGAATACTGGAGCGTAAACGTGTGCATCGCCCACACGACGCAGGCGATGAGCAGGGAAGCCAGGAACAGCCGGAAATTCTTCATCAGGGACTAGGCCTGCTGCGCTTCGCTGAAATCTTTCACGAGCGAGGCTTTGTCCACCTTGATCTTGACGTCCTTGTCGATTTCCAGCATCACCTTATTGTCGTTGACTTCGAGGATGGTGCCGTAGATTCCGCCGACAGTGACCACTTTGTCGCCTTTCTTGAGGTTGTCGCGGAAATTGTTGAGTTCCTTCTGGCGCTTCTGCTGGGGACGGATCATGAAAAGCCACATCACCACGAAGATGAGGGCGAGCATCAGAAGCATGGTCAGGCCGCTGCCGCCGGCCTGGCCGGCACCCTGCGCCTGAAGAATTGTAATCATAGAGAGATTCATTGTATAACTATGTTTTAAATTGTTTTTTCGTCATTCCCGGCTTGACCGGGAATCTCACTGTTCAAACAAGCCACGGCCTTGTTTGACGATTTCGCCGCTGGCAATCTTTTCCTGGATGATACGGTCGAGGATACCGTTGACGAAGATGCGGCTGTTGGGTGTGCTATAGTATTTGGAGATCTCGACGTACTCATTGATGGTCACCTTCACCGGGATGGTCGGGAAGACCACCGCCTCGGTGACGCCCATCACGATGAGAGCGGCGTCGGTCGAGACCAGCCGGTCGGACTTCCAGTTGTCGAGGTGCGTCTCCAACAACTTGAAATACTCGTCATAACGGAGGATCGATTCGGTCAGCAGCCGCAGGGCGAACTCCTTGTCGTCCTCCTTCAGGAAGGTGTTGGGGTGGACGATGCGTTTCTTGCGGCGGGCGTCTTCGATGCCGGCGATGATCACGTTGAGCGTATAAGCGAGGTCGTCAACCCACAGCAGGGAAAGGTCCTCGAGAATCGAGTCCAACTCTTCGTTATCCTCAAACTCGTCCTGGAAGATGCAGGAGAAAAGACGGCAATCCTCTTCAAAAGAATCCTCCCCGGAATTCATGTAATTCTGGTAGTACTCCTTGGTAACCATCGAGTTATAGACATGGCGCACGAAAGGTTCGTATTCGCCCCACACCAGCCCGCGTTTCTGGCAGATACGGCCGAACTCCGGATCGTCGGAGAGCATTCGCGCGAAGCGGTTGCGCACGAACTTGTAGTTCGGATGCGCCTCTTCTTCAGTCGGATGGAACTTCCGCAGGCCGACGGCGATCTTTTCTTCGGCAACTGTCACCAGGGAAGACGAGATATTGAGCATGAAATAGTAGAGGTCCTTGACCTTGTCGCAAGACTCGATGAGCGACTTTTGCGCGGCATTGACATTGTCGGATTCCGATCCCACGAATGCAAAGAGCGACTTGAATGCCTTGATACGAATCAACCGGCGGGATAGCATTTCAACGTTGTCTGAATTTTTTACAAAGATAAGTGGTTTCGTTCAAAAATAAAATCTATCTTTGTAGGAGAATATCGAAAAAAC
>JAGCUV010000141.1 GCA_017962705.1 Bacteroidales bacterium
GAAATAAGGCTGAAGTTACATAATGCAAAAAGGGGCCTGAAGCCCCTTGATTTTTATTTGTGTAACTTTTCAAATTCCTGCATGCAGTCCACCAAAGCCTGGACGCTCTCCACAGGGCAGGCGTTGTAGAGCGAGGCGCGGAAGCCTCCTACCGAACGGTGGCCCTTGATGCCCACCATCTTATGCGCTTTGGCAAAAGCCATGAACTCGTCCTGCAGTTCTTCATAGCCGGGAGCCATCACGAAGCATACGTTCATGATAGAACGGTCTTCCTTGGCGGCAGTACCGACGAAGAGCGGGTTGCGGTCGATTTCGTTGTAGAGCAGAGCCGCTTTCTCTTCGTTGCGTTTCTGCATGGCCTCGAGGCCGCCCATCGACTTGATCCACTTGAGGGTCTGGGTCATCACGTAGATGCAGAACACAGGCGGGGTATTGAACATCGACTCGCCTTTGATGTGGGTGCGGAGGTCGAGCATCGTAGGAATATAGCGGCTCACCTTGCCCAGCGCGTCTTTCTTGACGATGTAGAAGGTCACGCCGGCAGGGCCGACATTCTTCTGCGCGCCACCATAAATCATCGCATACTTGGTCACGTCCACGGGACGGCTCATAATGTCGGAAGACATATCGGCGATGAGGGGAATAGGGCTGTCCATATCGTAACGAATCTCAGTACCGTAAATGGTATTGTTGGTGGTGATATGGAAATAATCGGCATCCGTGGGGATGGTGTATCCTTTCGGGATATAGGAGAAATTCTTGTCGGCGGAAGAGGCCACGGCCACGGCGTTGCCGATGCCCTGGGCTTCTTTGTAGGCTTTCTTGGCCCAAGCGCCCGTCTCCAGGTAGGCGGCCTTGTTCTCCAAGAAGTTCATCGCCACATTGAGGAAACCCATGGAGGCGCCACCGGCGAGGAACAAAATTTCATAATCTTCGGGAATGTTCAGCAACTCTCTCCAGAGGGAGCGGCACTCGTCCATCACGGCTTCCCACGCTTTGTCGCGGTGGGAAATTTCAATGACCGACATTCCTGTTCCGTTAAACTCTTTCAAGGCTTCGATGGCCGCCTCGATTGCCGGCTCAGGGAGCACGCAAGGACCGGCGTTAAAAATGTGTACCTTTTTCATTGTATTTGTATGACTACTTTTTCAATTTGGCGCGCAAATTTAGACAAAAATCTTGAATTTTCCGATAAATGCGCCTTAAAAATAAGAAACGGCCCGACCGGACAGCGACGACAGCAAATGGTTCCCCAGGCGGCTCATGCCCAGACGAAACAGGCCGGAATTCAACCACTCTGAACCGAGAGTTTCTCGTACGATGTCCACATAGGTCAGCGCCTGCTCTGTCGTGGAGATGCCGCCGGCCGCCTTGAATCCCACTTTCCGGCCCGTCTGGCGGGCATAATCCCGAATGGCCCGGCACATCGCCTCAGCCGCCTCGGGAGTCGCGCCGACCTCCACCTTTCCGGTCGAGGTCTTGATAAAGTCCGCTCCTGATTCCATCGCCAGCATCGACGCGTCATAAATTCGCTCCGGTTCTTTCAGCACGCCCGTTTCCAGAATCACTTTCAAAGTACGGTCGCCGACCAGCGCTTTCTGGACCCGGATTTCATCGGCCGCCGCAGCCCTATCTCCGTCCAGAAAAGCATTCAACGCCAGTACGATGTCAATCTCGTCCGCGCCATCGGCCAGCGCCATGCGGGTTTCGAGCAATTTGACCTCCCGGAAGGATTGGGAAGCGGGAAAGGCGCCGGAAACGGCCACAATCCGCACGCCCGGGACCTGCAATTGACTTTTCACGGCTGCGACAAAATTGGGATAGACACAAATGCCGGCAGGAAGCGGAAGTCCGGGAAAAGCCTGCGGGAAGTCATTGACTTTACTTACAAAAGCCTTGATAGAAGAGGGCGTATCCTGACTTTTAAGGCTCGTCAGATCCATCAGGGACAGGCACAATTTCAATGTTTCCGTCATCAATAATCGGGGTTGGTTTGTATTTGTCATTTTCAAAAATCCAAGGCTTGTCTCCAATGGAATCCACATAAATGGCAATGGAATCCGCCAGATGAAAGATGTCGGGATGGTCCATCGGGCTAAGGGCGAAACGCCATTGCGGCAAATAGACATCCCGCGCCTTGTCCAAATCCTTCAAGGCTTCCTGCCGCTGGATTTCTTTTTTCAAGTCCTTCTCGCGCTGTTCGAGGATTTTCATCGTCTTTTTGATGATTTTGGCATAACGCTCGGGGTCTTTCAGGTATTCTTGGGCCGTAACGCGATAGTCTTCCACCGTATAGCCATAGCGTTCAAGGACAGCCCCATAGAGCGAAGCGGTATCCAACGCACTGCGGAGATGCTTGTCTGCCACCCATTGATCCGCCACGAACATATCCGCATAAATCTCCGCCAATTTCTCCTTCGGGATGACGCGCCCCCGTGGCGCACACGAGAGCAGGGCACCCAGCAACAAGAGGAAGAGAAAAATGCGTTTCATCAGCAGTCGGGCTTATCGCAAGGTCGCTCCCCATTCTCCGGTCAGGCTGGCGAGAATCCGGTCCATCGTCTTCTCCACATCCTGGTCGGTCAGGGTCTTTTCTTCATCCTGCAGCACGAAACTCATCGCATATTGCTTCTTGCCGGCGGGAATCTTATCGCCCTGATACACATCGAAGAGGGTGACATTCTTGAGTATCTTCTTCCCGGCACGGATGGCGGTGCGACGCAAATCGGAATAACGCACATTGTCGTCCACCAGCAGGGCCAGGTCGCGGCGCACCTCGGGATAACGGGGCAGTTCCTTGAACAAGACTTTGATGCGTTTGACCAGTTCAAACAGGGCCGGCCAGTTGATTTCCACGGCAAAGACGGGTTGTTTGATATCGAAATTGCGCAGGATGGAGCGCTTGATTTCTCCCAATACGGCCAGCGGGGCCTGGCTTCCGGGCAACTGATAGCACACGCCTTCGGCATAAATGTCTTCAGGCGCGGCATCCGTGGGCAGGGTATTCAAATCAGCGCCCAAGCGTTTGAGCAAGAGTTCGAGATAGCCCTTAAGTTGGAAGAAACTCCCCTTCTGCGCGTCCAGACGCCACATTTTTTCTTTGGTCCCGGTCATCATCAGGCAGAAGCAGCTGTGCTCTTCGTAACTGGCGAGAGTCCGGCCGTCCCCTTCGGGGTTCAGGGCGTAAACGCTTCCGTATTCGAACGTGCGGAGGTTGAGAATCTGGTGGTTGATGTTGCGGGCGATGACTTCCAATCCGCCGAACAGCAGGGTCTGGCGCATCACATTGAGGTCGGAAGACAAGGGATTGAGAATCCGCACGCAGGCCTCTTCGGGGAAGGTGGTCAGTCCGCTGTAATAGGAGGATTTGGTCAAGGAGTTGTTCATCGTCTCGACAAATCCGTTGGCGGCCAGGAAGTCGGAAATCTTGTTGCGGACGGCCTCAGCCTCCGGACGGATGGTCGGATTGACCGAAGTCTGCATCCGCTGGGGCAGTTCGATATGGTTGTAGCCGTAGATACGGAGGATTTCTTCCACCACGTCGCATTCGCGCTCCACGTCAATCATATAGGAAGGAATGTCCACCACAGCCCCGCAGACCGCTCCTTCGGCATCCTTGCGGCGCTCGACGAAGCGATAGTCCAGGCATTCGAGTATCTTTTCAATGGCCTCAACGCCAATCTGTTTGCCAATAAAGCGCTGGATACGATTGTAGTCGAGTTCTATGCGTTTGCGGGTGATGTCCTCGCTATAGACTTTCTGCATCGTGCCGCACACCTTACCGCCGGCCACCTGCTGCATCAGGGTAATGGCACGGGCGGCGGCCCATTCGAGCACGAGCGGGTCGCAACCCCTTTCATAGCGGAAAGCCGCGTCGGTCTTGAGCC
Source organism: Bacteroidales bacterium (assembly GCA_017962705.1). GTDB lineage: Bacteria > Bacteroidota > Bacteroidia > Bacteroidales > UBA932 > Cryptobacteroides. Next base: position 3,888 of record JAGCUV010000141.1, read on the forward strand.
CGTGACGTTTGGAGGATTTGCGGATGAAAGTGGGTTTGAAATAAGCGCCTTCGAGCACCACATCCACCGTGCTGTCGCTCACGCCCGATTTTTCTCCGCCGAAAATACCGGCCAGACACATCGGCTTGCAGGTATCGGCAATCATCAGGTCGCTCTCATCAAGGGTTCTTTCCACGCCGTCAAGGGTGACGAACTTCTCTCCCGCCTTCGCCTGACGGACCACGATGCGACCGCCTTCGATCATAGCCTTGTCAAAGGCGTGCAAGGGCTGTCCCACTTCCATCAACACGAAATTGGTCACGTCCACGATGTTGTTGATGGGACGCAGGCCGATGCTCAGCAGGCGTTCCTGCAGCCACTGGGGTGAAGGACCGACTTTCACGCCCAGGAGCGTGGTGGCCGTATATTTGGGAGCGCCGAGGGGAGAATCCACCTGGACACCGACGGCTTCGCCGGGCACCTGTTTTTCCTGGAAGGCATCTACGGACGGAATGTGCAGGGCACAGGGAAGGCCCTGATATTTGAGGTAGGCGTACAAGTCGCGGGCGACGCCGATATGGGAAGCGGCATCCACGCGGTTGGCGGTCAGTCCGATTTCAATGACAGCATCCGTCTTGAGGTGCAGGTAGTCTTTGGCGGGGGTTCCAGGCACGGCATCCGGCTCCAGCACCATAATTCCGCTGTGGTCTTCTCCGATGCCCAGTTCATCCTCGGCGCAAATCATGCCCAAGGACTCCACGCCCCGGATTTTGGACTTCTTGATTTTGAAATCTTCTCCCAGAACGGTTCCCACGGTCGCCAGCAGCACTTTCTGCCCGGCCGCCACATTGGGGGCGCCGCACACCACCTGCAGGAGTTCCCCTTCGCCGGTGTTGAGTTTCGTCACGTGCAGGTGGTCGGAATCGGGGTGCTCCACACATTCCACCACTTCGGCGACAATCACGCCTTTGAGCCCGCCGGGGATCTGTTCCACTTCTTCGAGGGAATCCACTTCGAGCCCGATGGAAGTCAAGGCGTCCGCAATCTGTTGGGGGCCGAGTTCACAGCTAAGATACTCTTTCAGCCAATTGTACGAGATTTTCATATGTTTAATTTCTTAATTCTTCAATCATTTTCTGCGTTTGCTTGCACACGCTCAATCATTTTTTGATGTCCTCCTCGGAGAAAAGGTTCTCGACATAGGCACGTTTGTCAAAGACTTTGAGATCCTCGACGCCCTCGCCGATACCGATGAATTTGATGGGAATCCGGTATTTGTCCACAATACCGATGACTACGCCGCCCTTGGCGCTGCCGTCCAGTTTGGTGACCGCCAGAGAGGAAATGTCCGTCGCTTTGGCAAACTCGCCCGCCTGCTGGAAGGCATTCTGTCCGGTCGAACCATCCAGCACCAGCATCACATCGGAGGCACCTTCGGGAATGACTTTCTTGATGACATTCTTGATTTTGGTAAGCTCGTTCATCAGGTCGATGCGGTTGTGCAGACGCCCGGCCGTATCAATCAGCACCACGTCCGCCCCTTTGGCGACCGCCGATTTGACGGTGTCGTATGCCACCGAAGCAGGGTCCGAACCCATCTGTTGCTTGACAATATCCACCCCGGCGCGCTCGGCCCAGATGGTCAGCTGGTCCACGGCCGCCGCCCGAAACGTGTCCGCCGCCCCGATCATCACCTTCTTCCCTTCGGCCCGCAGACGGGAGGCAATCTTGCCGATGGTGGTAGTCTTGCCCACGCCGTTCACCCCCACGACAAGAATGACATAGGGTTTCCTGGTAAAATCAAACTGTTCGGAAAAAGTGGGCTCCACATAGTCCTCGTCGGATTTCTGCTCGTCCAGATTGACATCCAGCAGGGCGGCAATCTCTTCGCGGAGCATCGTAATGAGTTCGTCCATCGACATATATTTGTCGCGGCTCACCCTGTCTTCGAGGTTGTCAATGATTTTCAGGGTGGTATCCACGCCCATGTCGGTCGCAATCAACGCATCTTCGATGGCGTCGAGGATGTCGTCGCTGACGGTGGACTTCCCGGCAATCGCGCGGGACAGTCTGTCGAAAAGACCGGCCTTTGTTTTCTTTACGCCTTTGTCAAAAATTCCCATAACCTGCAAAGTTAACAATTTCCGCCGATTTTGGGGGATTTTTGGTAAAAAATGACTACTTTCGTGGGCGAAAATCTCCGATGAAGAATGAATAGCGACCGATATACGAGCATCGCCGCGCCGACGGAAGGACTGTTCAAGGACAAGGGCAGCCGTTTCATCGCGTTCGCCCTGCCGGTATCGGGCGAGGAGGAGGTCAAAGAGGCGGTGGACCAGGCGCGCAAGAAATACCACGACGCCCGCCACGTCTGCTACGCCTATCGGCTCGGAGCGAACGGAGGCAGAGAAAACGGGGGTGCGGGAACAGGCGGACCGGGACCTGATGCGTTGGGCGGAGATCGGTTAGGTGCTGACGGGATTGGCGGAGCTGGACTTACTGCTGGGATTGGCGGGGCTGGACTGTTGGCGGGCAAATGGCGGATGAATGACGACGGGGAGCCGTCCGGAAGCGCGGGCCGCCCCATTCTGGGCCAGATCGACTCCTACGGTCTGAGCGACATCCTGATTATTGTAGTGCGCTATTTCGGAGGCATCAAGCTCGGCATTCCGGGGCTCATCAACGCGTATCGCAGCGCGGCGGCCGACGCTCTTTCGCAGGCGCAAATCATCGAGAAAACGGTCTGCCTGACGCTGACGGCCACCTTCCCCTATGAAAAAATGGGCGAAGTGATGAAACTGACCAAATCCACTCGCGGGCCGGGCGGCGGGCCGGCAGGCGGATTGGGAGGAAGGCCAAGCGGCGGGTCGGCAGCGGGAAGCGAAGGCATCCGCATACTGAACCTGGAGATGGATACGCCCTGCCGCATCACCCTCTCCGTTCCCCTCTCCCAAGTCCCCTCCATCCGACAGAACCCTTGGCTCTCTTTTGAAGAATAGCGCTGAGCGAGAGCGTTGAGGGAGCACAGGTGAAAAGAATTTCAGAATCCCTTTTTTCGGGTTCTGAAAACTTTTTGCCTGTGCGTGAAAAGCTCAAGCGCTATTCTTTCCAGACTTTCAGGTATTCTTGCAGCGCCCACATCTCGTCGCGGAATTTGGCGGCGGCAGGGAAATCGAGGGCGGCCGCCGCCTTCTTCATATTGCGTTCTGCCTCCTTGACGCACTTTTCGACCTGCTCTCGGCTCATCGCACGGATAACCGGGTCCTGGAGTACGGCGGCCAGGTCGGCCTTCACATAGCCGTCCACGGTCTTGGCGGTACCTTCCCGGCGGGAATCCAGGCCCAATCCGACCGACACTTTTCCGTGGCCCAGCTCATCGGGCGAAGGAATATAAGCCGGATCGTCGTAGGAAGTCGGAGCGCTGGAACGGCCTTTGGAAGCGACCAGCACATTGCTGTGCGAGCGAATCTGCGTGGGTGTGATATGGTGTTCTTCGTTATAGGCCAACTGTTTGTTGCGGCGGCGGGCCGTCTCTTCCAGTGTCCGGCGCATCGAACCGGTAATCGAGTCCGCATACATGATCACCAGCCCGTTGACATTGCGGGCGGCTCTGCCAGCCGTCTGCGTCAGGGCCGTATCGGAGCGCAAAAATCCTTCCTTGTCCGCATCCAGAATCGCGACCAGCGACACCAGCGGGATGTCCAGTCCTTCCCGCAGCAGGTTTACGCCGACCAGCACATCGAAAAGCCCGTTTTTGAAGTCCTCGATGATTTCCACCCGCTCCATCGTATCGACATCGGAGTGGATATAGCGGCAGCGTACGCCCATTCGCTGGAAATAACTGTCCAATTCCTCGGCCATCCGCTTGGTCAGCGTGGTCACGAGCACCCGTTCATCGCGTTCCGCCCGCACACGCACCTCTTCCAGCAAATCGTCCACCTGGTTCTCGGTAGGCCGGATTTCGATGGGCGGATCAAGCAGGCCGGTCGGCCTCACCACCTGTTCGACGATGAGCCCTTCGGATTTTTCCAATTCATAATCGGCCGGAGTGGCGCTGACAAACACGCGCTGGCCCGTCAGTTCTTCAAATTCTTCAAATTTCAACGGTCGGTTGTCCGCCGCAGCCGGCAAACGGAAACCATAGTCAATCAACACGGACTTGCGGCTGTGGTCGCCCCCGTACATCGCCCGGATCTGGGGAATCGTCACGTGCGACTCATCAATGAATGTGACAAAATCATCGGGGAAATAGTCCAGCAGGCAGAAAGGACGCGTGCCGGCAGCGCGGCCGTCAAAGTACCGGGAGTAGTTCTCGATGCCGGAACAGTAGCCCATTTCCTTGATCATTTCCAGGTCGTATTCCACCCGCTGTTTCAGGCGCTTGGCCTCGAGAAATTTCCCGATTTCCTCCAGATACTTGCACTGGTCGAGCAGGTCGGTCTGAATCTGGCTGACGGCCAGGGCGCTTCTCTCCTTGGTCGTCACAAAGTTGTTGGCCGGGTAGATGTTGACCTCCTCGATTTCTTCCAAACGGGCGCCGGTCGCAGGGTCGATGACGAAAATCGCATCGATCTCATTCCCGAAAAACTCCACGCGAACCGCGTTCTGCCCATATCCCATACAGATATCCGTGCTCTCTCCGTTGACCCGGAAACAGCCCATCTTGAACTCCCCTTCCGTACGGTTGTAGAGGGCGTCGACCAACGCATACATCAGCGAAGTCTGAGTGATGCGCTGGCCTTTCTGAAGATGAATGGTCTGGTTGTGGAAATCTTCCGGATTGCCGACGCCATACAGGCACGACACGCTGGAAATCACAATCACATCGCGCCGGCCGCTCAGCAGGGAAGATGCCGTAGAAAGGCGCAGACGCTCGATTTCCTCATTGATGGACAGATCTTTTTCTATATAGGTATCGGTGGTCGGCAAGTAGGCCTCGGGCTGGTAATAGTCGTAGTACGACACAAAATACTCCACCGCATTCTTGGGGAAAAAGGCCTTGAACTCGCCATATAACTGGGCCGCCAGGGTCTTGTTGTGGCTCAGCACCAGGGCCGGCCGCTGCAACCTTTCGATGACATTGGCCATCGTAAACGTCTTGCCGGAACCCGTCACGCCCAGCAGCGTCACATTCTCCACGCCGCCCGACAATGCCTTGCAGATTCCGTCGATCGCTGAGGGCTGATCCCCCGCCGGCGCATAAGTAGATACCAACTGAAAATTCATTCTAAACCTCCTTTACCACCCATTTTCCGCCTTTGTCCGGTCCTTCCCGCATAAGAAGTCCATCTGCCTTCAATTTGGATAGATGCTTCTCCACGGCCTTGTCGGAGATGCCCAGCGAATCTGCCAATTGTTTCGTTGTCATTTGAGGATTGTCTCGCAAAAGGCAGCGTATTTTCTCCCTACTTTTCCCCGTTTTCTCCCTACCTTTCTGATTTTTCTCCCCACTTTCCTGCATAGACTGAAGATAAGAATCAATGTCTATTTTGAGCGTCTTCACCATTTCCCCAGCCATAAAATCCCGGAAATAGGACAAATTTTCTTTTTCTCGCGTTGCGATTAACGCCTCGATATAATCCGCCTTATCCTCTTTCAGGACTTTGGAGGGAACGAGTCCGAATTCAAATTGGAGATGGTTCATCAAAAGCCTCGCCATTCGTCCATTTCCATCCGCCCAGGGATGAATGGTAACCAGTCGATAATGTGCATCGAAACTAAGATAATATTGTTCCTGCACCGTCATCTTCTTCTCGCGCTCTGCATTCAGCCAATGACAAAAATCCTCCAAACACGCAGGAACCTTGGTATAACTCATATAGGAACGCCCGCCGACGCCGGCTGTCACATTGACGAGTCGAAGGTCTCCGTTGGCGGATGAGAACTCCCCCAAGGCTGTTTTATATACAGAACCGGTATTCTTCATGACGAGGCGGGCCAGAGACTTTAGAAAATCCACCGTGATAAGTGTATGCTTCTTTGCCAGTTGAATGCTCTCCTCATATGCCGCTTTCAGATCCAAATTCATCAATTGTTCAAGGATGGTTTTCCCTTTTGCGGAAATTCCCTCATCAAACAACATCTGGTTTTCTATTTCCGTGATGGTCGAGCCCTCTATTGCCGTAGAATGCGTAATAATTGAGTACAGGTAAAACTTCTCGTAGTCAATCTGCGAGTCTATCTCCAACTCTCTATAACGCCCAAGAAGAGTATTCAATTCATCAATAGCAGCCATAGTCCTTTAAATTTTCGCTGCAAAGATAACATTTTCTCCCTACTTTCCTCCTATTTTCTCCCTACTTTTATTCCGCTTCTTCCGGGGCGGCCAAGGCGGGGATGTCGTCGATATCGACGAGCGCCTTGATGGGATGTTTTCCGCTGTTCTTCGCACCCAGCTTAATCAGTTTGCCGGAGGTATTAAGGATGCTCTGGCCCTGGGGTTCGAGTTTCTTCAGACCATCCTCATATTCATCAGAGGCTCTTTTCAAGGCTTTGCCCAGTCCTTCATACTTCTCCATAAAAATCCCCACGCGGTCAATCATTTCGTTGGCCAGTTCGTACACCTTTTCGTGGTTCTGGGCCTGGGCTACCTGTGTCCAGGTCATGCGCACAATCTTGAGCGCCCCGTATAGAGTCTGCTCATCCGCCATATAGACATTGGCATCCGCCGCTTTGCGCCAGAGGTCCGGTTCGGCCTGGAGAGCCGCCCACAAGGCGCCCATATTCGGAACGAACATAATCACGTAGCCCGCCGCGACTTTCGGAGCCTGGATATACGAAGCATAATCCTTGGTCGCCAGTTCCTTTACATGCTTCCTAATGCTTTCGAGATGCGCCTTGAGGAACGCTTGTCGGTCAACTTCTTTCTCTGCATTAACATAATCCACATACGCTGTCAACGACACCTTGGAGTCGATAATCACCTCGCGCCGTTCATCCAAATGCAGGATAACATCCGGCCGCATCATCGCGCCGTCCTCATTCTTGACGGGCTTGCCGTCGGTTCCGCGGATGACGGGCTGGGTATCGAAATGTACGCCCCTGGTCAGGCCCTGGGAAGAGAGAAGTTCTTCCAAAATGGTCTCTCCCCAATCGCCCTGCAGTTTGCTGCCGTGCTTGAAAGCGGCGGCCAGTTCATCCGCGCTCTTGCGGGCGGCGTCGCTGTGCTCCATCAAGTTTTTAATCCGTTCGCGCATCTCGCCGTTGCGCTCGGCCTGCTCCTTGCTTTCTTCCTCCATCACCTTTTTCAGTTCGGCGATGTTTTCCTTCAACGGCGTCACAATCTGTCCGAGGCTCTGGTTGCTGGTCTCGGCAAACTCCTTCTGGCGGGCCTTCAACATTTCGGAGGTGTCGGTTTTCACCTGGGCGGAAATCTTGGCCATCGTCTCGTCGAAACGGGCCTGCAGGGTCGCCATCGCCTCTTTGTGCGCGGTGTTGCGGGCTGCAAGGTCTTCCGCGTACCGTTTGCCCATTTCGGCCTTCGTATCTTCCAACGCTTTCGCGGCCTCATCCTTGGAAGCCTGCAGCGCTTTCGCAGCTTCATCTTTGGCAACTTGCAAAGTTTGGGCAGCTTCATCTTTGCTGGCCTGCAGCGCTTGGGCGGCCTCTTCTTTGGTCACCTGCAACTGATTCCGGGCGTGTTCCAGGTCCGATTCCAAACGGGCCAGTTCCACCTTCATGGAGGACTCCGCCTGCAAACGGACCGACCGTTCCGTTTCGGCAATACGGGATTTGACAACGCTTCTGGCGACAAAGAAAGCGATGAGGGCGGACAGCACGATGCCGGCCATAAACGAAAACAAAATTTCCATCGGTATTATCGTTCAAAAAGTTTCAGAATCTTCATTTTTTTCTCGCCGGCTTTGCCGCTGTAGGGATGTTCGCGCAGCGAAAGATTGAAGAAGGTGCTGCCCCGCAGGACGGTCTGGGGATGGGTAAATTCGCGGAAGCCCCACTCTCCGTGGTAGGCCCCCATTCCGGAGTGGCCCGTCCCGTTGAACGGCACCCCCTTCACCATCAGATGGATGCACACTTCATTGATGCAGCCGCCCCCGTACTGCTGCGTTTGCATCACCCGGTTGGCCCAACGGATATTCCGGGTGAAAAGATACATCGCCAGCGGATGTTCCCGGTCCGCGATGGTCTCCATCAGCGCATCCACCTCCTCATCCTTGAAAGGGACGATGGGCAGCAAGGGACAGAAAAGTTCGTGCTGCACGATGGGCTCGTCGATGTTCACCGGATAAATCACCGTGGGGGAATAGCGACGGGTGTCAGGATTACCCGTTCCGCCAAATACGATGCGCTCGCGGTACTCGTCCGACAGCCGGGCGCATTTCTCGTAGGCCTTGTCGGTGATGAGTTTGGGATAATCGGGATTCTCCTCCGCCCTTTCGCCAATCTGTTTGACGAACGCCGCTTTCAATTCCCGGATAAAATCTTCCGCCACCTCTTCCGCGACGGCCACCTGGTTGATGTTGATGCAGATCTGACCGGCGTTGCACAGTTTGAAAAAGGCGATTTTGCGGGCCGCATCCTTCAGGTCGGCATCCTTGCGCACCACGCACCAGTTGCCCGTCTCTCCCCCGAGTTCCAGGGCTACGGGCGTGAGGTTCTTGGCAGCTTCGGTCAGCACGTGCTTGCCCACAGCCGGCGAACCGGTGTAGAAAATCTTGTCGAAACGCTGCGCCAGGCACAAATCGGCGATATCGTGTCCCCCGTCAATGAGGGTGACATATTCCGGCGGGAACACTTCCGCGAAGAAACGCTTCAGCACGGCGGTACTGGCCGCCGACTTGCTGGAAGACTTGATGACCACCGTATTTCCGCCTGCCATCGCCGCGGCGACCACCCCGATGGTCAGCAGAATCGGGAAGTTGAACGGGCTGATGACCAAAGAGACGCCGTAGGGCATTTTGTACACCTTGGTGATGAGGCTGGGGAAACACATCAATCCGCTGAAATGGCATTCCGGACGCGCCCATTTCCGCAGCCCGCCGAGCATCTCATTGATTTCGGTGACGATGGGAGCGATGTCGCACAGATACGCCTCCACCCGGCTGCGGCCCAAATCTTCGGCCAGCGCCGCCTCAAACTCCGTCGCGTGGGCGAGCACGGCGGCTTTCAACTTTTTCAGTTGCTTGATGCGCCAGTCCACGGGAAGCGTCGCTCCCGTCCGGAAGAATTTCCGCTGCGCCGCAACTATCTCACGAATGTCGGCCTCCGTATACGCAGGACGTTCCGCAGTTTCAGAATTATACGTATCCATAAATGTTCTCCTTTTTGATTACAAAGGTAATCATTTTTCTAGGACATCATTCGCGCCCCAGAAAATGCTTTCGCTGGGCGTCATCCAATTTTTCAATGGCGTAGCGCAGGGCCGTACGGGGCATGGTGGCCGCGCGAGGTTCGAGGTAGGAGATCAAGGCGCGTTCATCGCGTTTGCCGGCTTCGCGCAACAGCCAGCCGACAGCCTTTTGAATCAGGTCGTGGGGGTGGTGGAGAAGGATGTCGGCGATGGCAAAGGTGTCATTCAATTGGCCGTGACGGACGAAAGTCATCGTGCTGACCATCCCTATGCGTTGTTCCCAAATCGTTTTCCCATTGCGGGCCAGTTCGTAAAGCAGGCTCCTGTCCTTGTCCAGCAGCCATTCGCCCAGCAAAGGATAACAGGACAGGTCCACCAAATCCCAATTATTAATCGCGTCCGTATGGGCCAGATAAAAGTCGACGCATTGCTGTTGGAGAGACAAGCGCGCCGGAAGGGATTCCGAAGAAGAACGGGAAGCCTTGCAGGCGTGAGAGAAGATTTGAATGAGGGCCAGCAGCCCGGCCAGACGGATTTCGTGATATTCGCTCTGCAGACATTGGTCCAAATCCGCAAAATCCAATTCTTGCCAAGCGTTTTTTACCACCACACGCGTAACAGGAACTTTGATGCCGAGGAACTTGTCCCCCTCGCCATACTGCCCCGGCCCCGTTTTAAAAAAGCGGGACAATCCCGCCACCTGCGACGGGTCCGCCACGGCCATCATATCCTGCATCAAACGATTCATTATCTTAGTTTGCTTTCAGTCTTACAAATGACACCTCTCCATCAACATTCTCCCGTTGCCAACAAAGATACACGCAAGCCCGGAGAAAAGCAAATTTTATGCAACTGGCTCTCCTGTGGGTGCTTCAGGTGTCCCGGTTCAAGGACACCTGGCGCGCCCCCCACTATTATTAGGGTTGTTTTTCCCAGAAAATCGGCCAAATTCAACAAAAAAGTGTGATTTTGGCCGATTTTCTAGACGGGTAAAAAATATTTTACTATCTTTGCAGCAACCTATTAGGAAAAATATGAACCCATCATCAGTTATTGGAAGAGAAGAAGAACTTGCCACCATATCAAGACTCTACGAATCAAAGAAATCTGAGTTTTTAGCCATTTATGGCAGGCGTCGTGTCGGGAAGTCATTCTTGATAGAAGAAGCCTTGGAGGACAAAATGTCATTCATGGCTGTCGGCTTATTCCTGAAAATCGACAGCAGCAACCCTGAAAAAGTAGAATCGTATCGCCAAGTACAACTCAAACACTTCTACAATAGCCTGTTGGAATATGGATTGGAAAAAGATGGGAACCCAGAACCAACCAACTGGCTGGATGCCTTGGGCTTGCTAAAAAAACTCATCCAGTCCAAACACACACGCCGAAAGGTTATTTTCATTGACGAATTACCTTGGCTCGCCGGCCCCCAATCATCGGAACTACTGAGCGAATTGGGGCACTTTTGGAACTCGTGGGCCAGAAAACGCAAAGACGTCTTCCTCATCGTGTGCGGCTCCGCCACCAGTTGGATGATTGACAATGTCATGCGAGATTACGGCGGTCTTTATGGAAGAATTACCGAATCTATTTCTCTCAAACCTTTCACCTTGGCAGAATGCGAGAGATATTGGGAGAATAGGGGATTTCACCTATCTAGGTACGAAATCGCCCTCACATATATGGTTATCGGCGGTGTCCCGTTCTATATGGATCGATTCAGACCGGACAGAACGATGGCGGACAACATCAACTCCATCTATTTCAATAAAGACCAAGCGCGACAAGAGTTCAAGGATGTATACACGGGTCTATATTCGAGCTCTGACGTTTATATCAATGTTATCCGCCTGCTGGGGAAAAAATTCTACGGAATGACGCGGACAGAATTGTTAAAGGCCGTGGAAAAGAAGGGCGGCGGACGTTTCTCCGATGTCTTGGAAAATTTAATAGATTCCGGCATCATCAGAAGTTACTCCCTCTATGGGGGCGCCCGCAAGCAAACGGTCTACCAACTCGTTGATTTTTTTACACTTTTCTATCTTCGGTTTGTTGAGAATTCAGACGCCACGTCCTGGCGTTCGGTTCAACGGAGCAAACCCTTCTATTCCTGGGCGGGTCACTCCTTCGAGTTGCTCGCCTTGGGGCATATTCAACAACTGGCCGATGCCCTCAGAATAAAAGAATACGAGACGCCCTTTAGTTGGAGTGGAGAATCTCCGGATGGAGAGGGGGCCCAACTTGACCTTATCGTACCGGCAACGGCAGAAAGAGCCGACTATATCTGCGAGATGAAGTTCTCAGAAGGAAAATATACCCTCAAAGACGAGGATGCTGAAGAATTTGCCAGGCAAATTAACGCTTTGAGAAATTCCTCCGTCCATAAGCCCAGCCATTCCATCTATATCGCCCTTGTCACATCCTTTGGCGTAACAGACTCCAAGCACCGGTCACACATTAATGACATCGTTGTCCTGGACGATTTGTTCAAATGAGAAGAAAAGACATATTTTTAAGCCTGGCGCTGCTGACAGTCTTGTCGGCGGCGCTGGCTTTGTCGGGATGCCGGGGAAGGCTGGCGGCCGGGAAGAGCGAAACGGCGGAGCAGCACGACACCATCTACCCCTTGGGTTTCCTGACGGACACGCTGGAAATGAAAAGCGGCCGCGTGCGGGGCGGAGAGAACTTCATGGGGTTGCTGATGCGGCTGGGCCTGTCCGGGAAGGAGGCTTGGGCGCTCTCTCAATCGTGCCCGGACAGCCTGTTCGATGTGAGGAAAATGCGGGCCGGGAATGAGTACGATGCCTATTATTTAAAGGAAAAATTCCAGGAAGGGGGAGCAGAAACGGAAACGGAGGCAGCATCCAACCCAGAATCAAATATAGCATCCAATCCGGGGTCAAATACGGGGGCCCATCCAGGAGGCAAGACCAGTTCAAAGGGCAAGGCCGAAAATGACGGGCGGAAGCACTTACATTATCTGGTCTATCACAACAATCGCTTGGAGAGCACGGTCTTTGCGTTGAAGGACTCCACGCGCATCTACAAGGTATGCAAAGAAATCCGCTACGAGGACGCCCGGGCGGACGTCACCATCAATTCCTCGCTTTGGAATGACATGCAGGCTGCCGGAGCGCCCGTCCAACTCATTCTGGACCTCTCGGACATCTACGCTTGGACGGTAGACTTTTTCGGCTTGCAGAAAGGCGACCGTTTCCGGGTGCTCTACCGCAAGAAAATCTGCGACGGTGCGGTCATCGGCATCGACACCGTCCGCTACGCGATTTTCACCCATCGGGGAACGGACTATGAATGTATTATGTTCAATCCGGCCGAATATGTACGGCAAGCCCGGCATCAACAGCAAACTCAACTGCAAAGCCAGGCCCGGCCGGCGGACAGCCTTGCTGCCGGCAACGGGGATGCCATCGACTGGGACAAACTGCTCGCGGGCATCGGCAGCAACATCTACTGGAACGAAAAGGGAGAAAGTATGCGCAAAACCTTCCTGAAGGCGCCGCTGCACTACTCCCGCGTCTCGTCGGGCTTCTCCTACGCCCGCAAGCACCCGGTCACCCGCAAGGTCCAGCCGCATACCGGAGTGGACTATGCCGCTCCCACCGGCACGCCCGTGATGAGCATCGGCGACGGCACGGTCCTGAGCGTCAAATACGAAGGAGCCGGTGGAAACACGGTGCGCATCCGACACAACAGCGTCTATTCCACAGCCTACCTCCACCTGTCGAAATTCGGGAAAGGCATCACGGCGGGAGCCCGCGTCAGCCAGGGGCAGGTCATCGGTTATGTGGGCGCGACCGGACGCTGTACCGGCCCGCATCTGGACTTCCGCGTCTGGAAAAACGGCTCGCCCGTCAATCCCCTGACAATGGACTCTCCCCCGTCCGAGCCCCTGCCCGAAGCCTTTATTCCCGCCTTTGACGCCCTCCGTGCCAGCCTGCGGGATGCCTGGGGGAAGTCGCGTCAGCGGGTCGAGGAGTCGGGATTGTAGCGTTTGCCGGGGAAGAAGCGGGAGACCTGACGGCAGTATTGCTGATACTCGGGATATTTGGCGCTGCTGATGTCCTCGGCGAAGGCGGCGCTGCCCTGAAAGAGGACGACGAGCAGGAGGGCGCCGATGAGACTCCAGTTGAACAGGCCCAGACCGGCTCCGACGGAAAAGAGGTAAAAACACACCCAAGTGCTCTGCTCGGCGAGATAATTGGGATGGCGGCTGATGCCCCAAAGACCGACGGTATTGAAGCCCTTGTTGTAGGGAGCCGGCAGGTCCTGCAGCGCGGCGCCCTGCTTGAGCATCTCCCATTTTTTGCTCTGGAAAGCCCACTGCTGTTCGTCCGCGACGGTTTCGTAAATGATGCAGGCGCCCATCAGCACGGTGGCCAGGCCGTCCACCCAGCCGAACGGAAGGGTAGAATGCATCGACACCAATGCGGGGAAAGTCGTCAGCAGAATCAGGGCATTCTGATAGAAAGAGATGAAAAACAAATTGAAGAGCATCCATTTCCAATGCGGCTGGAAATCCTTGCTTTCGCGCAGCACCTTCCAGCGGTAATCTTCTTCCCCTTCCCAGAATTTGAGGCGGTAGGCCCCCTTGCGGGCGAAATTGAAGGTAAGCCGGCAGCCCCAGGCCGTAGCCAGTACCGCCATCACGACCAGACGGGGTGAAAAACCGGCCTTCGCCGCAATCACCCAGACATAGACGGGCGGCAGGATGCTCCAGAGTTTGTCCATCTGGCTGTTGTTGCCGGTCAGTTCGCCGACGACAAAACAATAGAGGACGCTGGCGCCCATCAGCAGCAGAAGGGTTTTCAGGACATCCAACTGCACGGCATCGAGTGCGGGTCCGACATAGAAATACAGGAGCGGGCAGGCAATCAGGGACAGAGCCAGCAAGGTCCCCATCAAGGGAACGTTCAATGTTTTCATAGGCATAGCCGTCAATTTTTTAATCTTTTGCAAATAAAGGAAATTATTTTCAAAAAATCACTAACTTCGTAGTTGAAAAGATGAATTATCTGGAAGACATAACCTCCCGCTATGATGCGCAGGGACGGGAGATGATTGAAAAAGCGGCAAGGCTCGCACAAAGCGTACTGGAAGGAGCGGACCGGGGCGACGGGCATCCGTTTTTCGAGCATCCGCTGGGCGTGGCCCGCATCGCCGCCGTCGAAATCGGCCTGCCCGCCGAGTGCATCGCAGCCGTCTTCCTGCACGAGGCATCGTCCCACCTCAAGCGCCGGCAAGCCGGACAAGCGACGGACTCGCCCGCGGCAGACAACCTCCAAGGGGCCGGGACATTCGAAAAAGAACTGGACGCTTTCGGCAATGATATCCGGACGATGGTGGACGGACTGGACAAAATTGCAACCATCAAGCCCAAAGACACACGCCTCGAAGCCGAAAACTACAAGAAACTAATCGTCTCCTATGCCCGCAAGCAAAAAATAAACAGGCAGACCCGCAAGCTGAAGAAACTTCAAACTAATCATAACTGATATGAAAACCCATTGGTTCATTTTCGCAGCGGCCTTGGCCCTCGCGCTGACGCTGTCCGGCTGCAGAAAAGACAGCCCCGCCAATCCCGCCGTCCCCGATACTCCCGATACCCCCGGCGCTTCGAGTTATTACGATGAAAACGGAGCGTATTTCGGCCCGACGACCGAAGCGACCCACTATTCCGGCGCCTACTATACCGGAGACTACACCAGTCCCTTCAAGACCTATTTGGGCAAGACCGACCAGGAAATCCAACACAAACTGGACGAACTTTGGAACCATTATTTCAAAGGGAACAACAACGAAAGGGTCTATTTCGACAACGGAAACGAGGCTTATATCAAGGACATCAACAACAACGATGTTCGCTCCGAGGGGATGGCCTACGGAATGATGATTGCCGTGCAGACCAATCACAAAGCGGAGTTCGACAAGTTGTGGACTTGGACGAAAAACCATATGTGGCACAAGGGCGGGGAATGGGACGGCTATTTCGCCTGGCAACGCTCTGATAACGGAACCGGCGGGGACGACAACTGCTGCCCCGATGCCGAGATGTACTTTATGGCATCCCTGCTCTTTGCCGCCCACCGCTGGGACGACAACGGCTATTGGGACGATGCGCAATACATATTGAAGAGAATGTGGGAAAATCCAAGCCACGTGCTGTTCAACAGAGACCATCACATCATCACCTTCCAGCCAACAGGGAACGAACAAACTTTCTCCAACCCTTCTTACGACTTGCCTGCTTTCATCGAGTTGTTCTCCCGCTGGTCCGACACCGACCGGAACGACTGGACTGCCGCCGTCAGCGCGACGCGGAACCATCTTTACAAAAGTTCAAACTCCACTTCCGGCCTGTTTTCCGACTATAGCAACTTTGACGGAACGCCGCACGCATACTCATACAACTCCAACGCGACCAAATATATGTATGACGCGATGCGGTGCGCGATGAATTTCGGGATGGATTACTACCTCTTCGGCGTCGATGCCACGCGGCAGACGCAAATGGCCAAACGCATCATTGATTTCTTCGAGGCGGACGGCTACAAGCACGCCCGCTTCAACTGGGACGGGACTGGCGCCTCCGAGACCTACACCCTGGGCGAAACAGGCGCCAATGCCGTGGCCTGCTACGCCCTGATGGGTACGACCGGCTATGAGGAAATCATCAGGAAGAATCTTCAAATGGCCTGGGATGCCACCCTAATGACGGGACAATACCGCTACTACGACGGCATGGTCCACTATCTCTCGATGCTCCATCTCTGCGGAAGTTTCAAAATCTGGAAGCCGAAGCCGTAAAAAAGCAAGCAATGAAAACACTGATATTCGCCAGCGGCAACAAGGGGAAAATCCGGGAGGCCGCCGAAATCCTGGAAGGACAATACGAAGTCATTTCCGCCGCCCAAGCCGGATTCACCGAAGAAGTGGAAGAGACGGGGACGACCTTTCAGGAGAATTCCCTGCTCAAGAGCCGGGCCATCTGGAACGCGCTGGGCCGCGACTGCTTCTCCGACGACTCCGGACTGGAAGTGGATGCGCTGAACGGCGCCCCGGGCATCTATTCCGCCCGTTACGCCGGACTGGACAAGGATTTCCAGCACAACATCGACAAAGTCCTTGCGCAGATGGAAGGGGTTACCGACCGCCGGGCCCGCTTCTGCTGCACCGTCACGCTGATGCTCGGCGGCACGCCCCATTTCTTCGACGGAACGCTCGAAGGAGAAATCGGCTATGCGCGCAAGGGCGCGGGCGGTTTCGGCTACGACCCGATTTTCATCCCCGACATCATTGCGCCCGGCGTTCCCAACAGTCAGCGGCTCTCCGTTTCGGAAATTTCCGAAGAAGACAAAAATCGCATTTCCCACCGGGGCGTCGCCCTCCGGCTGATGGCCGAATATCTTTCCGGCCTCAACGCCGAATAATCCTGTCCCCTGACGAAAAAGCCTGACATACGCCGTGAAACAGCCCTGCGAACTCATTGTACTGCACACCACGAAATATGGCGAGAACGCCCTCGTCATCCATACGCTCTGCCGGGAACTGGGCAAGAAAAGTTTCCTCGTCCGCGGGGTGGGCAAAAAGGTCTCGCCCGCCTGGTTTTTGCAATTCAACATCATCGAAGCCGACATCAGCCACAGCGACAAATCCAGTTTGGATGTTGCCTCCCATTTCTCGCAAAAAGAGCCGCTGACCTCTCTGCGGGAGTCTCCCGGAAAGAATTGCATCGCCCTTTTCCTCAGTGAAGTGCTGCTCAAGACCCTGCAAGAAGGCGAAGTGGACACCGATTTCTACGCTTGGTTGCGGGGCCGCATCCTGCTGCTGGACCGCTTGGGAACCGGTGCGAACCAGATTCCTTATGCCAATTTCCACATCGCCCTGCTCAAGGAACTGAGCGAAAAAGAAGGTTACCGGGCAACGGAACAAGATTTATTGATTTTCAGCGAGGAGGGCCTGAACGATCTGGAAAAGTTGGAGGGAAAATCTTTCGAACAAACACTGCTCGTCCCCCTCACCGGCCATCGCCGCGACCGGATTATCCGCAGTTATCTCAAATTCCTGGAATATCACCTCGACACCCCCCTGCACATCCAATCCCTCGATGTGCTATCTGCGTTGTTCGCGTAAGAGGATGTATTCTAAGACTTTTCCAAGGAATACAGCCTATGCTTCCTGCCACCGGATGGATTTGTCGCGGGCCCACCAGCTGAGCTGACGCTTGGCGTAGTGACGGGTATTGCGCTGTACCAGTTCGATGCCGCGCGCCAGATCGTACTCCCCTTCCAGCACCGGGAACAATTCCTTGTACCCGACCGTCTGCAAGGCCGTCAGCGCCCGGTGGGGATAGAGCCGGCGCACCTCATCCATCAGCCCGTCCTCCACCATTTGCAGCACACGGGCATCGATGCGGGCATACAACTCGGCCCGGGGACGCGTCAAACCGATTTTTTCAATCTCGAAGGGACGCTCCTTGCGGGTCCCGGTCTTGAAGGAAGAGAACGGACGGCCCGTCATCAGACAGACCTCCAGCGCCCGGACCACCCGCTGGCCATTGGCAATATCAATCGCCTCATACGAGGCCGGGTCCAAGGACTTGAGTTCCAAACGCAGCGACTCCACGCCCTCCTCCTTGAGCCGTCGCATCAATTCCTCCCGTAGCGGCAGATCGGCCGGCGGGAAATCATCCAGGCCCTCGCACAACGCATCAATATAGAAGCCCGAGCCGCCTACCATCACCAGGGTCTCATGCCCCTGCTTGAACAGAGACTCCAGCAAAGCCAAGGCCTCCACCTCATATTTACCGGCGGTGTAAGGCTCGAAAATCGTATGGTCCTGGATAAAATAATGGGGAATCCCGGCACGCAACGCCGCCGACGGGACGGCCGTCCCAATGCTCATTTCCCGGTAAATCTGCCGGGAATCACAGGAAATAATGGGAGAGTCATAACGGCGGGCATACGACACGGAGAGGTCGGTCTTGCCCACGGCCGTGGGGCCTAGCAGAATCAGCAGCTTCTTACGCCCGGCCACCACTACATTTCGTCCTCGTCAAACGCCTCTTCGTCTTCGGCGACAATCTCTTCTTCCTCCATCTCTTCATCATCCACATCCTCTTCGTCCTCATCCTCATTGCCTTTGAGCAAGCGCCGGCGCCGGTCATCGGGCATATCTTCCATCGCCACATACCCGCGCTCGAACTCAATGGGGTTCGGCCCTTTGGCCTCCGCCTCCAACTGAATCGGATAATGCACCCCCTCATCGCCGACCGTCTCATCTTCAAAATCCACCAGCACGCTCTTGCGGTTGATGGTATCGTAAAAGTAGATGAAATGGTCCCAGCCTTCCTTGCGGCAGAGAGCGGCACTGACCTTGTCTATGGTACCCTTCCCCAGATTTTTGCTGTCGCTGAAACGGGCCATTGCCTCACCCAAGGCATCCACCGCCTTGAACACGACCGTCTGATCCTGCGGAAAATCCATGTCCGCACGCATGAGTTTGTGGAAACTGTAAAGGGAAGTCGCAGGCTTGAGCAGATAAAAACGGGCAAAGCCTCTGATGCCGGGAAGTGAAACTTTATACTTCAATAATTTCTCCATAGACGCTGTTTCTTTTCAAGGGCACGAAGATACACAATATTTCGATTTCTTGGTATAATTTTAATAGCAATCCACCTTAAAACCTTCTTCCACAAGCGGACGGACGAGTTTTTTCAGTTGTTCAACGGAAATTTTCTCCAAACCCTCCTCGGGAGCAGGACGATCGAGACTATAACACTGAATGGCGCGGGGCTGCAACTCGCGGACGAGGTCCATCCAGGCGGCGACGCGTTCCGGCGTCGTCGAATCGTAGCCGGGTCCCTTGAGGAACATACTCTGCAAAATGAAATTTCCGTCAAAGGCTCGCATGTTTTCCAATACCTCATTGACATCGTACGGGAAAGCCGGGCGATTGATGAGGGCGACATCTTCAGACGCGGCGGCATCCAACTTTAAAATGGGATTGTCCACCTTTTTCAGCGCTGCCACCACGGTTTTGTCTCCCAGCCGGGTACCATTGCTCAGCACGGACACTTTGGCATCCGGGAAATAGGCATCGCGAAGCAATACCACGTCATCCACGATTTTTGCGAATTCCGGATGAAGGGTCGGTTCTCCGGCCCCGCTGAAGGTGATGGAATCGATGTGCCCCCCGTCCAGCATCAGTTCCGCCAACTTGTCCTCCAACGCCCGGCGCACCTGCATGGCGGTCGGCAACACGCTGTCCCCCTTTCCATCCTTGTTCAAACCGCATTCGCAGTAAATGCAGTCAAAGTTGCAGATTTTCCCCTTGCGGGGTAGCAGATTGATGCCCAGAGACGCACCCAGGCGACGGGAGCGAATCGGGCCGAAAACAGTTTCTTCGCGCATCATAAGCCAAGTCTTTTGTTTCAACACACAAAAATAATCAGTTTCTCGGAAAAGCAAAAAATTATGTATCTTTGCCAACGAAAATAAAACTGAATGATTATGAAACGATTCATCCTTATCGCAGCACTGGCCCTTTCCACGGCTTTTGTTGCCGTTGCTGCCGATGGCGAGAGCAACGCATCCGAACCCATCAAAGCCCACTTTACCAACAACGGTCCCCGTGCCATCGGTGCCCGTTTCGGCTGGGGCGCCGAAGTCAGTTACCAGCACAACCTTGGCAAGAACTTCGTAGAGGCTGACCTCGGAACACCCGGTTGGAACGCTTTGGGTGTCCAAGCCACCGCCACCTACAACTTTGTCGTCGCCCAGCCTCAGTGGACGCCCGGCACCTGGACGGTCTATGCCGGCCCCGGTTTGCAGCTTGGCAGTTCGTTCGGAGTTGGTGTATTTGCCATGAATGTGGGTGTTGTAGGTCAGGCCGGATTGAGCTATCGCTTTGAATTCCCGCTGGAACTCTCCGTCGACCTTCGCCCCGCTCTCGGCGGCGCCTTTGGTTCTGCCACAGTGGAGGGCGAGAAAATCCCCTATGGAGGTTTCTATTTCAACTACCTGGGTTTCATCCCCTGCCTCGGCGTCCGCTACGCTTTCTAAAGCCTGACGCGCCCGGGCCTTTTGTCCCCGAAAGGGCGCTCACAAATAGAGTTGCGCCCATCGGCCTATTTATCAGCAGATTACACAAAAGGACCTACCCGATTTTGGGTAGGTCCTTTTCATTAATCTATTGACAATCCGCAGATTATCTGCCGTGCATCCGTACGGTTTTTAATCCCGCACGCCGCCCGCCTTACAGCGCCTTGATGTACTCGTCGATGGCTTTGGCGGCTTTGCGGCCGGCACCCATCGCGAGGATGACCGTGGCGGCACCGGAGACGGTGTCACCGCCGGCGAACACGCCGGGACGGGAGGTGGCGCCGACTTCGGAAGCGACGATGCAACCCTTGCGGTTGACCTCCAAGCCCTTGGTCGTAGAAGCAATCAGCGGGTTGGGAGAGGTTCCGAGGGCCATGATGACGGTCTCGGCCGGAATCTCGAACTCGGAACCGGGAATGACCTGCGGGCTGCGGCGGCCGCTCTCATCGGGCTCGCCCAGTTCCATCTTCACGCACTTGACCGCACGGACGCAGCCGTTCTCGTCGCCGAGGATTTCCACGGGATTGGTCAGCATATTGAAGACGATGCCTTCCTCGATGGCGTGGTGCACTTCCTCGCGACGGGCAGGCAGTTCCTTCTCGGTACGACGGTATACGATGTGGGTTTCGGCACCCAGACGAAGGGCGGTACGGGCCGCATCCATCGCGACATTGCCGCCGCCCACCACGATGGCCTGCTTGCCGGCGCGGATGGGGGTGAGGTAATCCTCGCGGAAAGCCTTCATCAGGTTGTTGCGGGTCAGGAACTCATTGGCGGAGAAAACACCGTTGAGGTTCTCACCGGGGATGCCCATAAAGCGGGGCAGACCGGCACCCGTTCCCACGAAGACGGCTTTGAAACCTTCCTTGTCGAAGAGCTGGTCGATGGTGACGGTGCGGCCGATGACCACATCCGTTTCAAACTTGACACCCAGGGCGCGCACGGCCTCTATTTCGCGGGCCAGCACCTTGTCCTTGGGCAGACGGAACTCGGGAATACCATACTGGAGCACGCCGCCGAGTTTGTGCAGGGCTTCGAAAATCGTCACGTCGTAGCCCCATTTGGCGAGGTCGCTGGCGCAGGCCAGACCGGCCGGGCCGCTGCCCACGACGGCGACTTTGACACCGTTAGCCGGAGCGACGACCGCTTCGGCGGTGGAATGGTCAGCCACGAAACGCTCGAGTTGGCCGATGGCCACGCTCTCGCCCTTGATGCCGAGGATGCAACTCCCCTCGCACTGGCTTTCCTGCGGACAAACACGGCCGCAGACAGCGGGCAGGGAAGAATCCTGCGCAATAATGGATGCGGCACCCTTGACATCCCCTTCCAGCACCTTGGCGATGAACTCGGGAATGTTGATGTTCACCGGGCAGGCGCCCACGCAACGGGGATTCTTGCAGTGCAAGCAACGGGAGGCTTCCAACTGGGCCTCTTCCAGGTTGAAGCCGTAGCAGACTTCGTCAAAATTGGTGGCGCGCACGAGCGGTTCCTGCTCGCGAGCCTTGGTTCTTGCTATTTTGTTTGCCATAATCTTCTGCTTATTTACCTCTGCCGATGCGGCATACGTGATTTTCCTTCGCCTCTTTCTCTTCCGTCAAATACATTCTCTGGCGACGCATCGCCTCGTCGAAATCCACCAGATAACCGTCGAATTCGGGACCTTCCACGCAGGCGAAACGGGTCTTTCCGCCCACGCTCACACGGCAGGCGCCGCACATACCGGTGCCGTCTACCATCAAGGTGTTGAGGCTGACGGTGATGGGAATGTTGAGTTTCTTGGCCGTCAGGGTGGCGAATTTCATCATAATCATAGGACCGATGGCCACACAGCGGGTGTACTGCTTGCCTTCTGCGACCAATTTCTCCAGCATCGCGGTACCCACGCCGTGGAATCCGGCAGAACCGTCGTCCGTGCAGAGATAGAGGTTGTCGCAAGCCGTCTCCATCTTGTCCGTATAGATGAAGAGGTCCTTGTTGCGGGCGCCGATGATCACATCCACCTTGACACCGCGCTCGTGCAGCCATTTGGCCTGAGGATAGACGGGAGCCGTTCCCACGCCGCCGGCGATGAACACATAGTGCTGGCGGGAGAGTTCTTCGGGAGACATTTCCACAAAATCGGAGGGAATGCCCAGCGGGCCCACTACGTCAGCGAAAGCCTCGCCCGGTTCGAAGGAAACGATGTCGTTGGAGGAAGCGCCAATCATCTGGGTGACGATGGTCACCGTTCCTTTCTCCGCATCATAGTCACTGATGGTGAGCGGGATGCGCTCGCCTTTTTCATCCGCCCGGACAATCAGGAATTGTCCCGGTTGTGCCGCCTTTGCCAGCCTTTCGGCCTTGACATCCATCTCGCAGATGTTCGAGGTCAGCATCTTTTTTGTTACAATTTCAAACATAATGATATTAGGTTAGTTATTTTGTTTCAATCACTTTGTAGCCCAGCTTCTCAATGGCTTTCGTCAGCGTAGAGACATTCGTTTTCGTACTGTCGTACTGAATATACACGGTCTTCTCGGGGACATTGACTTTGAGGTCTTTCACGCCCTTTTCAAACGCCACGTTTTCTTCAATTTTTTGGGCGCATTTCTGGCAGTGAATATCCGTGACAAAGGTCACATGGGAAAAAGCGGCCAACAAGGCCAGGGTAATCAGCAGTTTCATATCACCAATTAGACTAATTCGTTTTCCATAAAGTAATCCGTACGCCCGCATAGACTTTGATGCCCATCAGCGGTCCCCACACGCAACTGGCGTCGAAGTCGGGCAGGGAGGTGTCAACGGAGCCATCCGCCCGCCGGGTGCCCAGAATCACGTGCTTTTGGGTAAAATTCGTCAAATTTTCGCCGCCCAGATAGACATCGCAGCCCTTGAAGCGGCGCGTCACCTGCAGGTACAGCATCGGATAGACCGGGGTGCGGCCGCTGGGATAGAGCAGCCTGCCGTCGGCATCCGTCAATTTCGTCATAAAATCGTACACCCGCGCAGACCCGTTGAGGGAAGCGGTAAAATCGAAAATCCACTTGCGCAGCTGCGTGGCATACTGGAGGTTCAGTACGGCCTTCGTCCGCGAGACCATCGGCTGCTCGCGCAACTGTCCCCGCCACACGCCGGAGAGCCCCGGCAAAGCATAGGTGCAGCGGGCATTCGTATAACGGGCGGTCAGGCTTACGGTAAAGCGTTCCACCGGTTCGCAGGAAAAATCCAGCTGATAATTGTCGGTGAAGGAACGACCGTCCGTCAGGCTCCTCAGTTGATAGAGGGAAATGGTGTTGGCAAAACGCTCGTAATCGACCACCACCTGTTGGGTGAACTGCGTACGGAAATAATCGAAACTCACACTCGCTTCCCGGCCGGCCAGCGGGAAATGGACGGTCGCATTGCCCCCGAAAGTCCAGGCATCCTCCAACGGATGGCCTGAGAAATTCCACTGAAGCGTCTTCGCTGTAGAGAAAACGCCGATATGGTCGGTCAACGGATGGGAATAGCGTAGGCCCCGGCCGCCGTTGGCCCGGAGCACCAACCCCTCGACGGGTTCATATTTCAGCGTCACACGAGGCGAAAGCTTGAAGCCTTTGCCCGCATACCAGTCGGCATGCAAACCGGCGATGGCCGTGAATTTCTCTTCAAAATGGAAAGTATATTCCCCGAAGGCGCCGGCCGTCCCCAGACGGCTGTTCCCGAACGGGACGGTGGCAGAGCGCAGTTGCGAAAAGCCGTCGTAGAAGCCCGTCAATCCCAGGGTGAAATGGTGCATTTCCGCCATCTGGTTCTGATAGAGCAGATTGACGAAAGCGGAGCTCTGCATCGGCGCGAAGAAGTTGGTGCCGAACCAGGCGTCCATCCGTTGCCAGGTGCCATCCGCCACTACGGCGATATTCTGGCTGTTGTCTTCATTCAAAGGAATACCCACTTTCAGATACCCGTTGATATAGGTATTGGTGATATCCGTTCCCCACTTGTCCCCGGGGAGCCGTTCGGCACTCTTCTGATAGGCCGGCTGACCGTTCGCACCGATTTCCCCGCCCCGGCTGCGGTGATGCAGCGCCTTGACGCCGAAACGCACCTGCATCCCGTCGGGTGCGTAATAAAGCCAGCGGTTTGAGAGGCTGAACATCGACTGCAAAGGATCGTCCATAAAGAAATCCTTGTTGTGGTCCATGCTATAGAAATTGCCGGAAGCGTGGCCCAGAATCACCGTGCTCCAATAGTCGTTCAGTTGCAGGGACGAAGCCACATTCAGGTCCGCCTTGGTATCGCTCATCACGGACGCATTGACAAACAGCGGCTTTTCATCGGTTGGTTTGCGATGCTCCATATTAATCAGACCCGTGATGCCCTCCAAGCCATTGATCACCGAAGAGGCGCCTTTGGCAATCTGTATGCTTTCCAGCCACTGGCCTGGAATATAGGACAGGCCGAAGGGGGCGCCGATGCCCCGCATAATGGGACGGTTTTCATCCAGCATCTGGGTGTAGATGCCACTCAACCCGAGCAAACGGATCTGGCGTGCGCCGGTCACGGCGTCACTGTACCCCACCGTCACGCTGGCCGAATTCTCAAAACTTTCCGCCAGGTTGCAGCAGGCCATTTTGCACAGGCCGGAAGCAGAAATGACTTCGGTCCGCAAGTCCGAGCGTTTGGAGAGGAAATTCCCGCCCGTAGCGCTAACCGTCAAAGCCTCGGACAAAGAGTCCGTACGGTCGCGGTACAGCCCGATGGTATCGGATTGTTCGACGGCCGCCAGCGGGAGCGCCGACAGGACCGTCAGCATCAGCAGCAAACCATATGAGCGGACTTTCAGCATAGTTATAATTTGCAAAGATAACGAAATTTGCCTACTTTTGTACTCATAATGCGTATAGACTAACCATTATTGAATATGAAAAAGTTTTTCAGAACGTTTTTTGCCGTCTTTCTCAGCAGTATCCTCTGCCTGTTTTTGTGTTTTTTCATCGTGATGGGGCTCATCGGCTCTTTGAGCAGCCCGTCCGAACCCACAATGCCTGAAAAGGCCGTCCTGCATATCAATATGCAAGACATTGTGCTGGCCGAGCAGAGTATGGAGGATCCTTTTGCCCTGCTTCAAGGCAAGGAAGATGCCGCCAAGCTTGGTGTCTGGGACGCGGTCCAGGCGATCAACGCCGCCGCCACCGACCCGCAGGTGTCCTTCATTTACCTCAAGCCGGACTTCACAGCAGCGGGCGCGGCCCACGTCGAAGAGTTGCGCGCGGCGCTGGAGCATTTCAAAAAGTCCTGCGACAAGCCCATCATCGCCTGGATGGAAACGCCGGGCAATGCGGGTTATTACCTGGGTAGCGTCGCCGATGAGATTTATATGACTTCCGCCAAGGGTGCCGGCTGCCAGATTACGGGCCTTGCCACCCAGCTGTTGTTCTTCAAGGACTTGCTCGACAAATTGGGCATCAACGTGCAGCTCATCCGTCACGGAAAATACAAATCGGCCGGCGAGCCTTTCATCCGCAACGACATCAGCCCGGCCAACCGCCAGCAACTGGAAGCGGCTCTCGGAAGCATCTGGAAGGCATGGTGCAAACAAATCTGCGCCAGCCGTTCCATTTCCGTAGACAAATTCAACAGCCTGATTGACAACCTCAGCCTCAACTTTGCGGAAGATATGTTGCGCGAGGGCCTGGTTGATTCGCTCTTGAGCAAAGAGGAGATGGACGCAAAACTCTGTGCGCTCTATGGATGCGAGTGTCGCGAAGACATCGAGGCCATCTCTCTCGCGGGCTATGTCAAACTCAAAGTGAAGCCTAATTACAAGGCCAAGGAAAAGATTGCCGTCATCTACGCCGACGGGGACATTGTGGAAACGGCCTCCAGGCGCTCCACCGACCCTGAAATTGTGGGTACGGATTTTGCCAAACTGGTCAGTGCCGTTCGCAAAGACAAGGATGTCAAGGCGGTGGTACTGCGTGTCAACTCTCCCGGCGGCGCCGTGTTGGCCGCGGACAAAGTGCGCGCCGAGGTGGAACTGCTCTGCCAAGAGAAGCCGGTAGTCGCCTCCTTCGGCAACTACGCCGCTTCGGGCGGATATTGGATTTCCGCCGGTTGCAAGAAAATTTATACCAACAATTCCACCCTTACCGGCTCCATCGGCGTATTCAGTATGATTCCCGACCTGAGCAAGACCACCAAAAATCTCGCTCATCTGGGCGTGGCGACCATCTGCACCAACAAGCACGGCGATATGTACAGTATGATGCGCCCTTTGGACAGCAGCGAACTGGCTTATATGCAGGCTTCCGTCGAAGACATCTACGAAGGATTCACGGGCCTCGTAGCCAAGGGCCGCGGCCTGGAGCAGAAATATGTGGACAGCATTGCGCAAGGCCGCGTCTGGTCGGGTGCAGAATCGATGGGTATCCGGCTCACCGATGAGAACGGCACACTGGAAGACGCACTGCAATACGCCGCCTCCATCGCCGAGGGCGACAACGGCAGCGACTTGAGCCTGTGGCAGGTCGTCTCATATCCCGAACCGGTAGATGTGCTCACCATGCTCGCCACCACGCTGCAAAGCGTTCCCGCCGAAGAGGAAATTCTCTCCGGAACGCCGTTCCAGGGCGCCTTCCGCCAGCTGCGTTCGCTCAAAGCAAGCGACTACGGCAAGGCCTACGCCCGCCTCCCCTTCGAAATCGTCATCCGATAATTCGTAATGAAAGAAAAGAAAACACTCTACCCCCTGGTTTTTGCCCCCGAAATCCGGGAAAAAATATGGGGGTCGGAAACTTGCCTGATGGGCGATACGGGCCTGCAGGACAGCACGGCCACGGAGGGCTGGCTGGCCGGGAACACCCTCTCCGAACTGATGGACACCTACACCGAGCGCATCGCCGGCGACAAGGTAATGAGCTGGTACGGCCGGCAATTCCCGCTGATGGCCAAAGTGTTGGATATCCGCGGACGCATTTCCCTGCAAGTGCATCCCGATGACGAAATCGCCGCCCAACGCTACGACGCGCTGGGGCGAAAAGTTTTCTGGTACATTCTGGAAGCCGGAAAGGACGCGCAGGTCTGGATGGGCTTCCGCAAAGACACGGACGCCGGAGAGCTCTATACGGCTTGTGCCGACGGCAGCGTCAAGAAACTCCTCAACGCCCTCACGCCCCGTCCCGGAGATGCCTGGCTGATTGCCCCGGGCATCGTCCACGCCGCCCAGGATGTCAAGATTCTGGAAATCAGTGAAGCCTCCGAAATGAATTTCCGCCTCTACGACTGGGGACGGAAGAGCGAAGATCGCATGCTGATGCTCGAAGACGCACTGGACTTCATCGAGTACCGCCAGTTGTCCGACGAAGCGCTCCAGCCGCTGCGGGGCATCCAAGCCCCCGCGCAAGCCGGCAGCGAGAATTCTCCCGCCGAACAAGCGTCCGGAACCCACTGGGTGGACGAAGAAGAAATGATCATCCACCGTCTGCCGCTCAGCGATACCCTGCACATCTACACCGAGCGCTTCGAAAGTTTCATCCTCTATACTTGTGTCAGCGGAGAAGTCTCCATCCAAACCAACACAGCCACAGACGCTGCCAGCACAGCATCCGCCAAGGGCGGCTTGCCCGCGCCCGTCATCCTGACCGCCGGCGCCTGCGCACTGATTCCGGCCGACCACCCCGACTTCTTCCTGGTTCCCCGCCGGAAAGACACGGTGCTGCTCGAGGCCTACATCGCCCGTAACGACACCGACGCCTACATCAATCCCGACGTTCCCGCGGAATTGGAAGAAGAAACTGACACCAATTTGAGTTAGCTGACGCTGAATTCCGCGTCTACGCCTTTATATTTACAGAAAGTTGCAATTCGTCCAATTGCGTCTGGTCTATCTGGCTCGGCGAGTCAATCATCACGTCGCGTCCCTGGTTGTTCTTCGGGAAAGCGATGTAATCGCGGATGGTCTCCTGACCGCCGAAGAGGGCGCAAACCCGGTCAAAACCGAAGGCCAGACCACCGTGCGGGGGTGCACCGAACTTGAAGGCGTTGATGATGAAGCCGAATTTGTATTCCGCATCTTCCTTGCTGATGCCCAGCACTTCGAACATACGTTCCTGCATCGCTGCCTCATGGATACGGATGGAACCGCCGCCGAGTTCGGTGCCGTTGAGCACAAAGTCATAGGCATTGGCGCACACACGCTCCAAATCTTCTTTCTTGTCGGAATAGAACCACTGCTCGTGCTCGGGTTTGGGCGCGGTGAACGGGTGGTGCATCGCATAGAAACGGTTGTCCTCCTCGCTCCATTCGAGCAGCGGGAAGTCCACAATCCACAAGGGAGCGAACACCTTCGGATCGCGCAGGCCCAGGCGGTTGCCCATTTCGATACGCAGCACGCCGAGTTGACCCTGGGTTTTGCGTTTGGAACCGCAGAGCAGCAGCAACAAATCGCCCTTGGAGGCTTCCACACGGTCGGCCACAGCCTGCAATTGTTCGGGTGTATAGAATTTGTCGACGGAAGACTTGATGCTTCCATCTTCGTTCAACTTGATATAGACCAGCCCCTTGGCGCCCACCTGCGGACGCTTGACCCATTCGGTCAACTGGTCGAGTTCCTTGCGGGTATAAGCAGCGGCGCCGGGCACGCTGATGGCGCCGATATATTCCGCCGCGTCAAACACACCGAACCCTTTGTCCTTGACCAGGTCGCTGACCTCGTGGATGGTCATTCCGAAACGGATATCGGGCTTGTCGCTGCCATATTGGTCCATCGCATCGTACCAACTCATACGAGGCAACGGATTGGGAATATCCACGCCGAGGGCGTTCTTGAACATCTGGCGCATCATTCCCTCGAAGGTATTCAGCACATCCTCCTGCTCCACGAAAGACATTTCGCAGTCGATCTGGGTGAATTCCGGCTGACGGTCGGCCCGCAGATCCTCGTCGCGGAAGCAGCGGACAATCTGGAAATAACGGTCGTAGCCGGCGACCATCAGCAGCTGCTTGAAGGTCTGCGGCGACTGCGGCAGGGCGTAGAACTGACCGGGGTTCATCCGGGAGGGCACTACAAAGTCGCGGGCTCCTTCGGGGGTGGACTTGATCAGATAGGGCGTCTCGATTTCCATAAATCCCTCGCCGTCGAGATAGCTGCGGATTTCCTGGGCCAGGCGATGGCGCAGGGCCAGGGCCCGCTGCAAAGGCTTGCGGCGCAGGTCGAGGTAGCGGTAACGCGCCCGCAAATCCTCTCCGCCGTCGGTGTTCTCCTCGATGGTGAAAGGCGGGGTCTGGGCTTTGTTCAAGACCTTGATGGCGCTGACGGCGATTTCGATGTCACCGGTCGGCATCTTGGGATTCTTGCTCTCGCGCTCAACGACTTTTCCCGTCACCTGCAGGACGAATTCCCGTCCCAGGCTCTCGGCCGTCTGCTGCAACTCTTCCGGCGCCGAAGCGTCCACTACTAGTTGCGTAATCCCATAACGGTCGCGCAAATCGACGAAGGTCATTCCGCCCAACTTTCTTGATTTCTGCACCCAGCCGGCCAGCGTCACTTCGCCGCCCACATTTTCCAATCGCAGTTCCCCGCAAGTATGTGTCCTGTACATATTCGTTCTATTAAAAATCCTGCGAATTTAGTAAAAAAAATCTTTGTAGGACCAATTTTTACTACCTTTGCGCTTGTTATGGAAGTTCGGGCGAAAAAATCTTTGGGACAACATTTCCTGACGGACCAGCGCATCGCGCAGGGTATTGTGGCTGCGCTGTCGTTCGAGGCAGAGGAGAAGGCCCAAAGCAATGTTACGGACGGGCGCAACGGACGGGCCCAAGTGCTGGAGGTCGGTCCGGGCATGGGCGTGCTGACGCAATACCTCCTCCAACGCGAGGACATTGACCTGCGGGCCGTGGAAATCGACCGCGAAAGCGTGGATTATCTCTATGTCCACTACCCCGCCATCGCCGGCAAACTGCTCCAAGGCGATTTTCTCCGTCTGCCCCTCGACCGGATGTTCCCCAGCCAGACCGACGGCAGCGCCCCCGACAGCCCCATCCACATCATCGGGAACTTCCCCTACAACATCTCCTCGCAGATTTTCTTCAAGGTAATCGACAATCGCAGCCGCGTCCCGCAAGTGGTTTGCATGATTCAAAAGGAAGTGGCGGAACGCATCGCCGAGAAGCCTGGCACCAAGACCTACGGCATCCTGTCCGTCCTGCTGCAAGCCTGGTACGACATTGAATACCTGTTCACCGTCGGCGAGGGCGCCTTCAATCCCCCGCCCAAGGTCAAATCCGCCGTCATCCGCCTCACCCGCAACGGCCGCCAGAGCCTGGACTGCGACGAAGCCCTTTTCAAAAAGGTGGTCAAGACCGCCTTCGGTCAGCGCAGGAAAACCCTCCGCAATTCCCTCAAGACGCTTCTGCCCGAAGGCTTCGACACCTCTGATCCGATTTTCGACCTCCGTCCCGAACGCCTGAGCGTCGAAGACTTCGTCCGCCTCACCCGGATGCTGTAAGACCTGCCACACCCTCCGGTGCGGAGGGTGACAGCCCAATTATCTTCCCAAATGAAATTCGATGCCGAGGCCGGCGGCGACGGGAATGGCTTCGGGGACGACGGAAGCGCGGCCTTCGAGGAAGAGGGACATCCAGGGAATGACGCGGGCCTTGATCTGGGCACCGGCGGAAACACCGCAATAACTGAAAAGGTCTTCGTGTTTGCTGCGGAAGCCCATTTCAGGGCCGGCAAACAGCGAAAAACTGACCACCTTGCGCTCGGGGGCGATTTTCGCCAGCGACAAGAAATCGTACATCGCTTCAAGACGGGCGCAATAACTGCGGAAAGCGACGACAGAGCCCTCGTACGGGAAGCCGCTGAAGGAAATACCCAACTGAGTCCGCCAGGAAAAACCGCCCAACAAGGGCCGTGAGACGCCCAAGGCCCACGACGAGCCCAAAGCTCTTCTGAGATCCCGCTGAACCAAATGAGAAGGAATGATCTGCGCGCCCCCGAAAACCGAAATGTTCCAAGGACGGTCCACACGCGGAGAATGCTCCCGGGCCTCGGCGTAAAAGCCCTCGTAAGTCCGACCGGAGCTGCCCCTTCTTCCTGCCACAGTCGGCAGCCGATATTCGATACCGACATACAATGAAGTAACCAAATCGGAATAATTCGAGAAATCCACCTGCAACATATTGGAACGCGTCGTATAAGGTACGGCGCTCACGCGGGGCTCCACAAAAAAGGCGAAATCACGCCACGGTTCCCAACGGAACTGCAGCCCGCCCGACAAACCCAGATACGGAAACATCTCCAGATTGGCGACATCCGACTTGTGCAACAAGCCCAACTCGGGGCCCGCCAACACAAAGAAGCGGAACCGCCGTCCATCGGATGACGGCGCCCGGAACATCGCCGGGATGTCAAACATCGCATCCAGGCGCAGATACAGAGAGGCTGCACTGCGCAAATCACGGGAATACACATCCTGCCTGTTCTCAAACCACCAATCCGTCGTCTGTCCCAACTGGAAACGCCAATCAAACCAATCATTATAACTGCGTCCAAAGCCCAACGCCAAGGTGTACCCCATCAACCGGAGGACTTCCTTCGCCGACCGGATATTGGGCGCCACCTGCAAAGCGGGACCGGCCGCCAGGCTGACCCGCAAATCTTTCCCGGGGTCGCTCTGCTTGTTCCAATAACTGCGGTCCATCTGGACGTGTACACCTACACTACCCCGGAAAGCCGGAATAAATGTTTTCCACACATTCTGACGCGGCAAGCGGCGAGGGTCTGCGTGCAACTCGAACAATGGCTCCAACACGACATCCACCCCCGGGAAACTATGCACCACCCAATCCAGGCCCATATGCATCGAGAATGCGGCATTTTCATATTTCCGATGCTCTCCATCTACAAAAGAAAGACCGACGCCTACCTGCGGGACAAACGAGAAAAGACGACGCGGATCATACCCCGAAGCAAAGGCACTCAAATCAAACAAGTAGGTCGCCCTTGCCTCAATCGCATGGATGCGCGAGGCGTCAAAATTGTCATATGACCAACCCGCACTCATCCCCAGTCGCATACCATGATAGCGATGCAGTCCGTTCGCGTCCGAGAACCATTTCCCATAGCCAATCTGCCCACACGCGCCGGGACCGTACTGGCTGACAAACTGCTTCAGATAACTGCCGTAAGCGTAAACATACGCATCATTGAGCAACCAGCCCAGCCCGCTCGGTGCCTTTTCGTCCGCAGGACGCCACCGCTTCTGCATCGCATATTTGGATATATCAATACTGGAAGGGCGCTTCTTCCAGGCCGGGACACTGTCCGCTGCGGACAGCGAATCCGCGCGGGACAGGCTGTCCAGCGGCTCCGCAAAGACCTGGTTCGCGAGAGAGCCCAGCGGCAGGAGTCCCGCGAGCAAACACAATATGATCCGAATGCGTCTCATTTCTTAGCTTCGTACACTTCCCCGGTATCCATATTGATGAATTTCCCATCCTTGTATTCGTAAGAACGATACCTTTCATCATAATACAAATCGACCGTCTCATCATAGGTCAGACCGGGCGGAACAAGAATCTCTTCTTTCTCCGGCTCTTTGGACTTCTCCACAGCCGCCTTGGCCAAATCCTCGAAAATATCGAAATCCGTATCCGCAACCGCAATATACTTCGGGTCCTTCCGGAAACAACGCGTCAACGAGAAAAGCGCATCCTGCTGGTCGGTCTCCGAAGGAATCGTATTCCAGGACTGGTAATTCTTCTGATAGTATTTCTGGCAAATATACTGCGCCCGCAAATAATCGGTCAGCGGGTCTTCCTGCGGCATCTCTTCCAAATCCGCCTCCACGCTGGAAAAACGCCCCAATGCCAGATCCATCACGCATGCATTGCGCTTCGAGGTCGAACATATCACTCGGTAAATCTC
This sequence comes from Bacteroidales bacterium, assembly GCA_017962705.1. Taxonomy (GTDB): domain Bacteria; phylum Bacteroidota; class Bacteroidia; order Bacteroidales; family UBA932; genus Cryptobacteroides. Next base: position 37,189 of record JAGCUV010000141.1, read on the forward strand.
ATCCGAATCCTCTTTGTCATCCTGCCAGAATCCGGCCAGGCAACGCGTGATATAATAGAGCCGGTTGTAGTCCTCATTCGTCTCTCTCGGCAACATCACGACCAACTCCGCCGCCCTTTCATAATACCCGGCCTTGAGCATCATCACCACCTGATTGGCGACTATCGGGGACGGATTGATATAATAATTGTCAAACTTGCGGTCGCACCAGAGCACGGTTCCATCCGCCCGTTGCAGATAATAATTCTCATCGATGTGCCTGGCCAGCAAGGTCGTATCCACCCGTCCTTGGGAGATAAGGAACTGGGCCAGCAGATTGTCGGGAAGCTGCCAGTTCTTATCGGCGTTGCGGGCCCGCCTGACCGCCCGGCGATAGATGATTTCCTGATCTTTCACATCCGGAATACGCCCCTGCGCAATCAAGTGGAAAAGCGTCCAGAATTCATAAATGGCAAACTCCTTCTTGCCGCTGTGAAAGTCCGGGTCATACCGGTATTTCGCCAGGATTTCATCCGGCGTCAATTCGCGGAAGACATCATACTTGTACTCGACTTTGACGGAACGAAGACGGCCCAGGAGCGGCTTGATAACCGTCTGATAGGTGGGCAGGCGAAGAATCTGCGCTCCCTGCGCATCAGGATTATGTGGAAAACGGCGGGTTATTTTCCGGATGGAAGCCGCCTCAACGATATGGTTCATACTGTCAAGTACATCCGCCATATCGTCCCAGGAGGCCACTTTTGAGGAGACATAACTCCGGGCCTTGCTGCCCGGAATGACCGTACGGAGACGGGAAAGGATATAATCCAGACGCTCCCGGGCCAGCGCCACATTTTTCTGGTACGCCCCTTCGGGCGAAGCCGTACCGGACACCCGGTACTCGTGCAGGGTCTGCCCTTCGGTCGTATGAATCAGGCGGAAGGTCTCCAGCAAGGAATCCAGTTGGGCGACCGTAGCCGAGTCCTTCAGGTCGAGCGTGGCTTTGCCCACCTGAAATTCAAGAGCCAGGTCCTGTGCCTCATCCATCCTTTGTTTGGTGGGCAGACGTTTGTATTGCGGAGCCTCCGGATCCAAAGAAAAGGTCCGCACATCATAATCCAGAAAACGCATCGGCCGGCTGACGCGACGGGAGTCAGCCAGACGGACCGTATCGCGGAAATAGACTTGGTTGTAGTCTTCGAACCACAGGCTGCAATCAATCAGCACACGCTGCTCCGGTGAGTCCATCACATACGCATCATCCCACGAAATGGTGGAAGTGGTATCTGAAAGAAAACCGCCCTGCCCCAGGGATTCACGGTAACGGCGCGTGGAATCGGCAAAAGAGATGAGCGGATCGCGCGTGAAGTCAAACCCCTTGCGGCGCAGCTGCGTCAAATGATATTCTTCTCCATCCAAGACGATGGGATAATGATATTCACTCGTATCCTTTTGACGCTGGGGGTTGAGATCCAGCACATAGGTCTGTACGGCAAAACGGGCGGTCGACCGTCCCAGCCGGGGCTCCTTGAAAGGATAGACCAGGCCGCAATTGAGCGTATTGCCCACGACCGTCGGCTTCTTGGGGACCGGCCGGGTCGTCTTGACCGACACATAGGTTGCTTCCAGCAAAATGGAAAGGTCGAAAGAATGATTGATTTCACTCTTCCCCTGCACCCGCTTGATAACAGCGCTCACATCAGCACTGGGGTAACAGAACAGCAAGGCCCCATCGCGCGGAAGCGACATCGCATCATACTGACCGGTCGCCACGTCGACATACGACTCCACACAATAACCGGGATCGAAAGCCTCATCCTTTTTTCCCTTCTGCACATACTGCTCCCATCTTTTCAGTGCATCCCGTGCCAGCTCGTAAGAACTGTATCCATACACGCGCATCAGGGGTTCTCCGATGACCTTTCCATCCTTCCGGTTGGTCACCTTACCCGTAACGCTGATGAATTCCTGCGCCGGGAGCAGGACATATGCACCCTGCCAGAGGACCGTCAGGAAGACCATCCGCAGCAGAACGGGGAATATGCGCCGGGAGCAGGACATCATCGGATGATATATACAAAAGCTATGGACAATTTCATCGGGAAGAATTTGAAGCCCCAAGTGTTGGGCTTGGAGACTTCATCCGCATAATAATCCTCGTACCGGTCGCCGGCGTGATAGTATTTCTGACGGAAAGCCATCAGTCCCGTCCCCGCCGTCAGATCCAGGCTCCACCTTTCTCCCAAAATGAACGAATAACCGCCAATCACGCCCAGGCCGATAGCCGTCCCCGCATACACGCGCGCGGTGAAGTTCATATCGTAACTGGCCCCCACAAGGGTGGCACCGATGTATTCACGCGTCAGCGGACGGCCGTTGAACCAATAGCGGAACTCCCCTTGAAGTCCCCACATTTTGGAATTGACTCCATAGGGTTTGTAGTGTCCGAAGGCGGAAAAAAGCAGACTGGTTCGCTCACCGGTAATGACATCGACACCCAGTTCCGGTGTCAGCAAAGCCCAGGAGAGGGCATTCGCGCGAATGGCGACCTGCTGCGCTGCTGCCTTGTGAGAAGGCAGCAGGCATAGCAAGATCACAATCAAATAGACGGCAAGCCGCCTGCGCGCACCGGAAGCCATCGTCAACCCAGATTGGCAATCAGCGCTTCCTCTTCGCTGAGATTCTCCGCGGGCTCCCAGGGTTGGAGTTCCACATTGATGATGACAGATTCCAGCGATTTCACCACAATGCGGAAAGTATAGGACTTCCCGGCGATGAAACCGCCCGTGAGTGAGACTTTGTACGGCTCCGCAGGGGTATAAGTCCCTACGGGCGTATTCAGGGTAAAACTGACAAAGATATCGTCCGTCGTCGGTACGATGAACAGCCCTTGTCCGTACTCTACACCCGCCACCGTCGGAATCAGAGAACCACCGTTGATAGTCAGGGTTTCGGCAGATCCTTCCACCGGCGTGAGCGTTCCCGTCAACACGTCCAGCGTGGCCCGGGTGGGCAGGCTGGAGACCTGCAAGTCAGAAACGGTAACCAGGGTGTCACCGGCGGCGTCCACAAAGGAGGCCTCGGCTTCTGCATCCGCAGCGAACAACTTGAAGTGCAAGGCCGCTGTCAGGTGATTGAAGCGCAAGGTCGGCATATAACTCATCCACGCGGAAGGATACCATTTACGGGCGGTACGGGAGAAATCGGAGTTGAAGCCCAGCGTCCAGGCGGTACCCTCCGGATGATAGAGGGTATCGCAATAGGCCGCAGCCCAAAGGATATCCGTCGTATCAATCCGCACCGTTTTCGTAAAACGAGTCCCGTCGAAGTCCAGGTCAAAGACCGCCGCATCATCCTGCAAGCGCTCATCGCTCGTGCGGTAGCCGAAGAAAGCGTAACGGCGATCCTCGACATCAGGATCATTGTCCGCAAAGGTCTCCAGCGGATAATAATAGTCGACAGGTACGACATCCGCGCCCGCACGCTCGATGAAAGAGGCCTGTCCGTTATGGGCATACGCCGCCTTCCCGCGTAGCAATATCTGCCAGTCGTCGTTGTCAGCCCAGCCCTCACGCGCTGCCTCCCCTACATCAACGGCCAAAACACCGAACTGCACATCCTCGATATCCTCAATCGCGGCCTTGGTCCCGAAAGACGCGCCGCCCATATTGAACAGGATGGGAACCTTCCTGGTCGGATCAGTCGCCCAGGGTGCGTCCGCAAAATCATCCACCCAGGGTTGGAGCGGCGATTTTGCGCATCCCGCCATAAGGACACACAACAAAATGACCGAAAATTTTAAATCTGTTCTCATCTTTTAGTCTTCATCTTGTCCGATATCGATAGGATCGGTATCCGTATCCCATTCGGTAAGCGAGACGTTAATCTTGATTTCCTCAATATCATACACTGTGATGGTGATGACATAGCTCTTGCCGGCGATGGCACCACCTTCGATGTCGAAGAACATATTGTTGAGCTGCGAGGTCTTGTCGTTGGCCAAATCAACCTTGATATTGTATCGCTCGCGACCGGGGAACACCATCACGCTTTCGCCAAGGGTCTGCGCATCGAGTCCTTCGACCAAGGTCTGGGAAAGGGCCTGTCCGCGATTGGTCAGGTTGAGGAACACCAAAGCATCATCGTCGGCAACGGCCAGCCCGCGATCTTCTCCGACTATCGTCAGCAAGCCATTGCTATAGGAATCAACGGCCAGCGAGTTGACATAAACGGCCCCCGGCTGCGCCTCGCCGTTCACCGTACCTTTGCGCACTTTGAAGATAAAGCGGGACAGCTGGTGGGCGAATTTGAGGTCGGGAATGATGCCCTTGCGAACGCCGTAAGCGCTGTAAAGCTTATTGGGGTTGATACTGGTTCCTTCAACGGCGGCAACACGGTCGGCATAAGCCAGCATCACATCCTGGGTGCCGTTGATTTGCACGGGCAGGGTGATGGTCCCTTCGTCCGTATCCAACTCAGGGTCCTCCTGGCCCTCAACGAAGGCGTCGTCAATATAAAAGCCAAAGAAATCATAGCAGCCGCTGTTGTCGTAGTAGAAAGGCACTTTCTCCAGTTCCGTGGAAAGAGCCGGGTCCCACACCTCGATTTCACCGCTCTCGACGCCATCAGGCGCGGAGGCCACCACATTGTTGATCTGGATACCTTCGACCAGGTCCAGATTATTGTCGGCGTCGCGCTTGATGCCGTAGATATGGAGTCCCATCGTATCTGCCCAGGTGTCGATGGAGCCGGAGCCTTTGACCTTGGCTTTGGTCGCAAGCACATTGGAAGAGAAGGTAATCGGGTACAAATCGGTCTCAGCGAAGACCTCGTCGGGATCGACGGATTGGGCCTCCGTTACAATGGGAGACTTGCTGCAGGAAGAGAGCGCGATCAGCGCGGCAGCTGCAAGAATAAAATACTTTTTCATATTACTGAATGAATGATTGATTAATTTACTTTATTTAGTTGCCGGAACCTTCGCCGGTTTCTTCGCCGGTTCCTTCACCGCTCTGGATGTCATCCTCATCGGCATCAGGATCCATCACGATCTGGCCACCCTCTTTCCATTCCTCAAGGGAAACCAGGATTTCCACGCGACGGAACGAGTAAACGACCAGGGTAATATTGTACTTATAGCCGGGCATAGCCTGGGTGTGTTTTTCCTGGGAGCCGGATACTTTCAACTTGGAAAAGTCAATGGTCATCTTCTGGGGCTGTGCGCTGGGAGCGGAAGCGCCATCCTGGTAAAGGGACAACTCCATCTCATAAGCAGCCTGTCCCGGCATCACCATCAAACTGCCGATAAAGGCAGGATCGCTGTCTTTTGCAGGAGCGGGAACGGGAGCCGTTCCGGCAATCGGAACCAGAAGGTTTTCCGGGGCGGCGATATTACGCAGGCCATCATAAATGTGCTGTCCTGCCACGACGACATCGGCTTCCGTATGGGAGGTAACGGAAACACCGGACACCTTGATAACTCCCTCGGCTCCATCCTCACCGCTGATTACGGAAAAATCAAAGCGGGAAAGTTTGTGCTTGAAAATCATCTTCGGAGTCGCATTCCATTTACGGATGGCATAGGCACTGTACAGACGGTTTTTGTTGGTAATGGACGGATTCTCGCTCACGGCAAGGTCCCTGTCAGCATAGCCGACCATAATGTCCTGCGTACCGTCAATCTTGACGGGCAAGATGATGGTGTTGTCAGCAAAATTGACAACCGGCGTCTCGCTGCCGGCGACGAAAGCATCGTCAACATAGTAGCCAAAGAACTCATAATTGCCGTCACCATAATAATAAGGCTCGGAACCACCGCCCTCAAGCGTGCGGTACAGGGTAATCGTTCCCTCCGTAACGGGATTGTCCAGATCCGTCGTGCTGGGAGCGTTCGCCATGACATTGTCAATAAACAGATTGTCCAGATCAAGGCTGTCACGTCCGTTTTGGTCTTTGAAGCGCTCAATACCATAGAAGTACAAATCTTCGGCAGACCAGAAATTCAGCGCTCCCGCGCCTTTGGTGGCGACACGGCCAAAGTTGGATGCAAACCGCACGGGGACGGCAGATTCCAGTTCGAAACCGCCTTCCTGAAGGGAAGAGACGGCCTCGGGGGCTTGTTTGCTGCAGGCGGTCGTCAACACGACGGCGGCAACTGCGGAAAGAAGTAATTTCTTCATAAAAATGTGTGTTAAATGGTTAATAATATTTAATATTCTATTCATTCATAGCTTTGGCTACTCAGGCCATTCGTCGGGGTCGATGTTGAACGAACCGTAGTTATCTTCCCATGGAGCCATCGTCGCCTCTATCTCAACGGGCTCGAGTCCGTACACTTTCATCGTCACATTGTACTTGTGCCCGCCTACCGCCTTATCGTCGGTGGGCAGTCCGTCTGCGGATGGCATTATCTCATTAAACTTGATTTTCACATACTGGGAGACCACCCCGCCGTTGAGGGAATAGCCGGCCTGCTTGATTTTCAATTCCACCACATAGACGTCTTCTCCGGGCATCACCAGAATCGAACCGAAATTTCTTCCATCCAACGTGAGCGCGCCGGAAGCACCCTGGACGGTCAGAGCCACCGAATCCTGCGGGGTGTCCGGGAAAATGCCCCGGGGATGAGCAAGGGTGTCGTTGCTGGCGATTACCAACGTGCCGCTGGTTTTGGAAAAGACTTTCAGCGACTGGACCGTCACACTGGTTGCCGCCAAGGAAGTGCCGGCTTTCAAGATAAAGTCAAAACACGCGAGCTGATGTTTGAAAATCAGATTGGGTTTGATGCCACGCCGCGCTGCATACGCGCCATACACCCGGCTGGTATCCACCCGCTGGGTACCCTTCTCCTCATCAGCCACACGGTTGGTATGCGCCAGCATAATATCCTGCGTGCCGCCTTTCTTATTGATGGCTTCATTGTCGCCAATGTCCACCTTCAGGGAAATGGTGTTGGAGTTTTCTTCGGGCTGGGGAGTCGTCACCTCCGTATCCGAAGCAAGAAGGTGGGCATTATCCACATAATAGGCATAAAAACTGTAATAATAAGGAGTCTCCCGGTAATAGAAATACTCACCCGGAATACGATAGACATTGATATCGCCGTGGGTGACATTCCCGGAGGGGGACTTCGCCATTACATTATGAATCAGATAGGCGTTGGGGTCGCCATCCGCATAAGGGTCCTCACCCTCAGGAAGCACATACTTCCCATTCAGACGACGGAGACCGTAAATATACAGATCCTCATTGCCGCTCCATTTATCCAATGCGGCGCGTGTCCGCGTGGAGACGGAGGACTGCAAGCTCGATCCGAACAACACGGGCACGGCCTTGCTTTCATCCACTGTCAGCTGCGAGATGCCCTCGCTTTTTTTGCAAGCGCTCCACGACAGCAGAACCGCGGAGGCCATCAACAAAAATACAATCGTTTTCTTCATATCAAAAAATTTTTATCAAATATCAGAATTAATATCAAACGCCCCATATCCGGACACCCAAGGATACATTTCCGCCGTCACTGGCTCCACGCTTTGCGGACCGAATATGGAAAGCTTTATGTCATACCACATACCCGGCTTGAAAACCAAGCCATATTTACTCATATCCACCGTCACGTTGGTCGTATCCTCACCCTCCTTTCCTTCCTGTTTGAGCGTGAAAAAGACAACGCATTGGGTGTCGCCGGGCACAATCATACAATCTCCCAAATCCCGGAAATCGTCGGTGGGAAGCGCGGACTGCGCGAACGGGACCGGACTCTCCACCTTCAGGGGGCCGGGCGCATCCTCGGGGTCAATCTCCAAAGAGGGGGTCGAGCCCGGGTTGGGACGAACGGCCACCAGGCGGGCTGTATTGCGGGCACTGACGCTGACATTCCGCACCCACAATCCGGGTGAAACGGCCTTCGCCTTGATGGACAGACGGGAAAGCACGTGCGAAAAATGTAAAGTGGGGTAGACGTTCTCGCGGGCTGAATGGGAACTGTATGCCTCATCCGGAGAAATGACCTCACTCCGACGGCTGTCCGCTTCCCGGTCGGCATAAGCCGCCATAACGTCCTGTGTACCATCCACTGTTATCTTGAAGGCAAGCGTCATGTCCTGCGAATTAATATATTTCTCTGCAATTCTATGCAGGGAGTGCCCGCTTTCCGAATAGGTCTCATATAAATCAGAAGGATAGGAGGCCCCGGCCAGGCAGCAGGAGAAGAAATCCAGCGTACCTTGCGAAGGATAGAAATAGGAATTGTCCGTGAGTTCGTTAGTCAAGGAAATATAACCCGCAGACCCGGCGGAGGGCGCCTGTGTCTTCGCCCCGTCAATGAAACGGCCGCTTCGGCCCAGGTCCAGGACTCCGTTCCGGCGGTAAATGCCGAAAACCATCAATTCCTGACCCGACCAGGTATCAATCACCGATTTGGGAGAATCCCGTTCTTCCTGCCGGATGTTCATCGAGGTTTGGAACAAGATGGGCACCGGCTCGTCGGTCACAGCAGACACATCCCCCCCTCTCTCCTTCGCGCAGGAGAGCAACAGCAGCGACAACGCCATAGATATGAGCAAGCGATATTTCACCTCCTACCAGTCATTGTCAAAATCAAGGGATTGTCCTACATATTTATCCCATTCTTCTATTTCCACATACACAGAAATCTGATTGCGTCCGAAAAGTTCAAAGGTAACCACATACGCATTCCCCGCTTTGAACGGTTCGCCTGAAGAGAAACTCAAATGGGATTTCACTTTATCAGTCGGAGGCAAAGTCGTCGTCAGGTCATTCACCTGAAACAAGCATTCATAGCTTTGTGCCGGCGGAACCAGCAAATAGGCGTTGTCACCTCCCAGTTTCACGATTTTATCCGGGTTCATCTGGCTCTCGTCCGGAAGAGTCTCCAAAAACTGTTGCTTAAAATAGACATACCGCCCCTCTTCTTTTCCGGTGATCAGCGGTATGGATAGAGGCGTTCCTGAAGAGAAATCCGCCGTCAACTCTCCATTGCGGGAAGCGACGGTCAAGTATCCCCGGATAGAGGTCTCCAACTCAAAATCCGAAACCTGAAGGCGCTTCTCCACGCCCGCCGTAATACCGGGCTTGAGTTGGAAGCGCAACTTGACCATCTGGTGCTGCATTTTGAAAACCGGGTTCACGTCGGTTCGGGCGGCCATATAACTGAAATTGTAACCGGCCGGAGCCTGGGCCCGGCTGGTCATCAGATCCTGCCAGCCCTCGATGCGCAATTCGTACCGCACCTGGTCCGCCGTCCGCTGGATGCTCAAGGGCACGAGGTCATCAAGGAAGCAAGCGGTAAAATTGTAAGTATGGTAATAGTCTTCATTGTTGGGATAATAATACTGGGACACGCTTTCCCAATTCACCTGGCTACCGGACAGAGTGCCCACCGCACCGTTCAGCAAGAAATCGGGGGCCTCCTTCGTGCCACCCTCCCGGTCATAGCGCACTCCTTCACGGGTATTCATTGCAAACACGCGTATGCTTTTCCCGTTCAACTGCGCCAGCCGGTCCGCCGTTCCCATTCCAGAACGGACATCGACACCGGCGCTCGGATTGCCCACAAACACATGGATGGGCTGGGGGATGCTCAAATCATAATGCGAATCTTCATAGCCCAAATAGGGATGGCAGCCCGAAGCCATCGTCAAAACGGCCGCGAGCGCCAGGCTCCTTACCATCGATATGAAGGACCACCTATTCATCTTCGGGTCTCAAGGGCAATTGATGGTCATCGCCCTCCTCAATCCAAACATCCAAAGCGGTCTCATCTTCCAATTCCGAGGAGGGACTGATGGACAGATAGGCATAGGAGGGCACATTCAGCGTTGCGGAGGAAACGGCAATCCGGTAATCTCCGCTCGAACCCAACTCAGACATCACAGGATGTTCCTTCAGCAGTCGGTATAAATTAATCTTACGGCTCTTGACATTCTTGTCTTTCAGTTTGACCGCAATCTCCAATACGCCCCAGCCGCCCATTTCCACTTCACTGGCCGGTGAAAACAGGCCCAGCGTCAGCACTTTGCAGGAATAATCGTGTTGATGGCCATTCTTTCTGGTCAAGGTAAGGTCTTTCGTCAGGATCGTTCCTATATCGCTCCTGTCGGAAGAAGAACTCACAGTTTCACCTTGGTGAACGCTGCCGTTGAGCAGATTCAGCCGACGCGGAACACCGTTCAGAGACAGTGCAAGCCCCTGCAGTTCACATTGGCTTTCATCATAGTCGAGGCGGATGACAATCGTCAATTCTTGAATCATCTTGCGCATTGCGAAGTGGATCGTGTTGATGACTTCTCCAGCCTCCAAGGGACGATGGTCGGAGGCCAGCCATACGGGCCGGGCCTGCCGGACGACGGGGAAAGGCGCGCCTTGGCGCAGGTATTCCACACAGAGGGCATGGGGGTCTGAAGGGTCGTCCGGGGCTTGTTCGTTTTCCGTGGGCAAGAGCAGGGATATATCCGCGAGACCGAACGAAGTCGGGTCCTGGAAGAACTGAATATAATTATCTACGCGATAAAAGTCGTCGAGCGGGCCACCGAAAGCGATGGCGTGGTAGTCCCCTTTGGCGACGGTGTGGGTATCCCGCTTGGGAAGGAACACGTGGCAGGTGTCATGGATGGTCTGCGTGGTGCGGGCCAGGGCGACGAACAAAGGGGAGACCGTATCGGCGGCCGTGGGCCGGACGCCGGCGGGCAGCCCCCAGTCAATCTCATTGACATAGCGGGCCATCGGAGCGGGGCCTTCGCTGATGCTGATGCGGACGCAGGCGGACAGGCTCAAAGTTAACAATATGAGCAAGAATCGTTTCATTCCATATCTAACTCCCCGTGGCTGGTTATCCGCTCTTGTTTTTTCTTCCGTTTCTCCTGCCGGACTTCCCGGTCGAACCGGCGCAAATTCTTCGCCTTCTCCGATTGCAGGTAACGGATCAATTTCCCCTTCATCGAAGAAGTGATTTTCTCATTCTCCTTGATATTTCTCTCGTCGGCTTCGACTGCATCCATCAAGTATTTTTGATAATCTGCTTTGTATTTCGCTTCGTCTTGCTGATATTTCAGCGAATCTTTGGACGTCGTCATGAAAATGGAGTTAAATTCCTGCCGCGTCGAAGAGCGCATATCGTCGGAAATTTTCTTCCTGGCCTGCGCATAATAAGCGATGGCCGGGTCGGGTTCCAGGTATTTATAACGGACGGATTTGTGCCGCCAGGAGAAAGTCGCGCGCACTTCCGTCAGCATGGGAATCACCATAAAAGGTACATCCTTGGCTTTATCAGCCGCCGTCACCGGCACATAACGATAGATATCATCGCCGTTTTTGAACGCCTGGTTGGTCGTTGCCACCAGGCCGGCGGACAAGCCCAGATCCAAATCAATCGCACCGGTCTTGTATTCATACAAAGGCACCTCAAAGCCGATGGTGACACCGGCTCCGGCCGCCCAGCCCTGGCGGCCAAATTCACCAAACTTCAGGCTGTAGTTGGTGTATTCTGCGTATGCGCCGATATACCAGGCCTGCCAGGGTTTGGGGTGTTTGCGCCTGGTGCTCGAAAGGGGTGCATTCTCCCATACGAGGGAATCGCGTCCGTTCACATTCTTTTCCATATGGCTTCCCAACTGCGTCTGGCGATAATAATGGCGGTATTCCGGACGGATGTTCAGCACATTGAACAATAGATAAGGTGCGTAATTGTGGTAGGTATGGGGACGGTATTTTGCCCCCAGCAACAATACCTCCTGATTGTATGGCGAGGCGGACAAATCAAAGCCGACCTGAAGGTTGGGGACAGTAAACAGCCAGTCCACTGCATTGGTTTTAACGGTAAAGCCATTTGCCCCCGCATTATCGGTCTTCTCCGCCGGTGCTTTTTGCGCCGACCCCTCCAAGCAAGGGAAAAAGAGCAGTGTCAGCAGCACAAACCCCATCCCGAGCGTTACTGAGACCGAATGAGCCATAATACGAAAAACTTTCAAAAATAGCGTTTTTTTCGCTAAAAAGCAAAAAAGGATTCCCCAGAGACAGGATAGGATATCAAGCAATTACGGTCGCCAGCCAATCCGCATCCACACGCCGAAAGCCCTCCCCGGACTGGAGGGAAGGATTGCGGGAGAGAATACCGAGGGCGTCCTCATACACATTTTTGCCCAAGGTCAGGCTGGCCATCTGCCCATTGGAGGGATAAGAAAAAACGAGTTGGTCTTGTTCGAGATGATGGAAATGCAAGGGAGCGTCCGCATGCCCCTGAGCTTGCTGCGCCCATTCGCCGCGGATCACATATTTGCAGATTTCGATAGCGACATCATTCAGCCCGGCGTTCAGAATCAGAATCTTTTCAATCAGGCTGCCGAGGTCCGGACAAATGCGCAGGGTATAGCCGCCCAGGGAGCGGGCGTGCCGGGCAATGGCATCCATTTCCGCCGTATCGGCCTTGTCGCGGGGAAGCAGCCAGAGCATGCGTTTTCGGGCCGGATCGTGGTACAGGCACTCGTAACTCACCAGATTCTTGCAGCCGCAGTCCGGACAGGTCCACATAAACAGGGAACCGTTCAGCACGCGGGTCTCCATATCGGCGTCTTCCGCCGTGTTGATGCTTTTATAAATGGTAATCTCGTGCTCGTGCCTGCAACGGCTGCAACGGGCGAGGGCCTGTTTGACGACGGACATAGGTGCTACACGTTGAAAAGGAAATGCATGATGTCGCCGTCCTGCACCACGTATTCCTTTCCTTCCACGCCCAGTTTGCCGGCGGCACGGCAGGCCGACTCCGACTTGAGCGTGATGAAATCTTCATATTTGATGACCTCCGCACGGATAAAGCCTTTTTCAAAATCGCTGTGGATGACGCCGGCCGCTTTGGGGGCTTTGTCTCCCACGCGGATGGTCCAGGCGCGGCATTCGTCCGCCCCGGCTGTAAAGAAGGTACGCAGGCCCAGCAGGCTGTATGCGCCCTGAATCAGCCTTTCCACACCCGATTCCTTCAAACCGATGTCTTCCAGGAACATTTGCCTTTCCTCTTCGGAATCCAGTTCGGCGATGTCCGACTCTACCTGGGCGGCAATCACCAGAATCCCGGCATCCTCCCCTTCCACGGCTTTGCGGACGGCCTCAACATAGGCATTGCCCGTTGCCGCAGAGGCCTCATCCACATTGCAGACATACAGGACCGGCTTGTTGGTCAGCAGGAAAAGGTCACGGGCGAGTTGCTCCTGCTCCTCGTTTTCGAGGGCTACGCTGCGGGCGTTTTTGCCTTGCGAGAGCGCTTCTTTGTAGCGGCCCAGCAGCTCCACCAGTTTCTTGGCCGTCTTGTCCCCGCCCTGTGCCTGTTTGACCGATTTGGCCAGGCGGTTTTCCACCGTCTCCAAGTCCTTGAGCTGGAGTTCCATATCAATCACCTCCTTGTCGCGGACCGGATCCACCGAGCCGTCCACATGGACGATGTTGTCGTCGTCGAAGCAGCGGAGCACGTGCAGGATGGCGTCCGTTTCCCGGATATTGGCCAGGAACTGGTTGCCCAGCCCCTCCCCCTTGCTTGCGCCCTTGACCAGTCCGGCGATGTCCACGATTTCCACCGTGGCGGGGATCACGCGCTGGGGCTTGCAGATATCCGCCAGCACCTGCAGGCGGGCATCCGGCACGACGGTCGAGCCCACGTTCGGGTCAATGGTGCAAAACGGGAAATTGGCGCTCTGGGCCTTCCCGGAGCTGATACAGTTGAACAGGGTGGATTTTCCCACATTGGGCAATCCCACAATTCCGCATTTGAGTGACATAATCTCTGCTTCTAATAAGGCCTGCAAAGATACACAATTTTCCCGGCAGGTAAGAATTTTTCCTTCAGCACCAGAGCCGGGCTCTAAATCCCGGCGAAGTAGCCGGCGAAGAAGACGTTGGTGATGCAGTATCCGATGAGAGTGGATACCGTCACGCAGATGAGTCCCGGTATCATAAAGCTGTGATTGAGCAGATACTTGCCGATAACCGTCGTACGGGAACGGTCAAAGTTAACCGTCGCAATGTCGGATGGGTAGTTGGGAATGAAAAAGTAGCCATAGACGCTCGGCAGCACGCCCAGCAGCACGGGACCCGCGATACCCAGTTCGAAGGCCAGGGGCAGCATCGCCACCACTACGGCGCCCTGCGAATTGACCAGCACCGACACCAGGAAGAACACAAACGCGATGGCCCAGGGATAGGCCGATACGAGCCCGGTCAGCATCGCTTTCATCTCGTCCATATAGTTGCCGAAATAGGTGTCCGCCAGCCAGGCGATGCCATAGATGGCGATGACCGCAATCATACCCGACTGCCAGACAGCGCCCATTACGGCCTGGCGGGGAGCCGCCTTGCAGAACATGATGTTGCAGGCGGCCGCCATCAACATAATAATCTGGATGCAGATGTTCATCTTCGGAAGCCCGATGGCCTTGGCGACCGTCTCTCCATCCGCGGTATGGAAAAGCTGGCAGAAAGCGAAGCCAACGATGATGAGCAGCGAACCGAGGAAGATAAATACGGATGCCTTGGCGGTAGTGGTAATCTCCTTGTCCATCGTCGTTGCCGTGCTGCCATACATAAAATGATAGGCGTCAGGGTCGGCTTTGCGGGCGAGGAACTTGGGGTCTTTGTCCAGGTTGAGACCACGGCGGTAAGAGAACGCTGACGCACACATCAGACCGCAGACGCAGGAAGGGATGGTCACCATCAGCACCTGCGGGATGGTCACATTGAATCCGTTGGCATTGGAGATGGTCACAAAGGCGACTACCGCCGCCGCAATGGGCGAACAGGTAATGCCCACCTGCGAGGCGATGGAGGCGACGGCGCAGGGTCTTTCCGGACGGATGTTCTTCTTGAGGGCAATGTCGCAGATGATGGGCATAATCGTATAGACCACGTGTCCCGTACCTACCAGCACGGTGAGAAAGAAAGTCACGAGGGGTCCCAGAAAGGTGATGTTGTCCGGATGCTTGCGTAGCATCTTCTCCGCCACCTGTATCATCCAGTCCATACCGCCCGACGCCTGCAGCGTACCCGCGCAGGTGACGGCCGCGATAATGATGTAAATCACATCGGTGGGAGGCGTGCCGGGCTTGAGCCCGAAACCGAATACCAGAATGGCCAGTCCGATGCCGGAGATGGCGCCGAGCGCGAGGGAGCCGTATCTGGAACCCACGTACAATGCTGCCAGAACAATCAGCAGCTGGATAATCATAGCGAATGTCATAAGTGTTTATCAAAACGAACCTAACAAAGGTACAACTTTTTGTTTGATTATTGGTGACTTTTTGATAACTTCGCGTTTCAAAACTTAGCGTGATAAAAACTATGGTACGAGTAAAAGCGTTTGCGGCGATCCGCCCCCCGAAAGATCTGGTGACCGAAGTGGCGGCTCCCCCTTACGATGTGATGAATTCCGAAGAGGCCCGTCAGATGGCCGGTGAAAAGAGTTTGTTGCACATTACCCGTCCGGAAATTGATTTCGAGCCCATCGCCGATGAGCATTCCCAACCTGTTTACGACAAGGCCGTCGAGAATTTCAAACTGTGGAAATCGCGCGGCTGGCTGGTTCAGGACGAAAAACCCTGCTACTATGTCTATGCCCAGACGATGGGGATGCGTACGCAATACGGTTTCGTGCTCTGTGCCCACACCGACGATTATGCTGAAGGCATTATCAAGAAGCACGAGCTCACGCGCAAGGACAAGGAAGACGACCGGATGGTGCACGTCCGCATCCAGAATGCCAATATAGAACCGGTCTTTTTCGCCTATAAGGACCATGCGGAATTGGGCGGCATCATCAGCGCGACGATAGCGGGAGAACCCGAATACCGCTTTACCGACGAGAATAAATTTGTCCATACCTTCTGGGTCATCCACGATGACGACACCATCGCCCGCATCACCCGTCTGTTCAACACCCAGGTGGACGCCTTCTATGTGGCGGACGGTCATCACCGCACGGCGGCAGCCGCCCGTGTGGGAGCGGAAAAGCGGGCGGCCAATCCTCATCATACCGGTCAGGAAGAATACAACTGGTTTATGGCGGTCTGCTTTCCGCAGAGCCACCTGGCCATCCTGGACTACAACCGGGTTGTCAAGGATTTGAACGGAATGGATGAAAGGACCTTCCTCCGGGCCTTGGAAGAAGATTTCAAAGTGACGCTCGTCTCCGAACCGATGTACGGACGCGCCGCGAAGCCCTACGAGCCGGCCGATTTGCACAATTTCTCGATGTATCTCGGCGGCAAATGGTACAGCCTCACCGCCCGGGAAGGCCGTTACGACGACGAAGACCCCATCGGCGTGCTGGATGTGACCATCCTCTCCCATCTGGTGTTGGACAAATTATTGGGCATCAAAGATTTGCGCACGGACAAACGCATCGATTTCGTGGGCGGCATCCGGGGCTTGGGCGAACTGTCCCGCCGGGTGGACAGCGGAGAGATGAAAGTCGCTTTCGCGCTTTATCCCGTTTCCATGGACCAACTCATCCGCATTGCGGACACCGGCAACATCATGCCTCCGAAGACCACCTGGTTCGAGCCCAAACTCCGCTCCGGCCTGGCCATTCACTCCCTGGACGAATAGTCCGTTTCACCCGGCGAATCCTTTTTGCTCAACCGCAGCACTATCGGAAGGTGGTCGCTGACGCCGCCCAGGTAGCGGGGGCCGGAATAAGTGCGCAGGGGCTTCTCCCCGGCGTGGGCGCTGTCGCGGGTTAATAGGAAGGGGGCGTAGATGACGGTCGTTTCGCATCGCCAGCGGGGCGTGCCGTCTTCCGAGCCGTTTCTTCGTGCCGTGCTGTCGCTCGAGTCGGCGGCCGTCTCTCCCGCCAAATCGGGCGAGACCCAGAACTGGTCGATCAACTCCCATTTTCCGTCGTATTTGAGCGATCCTTCGCCGCGTTGGTAGAGGGTCCGCGACAGGCACACAAGGCAGGAGTCCAGCATTCGGAAGGCCTCTCCGTCTGGCGTGTCGTTAAAGTCGCCGGTAACAACAATCTGCGATTTCCGGCACGCATCTCGAAGGACGGACATGGCAACCTGGCGGCGGGGTTGAGACCGGGCCGGACCGCCGAGTTTGGAAGGATGATGGACGACAATGACGGTCAGGGAGTCGACGGGCTGACAGGCAGCAGAACAGGCGTTGTCGGGCTTTGGGTCGGACAGCGGGAAGCGGCATTGAAGCATATCGCGGGTTCGGAAACCCGGGATAGGCAGGACGTCGGCGATAGGACGAGGTAGCACGTCCTTCCTGTACAGCAGCGCCACATCGATGCCGCGAGGGTCCGGTGAGTCAAAATGTACATAGTGGTAGCCCGCCTTTCGCAAGGGCGCGGAATAGACCAGCCGGCGCAGAACCTCCGCGTTTTCCACCTCGGCCAAGCCCACGATATCCGGCAGCCTCCCCTCCTGTTCCCCTATCCAAAGCAAGGTCTTTCCGATGGCGTTGCATTTGGCGCGCAGCCGTCCCGGCGTCCAATGTTTTTCTCCGGCAGGCGACCATTCTTCTCCTCCGTTCTCCCCGTCGCAGTCAAACAGGTTTTCCACATTCCAGAACACCACCAATAGGTCTTGCGCCCCGACTTCTCCGCCAGTCATCGCCTCCTGCGCCCGCCCCGGGAAAAAGAGCGCAGCCGTCAGCCCCGAGAACAGGATCTGCGTCACCAGCGCCGATATGAGAAAACTTCGCGTCATCATACGCAAAGTAACATGGAAAAAACCCGGCGGGAAAGGAAGAATTCTTACCTGCCGGGAAGTTTAATGACTGATGAGTGTCAGTTTTTCAGAAAGTCTTCGGTCTGGGACCACATATACTCGGCCATAAAGGCCATCCCCGCCGCATTCGGATGGACACCGCTGCCTTTGGGGATCGGGTTGTAAGACGGGTCCAAAGGGGTTTTGTAGTTGCCGTTGAGCGCAAAGAAGTCCACAACGGCCGCACCATAATGGGCGGCTATCTTGAGGATGGACTGCTCGCAGGTGGCATTCACGCCATCCCCGATGCACACGATGATTTTCAGGCCGCTGCGACAGGTGACTCTGGCCAGTTGCAGAAGTTTGATGTAGGCCAGGATAAAACTGTCATCCGGCAAGGCCGCCACCTGGGAAGCGGTCGTCGCAGCATCAGCCGAAGCAAACCAGCCGGCAAACTCGCTGTCCGTGGGAACGGAGTCGCCAGTAATCTTGTATCCCGGAGCGAGGCTGCTGGAGGACTCGGGCTTGACGGTGCTCCCCTGATAGCCATAGTCGTTGGTGCCGCCATTGACAATGAGCACGTCCGCATCGCCGAAACCGTCTGCTGCCGCACGGGCGTAGAAATAACGGTTATACCAGTGCGTACCCGAGTAGGCGGAATCCGTGATGCGATGGACCAGCGAACCGCTCCACGCAAGATTCTTGCATAGCTCGGCATTCGTCATATACTCGTAAATGAACTTGTACCAATAGGTCTGGTCCACGGTCTCTACGCCGGCCGCCGGATAATACTTGCGGTAGCCGCTGACGATATAACCTTCGAAGGTAGAAATGGAATCGCCGATGATGCTGACCTTGGTCTTGCTCACGGAAGGCGTTCCGGGTGTAAAATTCGCGTCGCCGCAAATCTGCCAGGCATCCGTTGTGGTTCCATTCTTGTTGCCGTGCTCGATGGTCCCGCTGGCGGGATAGGTACAACTGCTGATATAGCTACCTGTCACGGAAGAGCCTGCTATGGCGCCGCCCTGGGTAAAGTTCGGCGTATTGGTATCCGTCAGGACAGCCCGGATGACATTGACCGCGCTGGAACAGTTGGAAAGGGAACTGCCGCTGTCCAATTTGGCAACAATGCCGCCACCCTGAACCATCTGGCGTGAGACGAGGGTCGTACCGTACATATGGCAGTTATTGACCGTACAGTCCGACACCCATCCGGCGATGCCGCCGATATACCAGGCCGTGGAGCCGTTGGCGTTGGCCCAAGAACGGCAGCCGGCGATATCTGCAAACTCGGCATATCCTACGATGCCGCCGCTGAAGCCGCGGCTCACCACCAGGTTGTCCGTGGTCACCTCGCAGTCCGTGATGGGAATCCGGGCGATGGGCAAGGCCTTGACATAGCCAGCGATACCGCCGGTATAGGCCGCGACGGTGCTGCTCACCGTGTTGGTAAACTGCTGGTTGGTCACCGTCCCCGCGTTGGAGCAATTTGCAATGCCGGAAGCCCCGGCCAGATAGGCTACGATGCCGCCGGCAAAACACGAAGTCGAATTGACCTTGGTGGTATTGCCGCCGTGGACAGTGCCGCTGTTGGAGCAGCCGGAAAGGGAGACATTGCTGGTCGCATAGCCCAGGATGCCACCGAAGCAGTTGTCCGTATGGGCAACAGTTGTAGCATCGATATCCAGAAAGACTTCTCCCTCCTTGTTTTCACCTCCCTCGTTGACGCAGCCGGAGATTTCCCCGTTACCCGCCATCTGTCCTACTATGCCGCCCAGACGGACATTCTGGGCGACGCGGGCGGTGTTAGACCACTGGAAATGGACATACCCTGCGTTGCGTGTATTCTTGACGGAACCCTCCGAGTGCCCGACGATACCGCCCAAGCGATAACCGTCGTCAGGCACGCGATTGCTATTGGTATTGAAAAGAACTGTTCCCTCATTGGAAATCGCCTTTGAAGCGCCGCCGTCCAACACCCCGCTGTTCCAACCGATGACGCCGCCCAAACAAACGCCGAATCCCGTCGTTCCCATCTCCAGCCGGCTCAGCGTGACTGTTCCCTGGTTGTGGACATCGGAGACCGAAGAAGAAAGATTCTCCCCGATGATGCCGCCTATATAGGGATACCTCGCCCCATAGATGGGATCCACGCCGGCCGTGCCGAAACCGATAGCCGCCGTATTGACGCAATGACCGTCCACCGCACCGAGGTTCAGCCCCACGATGCCGCCGGCGGACTGCAAGCGCGTATTGGAATAATGCGTGACCGAACCGTTGTTGGTGCAGGCCGTGACGGTCCCGTCCGCTTTGTTCTTGCCAACGATGCCGCCCGTTTTGAGATAGCGGGCCTGGGCGTCCGTATCCGAGTCGGAAGCCCTGACGACCGTGACCAGGACGCTGGCGTCATTGGTACAGCCGGACACCGTTCCGCTGAGGTTCTCTCCCACGATACCGCCGACAGCGGAATAATAGGCCACCGTACTCTTGTGGACGATGATGCCCGAGCCGGACGTACCGGAGACCGCTTCGTTGCTGGCGAGGGCCCGGCAGGAAGTGATGCTGCCGCCATTGTTATAGCCCACCACGCCGCCGATATCGGTGTAGGGGGTTTCCTTGGAAGTAGAGCTAATCTGCGCCTCGTTGCTGATGGCTCCGCTGAAAGTCGAGCCGGAAATGCTTCCCGTATTGGTAAAACCGCCCACCAGACCGCCGACCAGGAGCAATTGATTGGCGGCAAAGCCGGAAGGGGTGGAAACCAGACCGCTGCAGGAGCAATCTTTCACCGTCCCCGTGGTCGCGCGTCCGACCAGACCGCCCAGCAGGGTCTGCTGGGTAATGCCGGAGACAGGGGCCAGCGAGACGGAAGCGGCGGAACTGACACGTTCCAGCGCGCCTCTGTGGAAGCCCACGACAGCGCCGAAACGCCCCTGGGCCGTATTGGCGTGGGTAAAAACAAACGAGCAGTCATCGGACAGGTTCAGGTCCCGGATGACTCCCTGCCCCTCAACCGTCTGGAAAAGCGGGACGGTCGCCTGCAAGCCGCTGATGCTGTGTCCCGCTCCGTCCAACAGGCCGGCAAAACCATTGATGCCGCCGGTGGCGTTGAAAGCCGTCGAAGAGACCTCGTCGAAGCTTATGTCATCGGAGAGGGTGGCGACCAGCGATTTTCCGCTGTAATCCCCCCGGTTGCAGGCCGCCGCGAAATCCACGAACTCCCCGGCGTTGGAGATGACGACATCCATCTCCGTACCGGTGGGAACGAAGGCAAATTCGCTCATCGCATATAGATGTCCGGCCTCAAGGTTCACCGCCTCGGTCTTGCTCTTGACCATATAATGGCCGTTGGCATCCACCACGGTGACATCGTAGCCGCTGGCATACGCGCCGGCGGGAACCACGAGATAATAGACGGCCGCCGTTTCGGTGGAAAGCGGCTGCGCCACGCGCAGTTCCTTGTCCTTGGGAGCATCCGAAACGCCCGTAAGCGCGGCATTTTGATAATCCAGCTCGAAACGGCCGCAGACCTGCTCCCCGCCGCGCCCCTTGAAACGGACGGAAACAATCGGATCCGTGTCGGGCTCGACTGTCGCGCGCGCCACTTGAATCTTCAGGATGGCGCAGAGGTGGTGGATGGAAAGGTTGGCTTCATCGACGCCATAGCCGGCCATCGGGAAGCTCCCTTCGGCAAAGCCCCCCGTCCTGTAATCCTGAACGGCCGGGAGGGAGATATGCGTCCCATCTTCGTAAACGGATGCCGGATACAGCATCTTGTACGGGCTGGAAAGCGGCTCCGCAAAGGTGAAAGCGATGGTTTGCGTCTTTTCCGGCAGGTCTTCCGGCAAGGGTTGGGACACAAGTCCGTTGACGGCAATCCGATCGCCGGCGGACCAGTACAGTTTGCGTATGTTGCCGACAGACTCGGCATCCATATGCGTCCGGAGTCCGGAGTCAGACTGCGTCCCGGGGGCCATCTGCGTCACAGGAACCGTCTGCGTTCCGGCGTCCAGCCGGACCGTCAGACTGGTCGGGGCATCCCCCTGAATCTGCTCAGAAGAATCGCCCTCCAGGGGCTCCTTGCCGCAAGCGGCCAGTAGCGCCAGCGCCGCGAAAACCGTCAGAAAAGATTTTTTCATTTCTACAAAATTGTCCTCTCAGACTATTCAATCAGATAAGTACCCGAAATCGTCCCGCTGTTACTAGTAACCATTCTGGAATCAAGCGTGATGGCAGCGCCCTCCAACTTTCCTTTCACGCCACAATCCGCAATCGTAGATCCGCTGGCCGCAGTATATACGAGAACCGCAGGATCCGTTGCGGCGGCATTGGTTCCTTTTGTAATCGTAGCCCCGTTCACCTTGCACCCGCTGATGGAAGATGTTCCGTCCAACGAATAGCAGATTCCGGCAACATTCATAACCGCCCCTACCGAACCGGTAAAAGTACAATCCGAAATAGAAGTACCATTGACTGCCGACCCCAAAATGCCCGCTGCGTCGGTCGCATTATTGTTGCCTGTAAGCGTTTGGGATGCCGTATTTTGACTGAGAACTGCGTATGCGGCATAAGCGGCAATACCACCTCCATTCCCCCTGTAAATGGTCAAATTGCCCTTGGAGGATGTGCAGTCGTGGATAGAAGCGTTGTTATCGCCGGTGTTGCCGGCAATCGCCCCCACAATGCCACCCGCAAAAGCACCCGTCTTATTTCCTGCGGAATTGTTGTAATTCTGCGTCCAGACCGCTCCGGTATTATTGCAATGACCAATTTCCGGCCCATCAAGGGCTCCAAACGATTTGGGCGTTCCATCGGAATTATAGGTCAGACCAGCCATCACTCCGATAATACCGCCAATGTAGGACACACGTCCATCTTTTTTGTTGGTAGAATAAGTACAATGAATCTGAGCAGAATTCTTACAATAACTGACCGTGCTGTTCGCACCGTTTCCAAAACCAATGATACCCCCCAGACTGGTGCGTGCGTAAGCCGTACTTCCGCCATCGCTGACATCAATGGTTCCCGAATTTTGGGTATACTGCTGCGTACCTGCGGGTTGGGTTCCTGTGATGGAAATCGTCGCGCTTGCCCAGCCGACAATGCCTCCCAAATCAACCGTCGTTTTGGCGCTAGCGCCCACATTGCTGCATAGGATGGCCCCGCTGTTGGAACAATTCTCGATGGAACTGACGGCGGCTGTTTTGCCAACCGTTCCGCCGATACACATAGGGCCGTAACTGCCAGAAGCATTGTTGTTGCACCAGATTTTTCCTGCGTTGCTGCTGGAAACAACTTGCGTACCGGCGCCTTTGGTATCAAGATAGCCGACAACGCCGCCCAACGAAGTACGGGCGAAAGCGACGGCGGTCGTTACATCGTTATCAAGAACCACCTCGCCCTCGTTGCTGCAAGAAGATACAATTACAGGAATGACATCCGTTGCATCCGACGCTCCCGCATAGCCGATAATGCCGCCCATATCAATCATCGCATTCGTCGCGACACCGGGCGTGTTGTTGAGAATCTTGGCATAATTATGACAGTCCTCAATTTCAGCGGCAGCAACATTGGCACCAACGATTCCGCCCAGATAGTGATACCGGTTGGTTTGGGCAGAAGTCGCCTCCAACTGATTCGTACGCGAAATAGCCCCGCCTGCATTGTTGTTACAATGGTAAAAATTAACCCCGTCGCCGGCAATACCACCCAGATAAATAGACGTGGAATTGCATATGGTAGATATCGCGCCGTTGTTATCACAGGAAGAAACATCCCCCTTTGAACGCCCGGCGATACCGCCGACGCGGCAAGGCGTCGTGGCGGTGCGGGCCCCGGAGGACTTGAAGGAGAGCGACATGTAATTGTTGCAATGGTTCACGGCGCAGGAAGTCGATTCCACCCATCCTGCGACACCTCCGACGCCGGGCACAAAAGTACCGCGGACATCGATGCTTCCAGGAGTCCCGGAAGGAGCGGAATCATTGCAATAGGCGATAGAACCTGTCCCGCTAGCATAACCGACGATTCCACCCACATAAAAATACAGAGCATTGACAGAAGAAACAATTCCGGTATAATCGGAAGAACCGTCAGAAATAGTAATACTTCCCGTAAAGTCAGACGAACTGATACTGCTTCCTGTTCCATCCATATAAGCGGAGATGCCTCCTATATAGGCAGCATTCGCCACGGATAGAGATGCACCCGTCTGGGCACAAACGATATCACCCGTGGCGGAACAGCCACTGACGCTTCCTCCAAACACTCGACCAACCAGCAAACCATAATACTGGGAAGCCGTATTGATGCTTTCAATATTCTGAATATTCATTGACACGGCGCTGGAACACCCGCTCATCGATCCTTTGTGCCGCCCTACGATAGCGGCATGATAAACATCCGTCGCGGCCGCAGGAATCGTCAAGGAACAAGTATTATCCAAGTTGACATTTTTAATTTGTCCTGCGCTTCCGGTATAGGCGAAAAGAGGAACAGTGGCATCGAAATGACTGATGGAATGATTATTTCCATCGAACACCCCGTGAAAATAGTGGGTATCTTCACCGGTTCCCGGGTCGCCGATGCCGCCCGTGGCGTTGAAGGCCGCCGAGGTAGCGGCGTCAAAAACGATGTCATCCGTCAAACTGACGACAAGGGCATCGCCCAAACTATCATAAACTCCATTTTTGTAGTCCTGCGAAAAGGCCACCAACTGGGAGGCGTTGGAAATCTCGACGCCAAGTTCGGTGGCGGTGGGCACGAACGCGAACTCGGGCATCGCATACAGATGTCCGGCCACAAGCGTCGTCGACTCGGTCTTAGACTGGGTCATGATGTGGCCGTTAACGTCTTGGACAATGATATCGAAACCGTTGCTGTACGTCCCGGCCGGCACGACGACATAATAGACGCAGGCGCTCGCCGTCGAAGTCTCCATCGTCTTGATGACCCGGACTTCCTTGTCGGCGGCAGCCGAAGAGGTGGCCGTCAGCGCGACATTCTCATAATCAATCGTGAAAGCGCCGGACACCTGCTCGCCGTTACGGCCTTTGAAGCGCACGGCGATGAGGTTGTCCTCATCCGCGGCAGCCGAAGCGCGCAGGACGGAAATCTTCACCAGCGCGCCGAGGTAACCCAGCGTGATGCCTTGGCCACCTGCCGAATAACCGGCCATCGGGTACATTCCTTCCGCGAAACCGCCGGCGCGATAATCCTGAATCGCAGGCAAAGCGACGTGCGTCGCATCCGTATAAATGCTCGCAGGATAGACAATGTTATAAGGCGTAGAAAGCACGGCCTCGATATTGAACTCCGCCGTCTGGCTGTACTCCGGCAATTCGGAAAGAGGGTCGGAAGAAACGCCGTTGACGGCAATTTGGTCGCCGTTGGACCAGTATACTTTGTGCTTGCCATCCATCAACACAATATCCATATGGGTCTTGGTGTGCTGGGGCTCGACGGCCTGCGGTTCGGCCAGGCCGACCGTCAGCGTCGTCACGCCGACCGGGGCGGCAGGGAGAACAGAATCATTGGAAACGACCTGCTCCTTGGCGCAACTTGCCAGCAATCCGATTGCTGCAAGTTCGAAAATGATGCGTGTTTTCATAGTTACCAATCCAAATTTTCTTCTGTAATCTCCGGGATGGTCATTCCCGTGTTGCTTCCGGTCATAAAAGACCGCCGGACCTCATAAGGGCCGGACATTCTGGGTGCCTCGTAGCGTGCTTTGCGCTCCATAGAGCAAGAGGATTTTTTGTTCATGTTCATTCTAAAAATAAGATATTTAATTGTTATTCCATTCTACTTTCTGGCTGTATTCGTTGCCGAACATATCTTTTACGCGAATCTCCCCGGCCGTGCATCCGGCAGACGGCGTCACCGAGAAAATAAGGGCGTCATTCGCGGGCGTACAAGACTTGCGGTCGCGTTCATTATTAAAACCATCGTACAAGGCGACATAATCGGGGTCGGTGCCGGGCGTAAACGCCATATCCGCCACTTTGGCTCCGTTTTCGTACCACTCGGGCGCGCTCCAACCCTCGGACCAGTTCCAGATGTTGACCTTGACGGTGCCGTCACCGGTGCGGACGGGAGAATAGGAGCGCATCTGGTAGTCTTTTCCCTGGCCGACGCTCTTGTAATACCAATCGACCCGGTCTCCCTTGACATTCATCACCATATAGCCTTGGGGGTCGCCGAAAGGGCCGAGGTACGCGTTGAAACGAAGGGCGCCGGTAGCGCGGGCCACGCTGATGCACTGGATGTTGGCGGCGCCGTGCTGGGTATCCTTTCCGAAGTGGTTGGCGTAGTTGTAATAGAAATTCTTGTGATAGTGGCCGTTCCAGGCATACACCTCGCGATAGGAAGACAACAGGTCGAGATACTCCTTGTAGTTGAGATTATACACGCTGTGCGAGCCGTGGGGAGAAGTGTTCGGGGTCTTGAAGATGTTGTTGTGGGACGCGGTCATAATCACCTTGTCCTTCGGGACATTTTGAAGGTCCGCCTTGAGCCAGGCGAGGGTCGCATCGTCAATGCCGTAGCCATACTTGTCGGCCGGGGTCTTGCGACCATACATAATGCCGTTGACGGCCACATAATGAATGTCGCCCAGATCGAAGGAATAATGCTCCGGCCCTACATAGGTTTCAAAATAGATATTGCCCAGATTGGTGTCAAACAGGTTGTTCTGGTCGTAATCGTGGTTGCCGATGACATTGAAAGTCGGGCAGTTGATCTTGGCGGCCGCATCCAGATAATCCTCCCAGGCGGACGGCTCATTGTACACGAGGTCGCCCAGATTGATGCTGAATACGGGGGTGGAGCAGGAAGCGCGGAAGGCTTCCGCATCGGGAGCCACCGTATCGTGCCAGCGCTCCATCGAGTTGTCCCAGCCAAAGGGCCTCACCTGCGGGTCGGCAATCATCAGTACGGTATAGTCTTTGACGGGCGCCGCCTTTTCAAGGACGAGGTCGGCGTGCACGGCCTTGGCATAGCGGGGCACGCGGCGGTAGTGCATCGGAACGCCGTCACGCAAAACGGGACGGGCGTCGGCGGGGATGCTCATATAGATGAAGCGGGTCTTGGCCAGGTCGGAAGTCATCCGGAAGGAACCGTCCGCCGCCGTCTTGACATACTGAATGCCGTCAGTCACCCAAATGCCTTCCAGCGGTTGCCCGTCTAGGGTCTTGACGGTACCGCTCACATTGGAACCGTCCTGGGCAGGCTGGTTGAGCGTTTGGGCCCAGTCGTCGCAGGGACTGCCGCTGACGCTCACGCCGTTGGCCGCTCCCGCGATAGAACCCTTGCGTCCGCCGTCACAGGTCACTTTGCCGTCGTTGAAATTGTCCTTGACGGATGCGCGCAGGCCTTCCCGGATTTCCGCGAAAGCGACGACTCCGCCCGCGTGAATCGCGTTGCGGTTGGTCTTGTCGTATTTGTTGCCGCCGGACCCGGCGTAGATTTCGCCGTGGTTGATGCAGCGGCTCACATAGGCGCCGGCATCCTGCGACTTGGGCGTCATCATACTGCCCACGATACCGCCGGCGGTGCTGCGGGCCCGGGAAGAAATGCCGTCGAAGGAAATCTTGCCAAAGTTGACGCAGCCCCGGATATGGACGGGCCGGCTGATGGAGCCCGCGATGCCGGCGGCGTTGGAGGCCTCTTCGCCCAAGGCTTTGACTTCGCCGTAGTTGAAGCAGTCGGCGATGACGAGGATTTCGTGGGGAACGCCCGCTATGCCCGCTACGGCGCCGCCGGCTTCACCCTGTGCGGTAATGGCTCCGAAGTTGTCGCAGCGGAGAATATCGGCCTTGGCCTGGCCGACGATACCGCCTTCCCGAATCATGCCGGGCTTTCCATCTTCGCTCTTGCGCAACTCCACGGTGACTTTGCCCCGGTTGACGCAATACTTCATCTTGGTCCGGGCGCTATTGCCATAAATGCCGCCGACAACGATGTTGGCCAGGTTGCCGATAGCGGAAATCTCACCGGTATTCTCACAGTTCACCGCCACGCTGCCCCGGATGGCCTTGGACGTCGCGCCGCCGGCGATGCCGCCGAGGTTCAGGGCGTTTTCCTCCTTAAAATCGCCCGAACTGACGTCCGCCGAGATTTTGCCGACATTGCGGCAGTCGCGCAAGACAAAGCGGTTGCTGCCGGCAATGCCGCCCACATAAAGCGGGGCCGCGACATAGCCGCACTTAAAGGTGATGGTGCCTTCGTTGACGCAGCCCAGAAGCGTACCGTTGTTCTCATCGGCGATAAAGCCGACGCAGGCGGCCGCGCCCTTGTGGTTGACCTTCATCGCGCAGGATTTGTCGATGACGAGGTTGCTCACCACGGCATTTTCGCCCACGACCTTGAAAAGGCCGGCCGTCGCATTTTTCCAGTTCTTGATGCGGAATCCCCGTCCGTCGAAATGGCCGGCGAAAGCCTCGACCTGCGCCAGTTTTTTCACTTTACTGAGGTCGATGTCAGCCGTCAGGACAACCAAGGTGTCGCCCTCGCTGAAGGGAGATAAGGATTCCCCGTCGTTGCAGGCCTTGATGAAAGCTTCGAAATCCTTGGCATTGCCAATCCCGCCCGCCCACGCGCACACGCACGCGAGCAGACAGGCCCATAGTATAATCAGTCTTTTCATTATTTTACCAAGTGAGAGATGCAGTATGTTCTACGCCGAAGCGGTCCTTCACTTTCACGACACCGTTACCGTGGTCTTCCGTCGTATTGATTTTGTACCGAAAAACAGAGGCGCAGTTCCGCATTTTATTGCTGGGGTCTTTCCCGTCATCGTCATACCACTTCTCCTTCAAGAAGGAATATTTCGCCGCATAGGCAGCCGAAATATCCCAATCGGAATAAGAATAGCGGAGTTGCGGGAAATTGGAAGCGGTCATCCTGGTCATCGTGCTCCCGCTGCTGGAACCGTTGAAATAGAACATAGGCGTCCCCCACAATTCATCCCAAAGGAAGATGTTGACATAAACTGTCTTGTCGTTGGCTGCATAGGTTCCGGGGGCAAACACCTGCATCTGGTACTTGTCGGTCAGTGCGCCGCCGCCCCGGTTCGCATGGAGAACAGCCTTGCCGGAGGCGTCATAGTCCCAGTCGCGATAGGCGTAGTTGTACGTCCCGCTTACTCCCGAATATTCGGCTTTCTGGATAAAAGTAGGCTTGAACTTCCAGGAGATTTCCTTGCCGGCGCCCTTGCTCTTGTCGTAGTCAAAGACCACATAACCGCGCGGGGTTCCATTCTCGCTCAGGTACTCGTTGGTCCACAAGGCGCCCGTCACGCGACCGAGGGTGTGGCTCTCAATCTTGGGATTGCTCTTGTCTACATAGTTGAAAGAAGAATGGGTATGCCCGGCCCAGACATAAGCCCTGGGGTACTGGGAAAACAAGGCGCGCATCTCCGCCAGATGACTTCCGTTGCGGTCCTGCCCATCCATCTTCCGGCACATCGGGGAGTGAGCGCAGACCATCAGCGGGGTGTCACGGGAGACAAAGGCCAGGTCGCTCTGGACAAACTGCCAGATCTCATCCGTCAGGCCGGTGGCGCATTCGTCACTGTACTCCCCGGCCTGGACCATCATATTGTCGAGCATCAGGAAATGCAGACCGCCCAGATTGAAGGAATAGTTGGCCGGCCCCATATACGACTCGTAGGCTTGGCAGGAAGTATCATCCGTCATCCCTTTTGCGTGTCCCTGATCGTGGTTGCCGATGACATTGTAGTGGGTGATGCCCGTAGTCGCCATCCCGTTGCGGTAATTGCTCAGCAAGGAAGTGTTTTGATGAACTATATCCCCCAGGCAGATGCCATAGACGGGCCGTCCCGTCAGCGTCGCCGCATACTCCTTCATATCATCGTACATATCCTGGCAGATATCCAGCGAGTGGAAGGCATAATTCTCAACCGCTCCGGCATTTTTCGCTCTCGGCTGCGGGTCCGCAAAAATCAAGATGGTGAAACGGTCTTGGTCCGCTTGGGCGATTTTTGTCAAGGTGAAATCGACGCCCCGGTATTTTCCGTCGCTACCCTTCTTGGTCTTGTGGTTCCTGAGCCACTCCCAGAAAACGGCTTGCCCTGCGCTTGTATAAGCCGTATAGCCGGAAGGCGTCGAAACGAACACATAGCGGTCATTCCCGTCCTTGTCTTTCTTGGACAGGTCGGCCGGCAACTGGTAAACGCCACTGGCATCCGTCTGCACGCAGGAGATGCCGTCAGATACAACTATGCCTGCCAGCGGATGGCCTTCCGTATCCTTCACCGTTCCCATCACGGTCCATTCCTTGGGCGGAACATAGCCGCCGCCACCGGATGCGCCACCGCCCTCATTTTCTTTCTTGCAAGAAACAAACAAGGCGCACGCCAACATTCCTATCAAAAGAATCCTTTTCATATCCTACTTATATGCTATTCTATTCTAATTTCCGTCCCACAGGCGCGTATCGGTCTGCGTTCCCAAGCCGTTGCCAAACACATAGTTCAAATAATTGTCGGCCGTAACCGTCGTCTCGGCGATACGCCCGCCGTAACGGCTGTTAGAAACGGCCGTATTGGCAGAACTGTATCCCACAAGACCCGCCTGATAGATGGGCTTGGCTGCAGTAGAAGCGGCCTTGTTGATATTGACGGTCCCATAGTAAGAACAGTTGCTGATGCTGACAGTTCCACCGTCATAAATCCGGGCCACGATGCCGCCGACGCTGGCAAGGTCAATGCTGCCGCCGTTTCCTACACGCAGATCGCTCTTGGCCGTACATCCATCAAACGACCCGCTGACGACCATACCGGCGATACCCCCCTGCGAGTATGCATTGCCCTTGCTTTCATCCACCGCAGATTTGCTGTTACAGGATGTCAGGTTGACGTTCTGGCAGAAACCTACGATACCGCCAATCATACCACGGAAAGAACTGACCTTGGCATTGTTCTCACAAGAAGACAGTGTCAACTTGCCGCCTTTCGGGCTTGCGTGCAGGTCAAAACCTCCAATGATACCACCGGCGCATTGGCCTTGGGAATAACTGCTGGCCAACGTGGTGGCGGGAGCAACATTATTGACATAACCCAAATTGGTGACGACACCTCTGTTCTTGCAGGAGGTAATGGTCAAGTCACCGCCCTCTGCATAGCCGACCAAGCCGCCCATGCTGATAAAGTGGGAGTTGTTCGTTGTTTTTCCACAATCATTATCCGCACTGCCGTCAATGACGCCGCCTACGGCCACATTATTGACACAAGACAGGAAAGTGGCCTGCCCGTGGATGAATCCGGCTAAACCGCCGAACAGATTCCGGACCACGCCGTGCTTCATGCCATCCTTATAATTCATAGAAATGTTACCTTGTGTCGTGATTTCCTCAAAGGTCAAGGATGTAACGGGCGTAGTAAAATCACAGCCGCCGAGAACGCCGCCTATATAACAACCATGAGCCACATTGGTTGTCGTCTCGTCCATCGTAAATGAGGTCAGCACATCGTATCCTTTGAACGAAAGGGAAGTCCCCCCTTCTGCATAGGCGACAAAGCCGCCGGCATAGAGTTTGGTTTCGCTATTGCTCTTGAAACTGGAAATCTTGATGGAACCGCTGACAGACGACATATCGTTCGCCTTGTCAAAGTTCAGGGTCACGTTAGCGGCCACCGCTGCATAAAGGCCTCCCAGATAATGGGAAGCGACACTGGCGCTGCCGGCCTCGATACTGCCCATAAATGCATTGTTAGAAACAGAACTGAACGCGGACAACCAACTGGTAATGCCGCCGACATACAGGCTGGTCAACGTCGCACCTTCGGTAACGATGGAGCCCGAAAAATCACTGTCGCGAACGACGAGAGCATACCCGGCGATACCACCCACCTGAGCGGAAGCGACCTCACAGGACACGGTCATCTTGCCTTCCATATGACAGCCTCGGATTGTCACGGATTCCATCCCCCAGCCCGCAATCCCGCCGATGAAGGCGTTTCCGGAACCGGACCCATTGAAGGTAATGGGGGCAAGGTTGGAACAATTCATTACGCGGGCTTTGGCTGCGTGGTTGACAATGCCGCCGAAACTTTCGTCGGACGCCCCTGCGTGAACGAAGGAGCAGGATTTACCCATCGTAAGGTTTTGGATAACGGCCATGTTGGTTTCGCTTTCACCGGCACAGACATTAAAGAAACCGCTGGCGCTTTGTTTGAGGTTGAGGATGGACTTGCCATTGCCATCAAACTTACCGGAGAATGGATGGGCTTCCGTACCGATGCCCGCCCAGCCGGTGACGCCGGTCATATCTATATCGTTGAGCATCTTTACCCAACCGTCCTTTTCCCAATCGGAAGTCGACTCGCCGGCGGCCACTTTCTGAGCAAAGAGTTGCACGCCTTTGGCCGTCATCAAGCCATAAGCCGGCGTATAGTCCTGCACCGCTTGCGGGAAAGGAACGACAGAAGAAGTATTGTTGCTGAGAGTAATGCTGACATCAATGTCACGCCGCTCTTCGCAATCGCTCAGATTATCCGCAAAAGAAATCGTCCATTTCTCCCGGTTCTGGGCGACTTGCTCAACATTTTGGGAGGCATAGTCAGGAAGATTGGCGCCCTTGATGACGTTGCGCGGGGCCAGGAATTGGAGTTGGGCCGGGCTGTCGGACGGGAAATAAATCTTGCCTGCGTCATAGGACAAATCCGTACCGAACTGCCACAGCGTGAGTTCGTCCGTTTCTCCGCCATAACTCAACTTCACCGTACCCAAGCGGGAGTCGTTCCCGTTGGCCGCCGCCGTCAGGGACAAGCGCTTGGTCACCATCCCCTGGTCGGGAGCGCCTTCGTTGACGAATTCGGCGGAAAGCCAGTCATCCAGCGACTCATAGGTCCAGTCTTTCTTTTCGGTCAACGTTTTCACATCGACCGTGTAAACGCCCCCATCCAGATCCGCCACAAAGTAAGGCTGACCGATGATAAAAGCGGCGCCGCTTTGGCTTACCGGAATCGTGAATCCCCGGAAATCCCCCGCCACGAAAGTCAGCGTGGCGCCGGAACGGTCGTCAAAACTCTCGTTGGCGGCCAGTTCCAAGGTAACGGAGCCGCTGCCTTGATGGTCGCCGGGAATGACTTTGCACCAAGGACTGTCCGACTCGACTTTCCAGCGCAAACCATCGTTATTGACCGTCACGGCCAATTCGCAGAGCGCATAACTGTGTGAAAGTTTGAGTTCCTGGACCGTATTGCCGCCCAGCGCATATTGCACTTCCAAAGTGGAACGGGTACGGCTGTCCAGCGTTTCCCGCTCGGAGAGTACTTTTTTCTGACAGGCCGCTAGCAAGGCAACGGCCGCCATCGTAATCAGTATGACGTTCTTTTTCATAATTATTGTCTCCCTTTCTCGCGATTGGTTTTACTTTCCGCCGTGTCGGCCCACCAGACATCGGTCTGCATATTGTTGGTGCCGCCCAGCCAGCGGTTCAGGCATTCCTGGTAGGTCACAGCATTACGGTAGGCTTCATCCGAAGGATAACGCATGCGCGTGGGCAGGATGTAATCGTTGCCTGCGGCCGGTCCGTTGGTCTTCAAGATGGGGAAGCCGGTGCGGCGGTATTCCGCCCAGGACTCGGTCCCGATGAAGAAACTGGCAATCCATTTTTCCGTCAGGATGGCTTCCAGCGCATTGGCCGCGCCGAAAGGCGCTCCACTGAACAGTTCCTCGTCGCAGACCCAGTTGACATAACCCGTCACCTCGGCCGAAATTTCCGTCACATACGGATTCCATTCCAAAATACTTTCGACAATGCCTCGCTTAAATAGGTCCTTGTAACTGCTGAGGGAGGAGATTTCAGCGACCCAGCCCCGGGCGCCGGCTTCCGCAAAGAGGAAGCACAACTCGGAGTACTGCATCATCGGGTAGTAATCCGCATTCTTGAGGTCGTAAATGTGTCCCCCGATCGGATCCGGCTCGCCCGCCTCGCCCCGCATCATCGGGCCGCCCTTGAAGTTGCCGTCTTTGGACAGATAGGTCTCATAAAAATTCCGCACGTTCTCGCTGGTCATCTGCGTGGGCATGCCCTGGATTTTCCGCCACCAGCAACCAAAACGGGGGTCGGGCGTATGGGCAGAAGCGCCGATGTCGCACACATAAATCAACTGGTCGCCGCAAGGACGCGTCCCGTCGGGCAGTTCATAAATCTTTTCGACCCCGTCGAGCATCCGGCGCGTCAGGGCGTCGCAAACAACGGTGCCGTTCCAGACACCTTTGGTAATGCCGAAGAAGGGGGTCTGCTCGGTCTCGTTCTCCTTGTCAAAGTGAATCATCGGACGGTCTTCACGGCTGCGCATCATCGGATACTGGCCCGTCCCTGTCTTGAAACTTGTGTACAAATCGGCCAGGCGGTCGGCAACGGAGAAATTGCGGGTGTCGTCATCAAATTCAATGACACCGCCATCATCCGCGATGACCTTCATGCCGACGCGCAGCAAAGCGCGGGCATAGAGAGAGTTGCCGAAACGGCGCCATTTCTCGTAGTTGCCATTGAAGGTCTTGTCGCAGACCGGATTGAAAGCCACTGCGGTCTCCTCGCTCAGCAAGGTGTTGGCATCGTACAACATCGCAAGAATCTCTTTGTAGATGTCTTTCTGGCTGTCATAGGCCGTCGTGTACCGGCCGATGCCTTCACTCAGGTTCAGGCGGCCTGCATCGAAGAAAGGCACGTCCCCGTAGGTGTCCGTAATCTGCATCATCAACATCGAACGAAGGATAAGCGCGACAGCCTGCAAGCCCTTTGATTTCTCCTTTACGGCCTGCTCATACATCTGCATTGCATTGCCATACTGGAGATAATAAGCGGTCCACGCGTCATCCAGGACACCTTCCGGGATATTGTAGTTGCTGACCACCTTGGAAGAGGCTTCAAAATTGCGGCTGACGCCATATTGCATCAGCAAACAGGTATTGTTGCGGAATAGCGTGACGGCGCTGTACTGCGTCTTGAACATAATGGGATGGACATATTCCTGGGCCGGCGCGGTTTTGAGCGCATAGGGATTTTCCGACATCTTGTCGAAACGGTCGCAGGAAGCCAGGGTCATCGCAAGGGCTGCAAGGGTGGAAATCAAAATCTTTTTCATCTTCTTTCCTCCTTTAGAATGTTAAACTCAAACTGGCGCCGAACTGGGCGGTCGTAGGCATTTGAAGCAGTTCAAAGCCGGGTACCACCGCGCTGCCGCGCATCGTGATGCCTTCGGGATCCCAGGCCGGGAAATCGCTCCAGCACCAAAGGTTGTTGCCAAACGCGCTGACGGTCACGCCGCTGAGCACTTTGGTCTTGGTCAGCCATTTCTTGGGCAGTTGCCATTCGAGGCGCACCTCACGCAACTTGAGGAACTGGGTGCTCACGAAATTCGCTTCCGCATTGGTCTGGTCGTAGTAATTCTCATACCAGGACGAGATATTGTCGCGGGTAAAGGCCGTGGTGTTGACCACCATATTGCCGTCCGCCAACTTGCGGACGCCGGCCGGCACGAAACCGCCTTCACGTCCTTCGAGCGTAGCGATGCCTTTGCCCCGGTAGTTCATCACCCAGTTGGTGTAGGAGAAAGCATGGCCACCCACCTGGCCATCAAAGCCGATGTAGAGGGTCACGCCCTTGTATTTCAAGGTCGTATTGAAACCGCCTTTCCAATCGGGCGCGCAATCGCCGAGGTATTGCAGATTCTCCGCGACCTGCGGCAGATTCTGGTTGTCGAGCAGAAGCAGGCCGGAAGCATCCACCATATTGCCCTGGGCATCGATGGCCGTAGAGCCCTGCGGGGCGCGGACGAATCCCTTGCCATACATCGACGTGATGCTGCCGCCTTCGTAAGCGGTCATATAGGCGTGCGTGGAATACTGGGCGATAATCCAGGAGTCGATGCCCTCGCCCAGGGAAACCACCGTGTTGCGGTTGAGGGTGAAGTTGGCGCCGAGTTTCCACTGCCAGTCGCGCGTCTTGATGACCGTGCCGGTCAGGCTGGCTTCCACGCCCCGGTTGCGGATGGAACCGGCGTTGACAAAGATGTGGCTCACACCGTTGGCATAGGAAATCGGCATCTTGGAAATCAAATCCTTGGTAACCGAATCATAGTAGGCGGCATCCAAGGACAGGCGATTCTTGAACATGCGCAACTCGACACCCACTTCCCAGGACGACACGATTTCTGGACGAAGGTCGGAGTTGCTCTTGGTTGTAGGAATAGCCGCCGTGCCCGGGAAACCGGTATACGAAAGAAAATTCTGGATACGATAGGGAGCGGTATCGTTGCCGACCTGGGCCCACGAAGCGCGAATCTTCAAGAGGTTGAGCAAGCCGTTCTCACGTCCGAATTCGAAGAGGTCGTTGAGAGCGACACTGCCGGAAACGGAAGGATAGAAGAAAGAACGGTTCTTGGCGGGCAGCGTGCTGGACCAATCGTTGCGGCCGGTCACGTCGAGGAAGACGGCGTTTTTCCAGGAGAAAGAGAGCATGCCGTACAAGGAGTTGGTCTGGCGCTCATAGGCGGAGTTACCGGTCTTGGGCTCGTAACTGGTATTGACCAGCGAGTAAACGCCGGGAATCATCAATGCGGTAGCCGTCTGGTTGTGGTTGCTGTAACTGCGATAGATGATGCTGCCGCCGAAGTTGCCCGTAAACTCGAAGTCGCCGGCGAACTTGGTGTTGTATTTGAGCAGGAAGTCGCCGCTGTACTGCTTGGAGTCGATGACTTGTTCCTTGTAATAACCGGAGGGCTTGGCCTGCGTGGAAGTCGCCTGGCGCTGGGTGCGGAAATCGTGGGTGATATCCAGACCACCGCGAACGGTCAGATCGAGCCCCTTGCAGATGTCCGCCTTGAAGGCTACATTGCCATAGACACGGTCGCGCAACTGGTTGTTGATACATTGCCAGGCGAGGAAGTACGCATTGTTCTTGCCGCCAGTCAGATCGGTGTCCTGCTGGAAGTTCGCCTCATCTTTCCAGTATTGGGCGGGCCAGCTCATGTCGATATTGGGCGCATAGCACCACAGGGAATACATGATGGAAGTGGAACCGTAACCGGAAGAAACCGGGATATTGTCCTGCTTGGTACCTTTGTAATTGACGGATGTATCCACCCGCAGCCATTTGCTCAACTGGCTGGTCGTCTTGACCGACAGGAAGTTGGTGCTGCTGGGCGTATTGGGGACGATGCCGGAAGCCGTATTGTTGGTATAGCTCACACGGATGCTGTTGTCCTTGTTGATTTTTCCGGAGAGCGTGATGGAATTGTTGAAGGTAAGCCCCGTCTTGAAATAGCGCTTGAACCAGTCGCCATAACTGACGAAAGGCGTGGCGTCGCGAATGAAGTCCCCGTACTCGTCGATATGGCCGCCGATGCCCCGGGCCTGGTCATAGTACTGATAGTAAGGCGTTCCGTCCATCTTCGCGCCCCAAGAGAACAAGCCCGCCTGCGAATCATAGGTTTTGACCGGGTCGATGCCGGAAGGGACCATAGCCCTGTCCGCCGCATCCTCGGGAGACAGATAATAATAGTAATTCGGATTGCTGCCCTGACCATATTCGTACTGCAAATCGGGAGAAGAAAGCAGCACGTCGGCGGCAAAACTGGTCTTGAAACTTACTTTGAACACCACGTCCTGGTTCTCGGCGGACTTGGTCGTTATGATGATGGCGCCGTTGGAAGCCGCAGAACCATAGAGCGCGGTAGCGGCCGCACCTTTCAGCACAGTCACGCTCTCGATGTTCTCCGGATCGATATCGGCGGTGCCGTTGCCATAGTCGATGTTGATGGTACTGCCCTCGCCGGTGTCGGAAGCGGTCGCCGTATTGTACATCGGAACGCCGTCCACGACAAAGAGGGCGGTGTTGTTTTCCAGGTCGGCGGAAGACTCACCACGGACCGTTACACGCATGGAACCGTTGGGGCCGCTGCTGCGATCGATGTTCAGACCGGCCACCTGCCCGGAAATACCGTTGAGCCAGTTGCCCGTCGTACCCACGCTGCCGAAACTCTCGCTTTCCACCTTGGTGGCGGAATAACCGATGGACTTCTCGTCGCGCTTGATACCGAGGGCCGTGACGACGGCGCTTTCCAGGGCGACCGCGTCATCTTTGAGCACAACACGGCGTGCGCTGGCGCTGCCGGCCTTGAAAGTCTCCGCCTGATAACCCAGACAACTGAAGATAAGGTCATCGCTTGCTGCGGCCTGGATGGCATACTTACCATCAATGTCGGTGATGGAACCGCTGGTGGTCTTGCCCTTGATCATAACGGCCGCCCCGATGACGGGTTCCCCGTTGGCATCCACCACTACACCGGTCCAATTTCCAGCCTCCTGTGCGCGGAGCGTCAAGGCGCCCGCCAGCAGGAAGATGACCCAGAATAGGATTCTTACTTTTTTCATAGGTTTTATAACTAATTATCCATCAAGACAATAAAACCCCTGTCAGAGATAAAGCCCTTGCCTCATCCTATCGGGGGATACTATTGTTGTTGCAAATATAGAATTTATCTGCTTAAAAAACAAATAATTTTAACGCCTGCGAACGACCAAAAACGCGGAGCACAAAAGCAGAAGATAGAGCAGGATGGAACTGGCGCGGGAGATGTTGGCACCCAGGACGTAATCCTCGGGTTCATAACGCATAACGATTTCACCCTCGCCGGCGGGGAGACTGGCCGCGCGAAGGATCCAGTTGGCCCTCAGCAGCGGCAATTCTTCTGCAACGGGAATGTCCGGTGCATCGGCTTCCGTTTGCGCTCCGGCGGGATGGTAAAGGATGCGGGCCTTCCAACCGATGGGGTGAAAAATCTCGCTGAACACGGCCAAAGAAGGGGTGAGGGAACGGAATTGATAGTGCAATTCATTCGGGGCGTAACCGGTCAGGACAATGCCCTCGTCGGATGCCCGGTCGGAGCCGGGAGTTTCATCGCGCTGCACCGATGCAAAGCCGTCCGGCGAGAACTGCGGCAGATAATCCTTTCCGACTACGGCCTGACGATGCAAATCCACCTGACCCAGCAACTCGATCTCTTCGTCGGGTGTCGCGGCCTCGCGGATATTGCGGACGAGCCAGGCGTTGCCGAAAGCCCGTTCGTTGACGGCCGCACGCAAATCCTTCTGCACGATGATGTAGCGTCCGTTCAGCATGGAGACGATGGGCATTTCGGGCATTTGCTCCTCAAATTCCGATAGGGTGGCCACCTGGGAAAGAACTTTCTCTGCCTGGGAAATTTCCTTGAAAATATAGCGGTCGATCAAATCCTGATAGCGCTGGAGTTTGACCGGACTGTAGCCGCCGATACATTTATGGTGGTAACATTGGAAAGCATCGTTGAAGGTGTTGACGCTCAGGTCCAGCACGCGGTAACTCGGATCGGTATCCTGATGAATCCATTTGTCGGCATCCCGCTCGGCAAACTGGCCTTTGTAGGCCTTCTTGGTCATAAAGTCCTTATCGGAGAGATAGCGCTTGCCGGCGCTGAACAGGTCGGCCAGGATTAAAAGGGAAATCACGGAAAGGGCAACGATGGCCGGGGTGCCGTAGCCCTTGAGTGAGAATCCGTCGACGAGGTCTTTCTTGCCGTCCTTGGACATTACCACCCACAACAAAAGGGCGAAAGTAATGGCAATAAAGAAGAAGGAACGACGGGCGTCCGCCACCAGCAGGGCGCCGCGGTCGGCCCTCAACGCATCCAGCAAGGCGTCGGGCTGCCCTGCCTCCGCATCCGTCAGGAAAGAACCCGCGAGGGAAGGGAAAATCCAGCAAAGCAGGCAGAACCCGCCGGTCAGTCCGAAAGCGATCCAGGCTTTGGTCGAAAACTCTTTTCTCGCGTACGCCCCTTTCAGAATCTTGTCCAGCACGAGGAAGGCCAGCACGGGCACGGTGATTTGCAAAGCAGTCAGGGCCATCGACACCGAACGGAATTTGGAATACATCGGGACATATTCGAAGAAGAAACGGGTGAAGGCCATAAAATGATTGCCCCAGGCCAGCAGCGAGGCCAGGAGCGTCGCCACCAGCAGCCACCATTTTTCTTTCCCCTTAAAGAGGAAAAGTCCCAGCATAAAGAGGAAACAGCAGATGGCACCCAGGTACATCGGACCCGCTGTAAAAGGCTGCGGGCCCCAATATTCCTGGAAATAGGCCGCATACTCGGGATGGCCGGCGGAACGAAGCAATTTGTAGGTTTCGCTATCCTTGGAAAGCCCCTGGGAGATACCGCCCCGGAAATTGGGAATCATCAGGTTGGGCATTTCATCGATGCCGTAGGACCACTGGGTGGCGTATTCCAAATCCAGGCCCTTGGTATTGTGGGTGTCGGAATCCGAACTGAGTTCCGAACCGCCGCGCATCGTGTACTGCGTATAATTGTAGGTGGGAATCAGTTTGTTGGCATTGGTCGCGATGCCCACTCCGCCCATCACAAGCAGCAGCGCCGAGGCGACGGCGTAGTTGCGCAGGGCTTGTCCGCGTTCCGGAGCTTTCCTGCGCAAGATATCGACCAACAGAACCACGACATAGATGAAAATAATGATGGCCAGATAATAGGAAATTTGCACGTGATTGGCCTTTATTTGCATACTGAGCGCCAGGGCGAAAAGCACGGAAGCGATACCCAGGCGCGGCAGGATGGACTTGAGCGTGGGGATGGGGTCTTCAGGCACTGCGCCTGACCCGGCGGACTGCAGCGTGCGGGCATACTCGCCCAAGGCCGTGCGGTAGGTATAGACAATCGCCGCCAGCACCCAGGGCA
>JAGCUV010000142.1 GCA_017962705.1 Bacteroidales bacterium
AGATCGAGTCGGATTACGAGCCCGAAGCCATTAAGAAGCTGAGCGAACTGGCCGCCGCTTTCGCGGATGACTACCCCACCCAGAAACTCATCCAGAAATGGATTGACGGTGAAAAGGACCACATGGCCTGGGAAGCGCAGTACCTCTATCTCATCGAGAAACTCGGTTACGAGAACTTCTTAATCTCTATGATGTAAACTATGAAAGAGCAAGTACTCAAAGCCATGCGCGAATTCGGCGCTCCCGTGAACGCCGGCAAGATTGCTGAAATCACCGGTCTGGACCGCAAGGACGTAGACAAGGCCTTCGCCGAACTCAAGAAGGAAGGCGCCATCGTCTCCCCCGTCCGCTGCAAATGGGAACCCGCCAACTAGCGTTAGTCACATAGATACGAGTAAGGGGTTGACCAAACCGGCCAACCCCTTGCTCATTTCGGTGGTGCATTGCCAAAAGCAAGGAAACATTTTGGAAATCCGGCTGAAAATTTGGGAGAAGATTAACAATCTCAAAAAATATTTCGTACCTTTACATTATAATTATTGTAACACTTTAAGCTCAGTATGAAACGCGTTTCTTTTTTCTTAGCGATGCTCTGCGTCCTGCTTGCGTTCTCCTGCAAAAAGGACAACGGAAGTTCGGATGCGCCCGCGCCCACCCCTACCCCGGCTCCCGAATCCCCCCAATTGGACAACCCGGCCAATTGCTATATTGTGTCCACTCCGGGCGACTACAGTTTCAAAGCCGTGAAAGGCAATTCCGACGAATCGGTCGGAACCATTGCGTCAGTCGTCGTTCTCTGGGAGTCATTTGGGACAAATGTCCAGCCCGTCGTCAACAGTTTGATAGCGAAGGTCGGTTTAACGGCCGGAAACCCGGACATCATCACCTTCTCCACCCCCGCCATTTTGAAAAACGGCAACGCGCTGATTGCCGCCAAAGATGCATCCGACCACATTCTCTGGTCCTGGCATATTTGGCTCTGCAGCGGCTATGACGCCCAAGCCTGCGCGCAGACCTACTACAACGGAGCCGGGGTGATGATGGACCGCAACCTGGGCGCCACTTCCGCCACGCCCGGCGACATCGAAGCGTACGGACTATTTTATCAGTGGGGACGGAAAGACCCGATTTTGGGCGGCTGCGAGTTAAATATCAGCACCAAGGAAATAGAACGAGCCGCCTCCACCTGCTATTGGCCGGACGCGGTTGCATCTGATGCCAGCCATGGCACCATTGATTATACCATTCAAAACCCCACTACTTTCATAAAAGCAACGAGCGACTGGCTTAATACCAGCAATGACAATTTGTGGAAAACTGAAAAGACGATGTACGACCCCTGCCCTCCCGGCTGGCGCGTGCCCGACGAAGAGGGTAAAGACGAGGATAAATCCATTTGGCTCAAGGCCATCGGAAACAAGGGTAAGAGCATTACATTCGATGAGAATCATTATGGCGTCAATTTTACTGGGAAATTCGGGGATGCCGCCTCCATCTGGTACCCGGCTACCGGATATTTTGTGCCAAGCGGCATTTTTGATCTCTTCTGCGAAGATGCAGGATGGTGGTCTTGCAGCGCCAGTGGCTCCAACGCAGTATGTGCGTGTATAGATGACGAAATGCCCTCCGTATTTTTCTCCCCCTCCCCAAGAGCCTTTGGTCAATCCGTCCGCTGCTGCAAAGAATAAGCGTTGCAATAAAAAATAACCTATGATACTCAAAATCGTTCTTCTGATTCTCTTTTTCGCCGTAATGATCGGTGTGGGCATCTATTGTCGCAGGAGCGCCTCCGATGTCCAGGGATTTGTGCTGGGAAGCCGCAATGTGGGCTCCTGGCTGACCGCTTTCGCCTTCGGCACTTCTTATTTCTCGGCGGTTATTTTCGTTGGATATGCCGGACAATTCGGCTGGAAATACGGGCTCTCCGCCACCTGGATAGGGATTGGCAACGCCCTTATCGGCTCCTTGCTGGCCTGGCGGATCCTGGGGCGCCGCACCCGCATTATGACGCAGCACCTGCAGAGTGCCACGATGCCCGACTTCTTCGGCAAGCGTTTCTCCAGCGATGCGCTCAAGGTGGCGGCCTCCGTCATCGTGTTCATTTTCCTCATTCCCTATACCGCATCGCTGTACAACGGACTGTCCCGGCTCTTCAGCATGGCCTTCAGCGTGGACTATGTCTGGTGCGTGCTGGGAATGGCCGTGCTCACCGGCATCTATGTGCTGGTAGGCGGCTATATGGCGACCGCCGTGAATGATTTCATCCAGGGATTGATCATGCTGGTGGGCATCTGCGCCGTCATCGCATCGGTGCTCAGCGGCAACGGCGGTTTCAGCGCGGCCGTCTCCACCCTGTCGCAAGTCCTATCCGAAGCCGCCCCCGAACTCAACGGAGCCTTCGTCTCCTTCCTCGGGCCGCAACCCTTATACCTGCTGGGTGTCGTCCTGCTCACCTCCCTGGGCACCTGGGGACTGCCGCAGATGGTCGGCAAGTTCTACGCC
>JAGCUV010000143.1 GCA_017962705.1 Bacteroidales bacterium
CAACAACTTTTCCATCTGGCGTCCCGAGTAGACATTGTTCAGATACGCATAGACAATCACCTTAAGAAGCATACGGGGATTGTAGCTGCTGGTGCCGCCACCCTTGTAGCCGGCTTCGATTTCAGAGATGTCAAGCCTGTCGATAATGGCGCTTACCACTCGCGAAGGATGGTTCTGCGGAAGATAATCACCCAAACAAGGAGGAAGTAGCAGATTATCGTTGGGATTGTAATTGCAGAAATACTCTTTCCTATATCGTC
Source organism: Bacteroidales bacterium (assembly GCA_017962705.1). Classification (GTDB taxonomy): domain Bacteria; phylum Bacteroidota; class Bacteroidia; order Bacteroidales; family UBA932; genus Cryptobacteroides. The sequence goes on from JAGCUV010000143.1 coordinate 261, forward strand.
AGGACTATAACTTCCAGCCCATCCGACGGGCGATTTCTTGGGCGAGGGGAATGTCTTCCGGGGGAACATCGAGGGTAAGTTCCTTTTTTCGCCCGTAGGAGGCATCGGGCTCTGATAAAATGGATGAAGAAAATTCAGTATCTGTCATTCCGCTTCCCAATGGCCTGTGTGATACGGCCTCACTTAAAGTCTGCTTGACGAAGGCATTGATGCTGATGCCGGCTTGTGCGGCCAATCGGGCGATGCCCCGGTGCGTTTCGGGAGAAATGCGGACATTGAATGTTCCTGTGTAGCTCTTCTCGGGTTTGAGTCCTTTTTCCTCACAGAAAACGAGATAGTCATCAACCGCTTCCTTGAAGGCATCAGTCAGTTCTCCAACAGACTGCCCTTCATAGTTGACCAGCCCGTCAATGCCTTCTATCTTGCCGAAAAATACCTGGTCCGCCTCGCTGTAGGCGACCGAACCGACATATCCCTTATATTTCAATGTGTTCATATTACAAATCTCCGTTTTGCTTCATCAAATGTGAAGTCCACGGGCCTCTGCTTTATCCGTTCTATGAGTTTCTCTTTCGTTCCCACACGCAAATGTAACTACAATTTAGTTGCAATGCAAATATATTCACAAATTTTGATGCTCGGGCCGAAGAATGCTCCCCGAAAGGAAGTGCGAACGGATGTTTTCGCTTTGCGACAATGTCGGCTGCGCCCTTTCGGGGACGATAGGCCCGAGCAGGTGTTGCAGAGACTGCTGACGCATTACCCCGGGGCTGACCCGCATGCGGGCTTATAAAAATTTTGCTGCAAAAGATAAATTCGCTATATTTGCATGTCAAATTTGCCTGCTTTTGTTGACTCAACCGTATGCTCGAACAAATTAAACAGAATATAGAAGATTTGATTTCGCGCTATGAAGTGCTGAAGGCCGAAAATGCACGGCTGGAGGACCTTCTCCGGAAGAAGGAAACGGAAGTGGACAATGCGAAGGAAGAGATAAGCGCATTGAAGCAGACGATTGACAATCTGAACCTGAAAACGGCATTTGCCGCGACTGGCGAGGATAGCGCCCGGCTCAAGGCCCGGATTGACGCGATGATTCGCCGAATCGACAAATGTTTGAGTCTAATGAGTTAGTCAATGGCGTACAGAGCAAACATAAAAGTAGCGGGAAGGACTTTTCCTCTTATGGCCCAGGATGAGGCCGAGGAGGAACTTTATCGCAGAGCTGCCGCCGTCATTGACAAAACCATCGAGCAAAGGCGTACGGAGTTTACCAACGCACAACTCGAAGACTTGTTGATCTTTATCGCCTTTAACGAGTGCAAGGTAAGGATTCGGTGTCAGAGGGAAATCGACCTGATAAATAAGGAGTTGGAGTCTTTGCAAGCCCAACTCGCCCATTATCTTGAAAAGACTGATCAATAGCCGTCCATACTATATTCGGGCTGAAACAACACTAATATAGTACAGAGCGACTCGGAGTGGGAAGCCGGGCCTGTCTTTGAGCGGGTGGGCTGAACATTTCCGGAACCCAAATCTTGTCAGACTGGTTTCTGGCGAATACGTTGGACGGCTTTTTTATTGATCATCACGAGGACAATGTGCCCTTCCTGCTTTGACAAAAAGGATAGTACATTGTTTTTTTTAATATATAGGAGGTAGATAATATGGACATCACCCAAATCATTCTTTTTTCCGCCGGAAGTTTTATCATAGGAGCGGGAATCGCGTTGGTGTTGGCCCGTATCGTCATGAAAAAACGCGGAGACAGCATTCTCAAGGCGGCTCGTGAAGAAGCGGAAAACATCAAAAAAGAAAAAATCTTTCAGGCCAAGGAGCGTTTTCTTCAACTGAAGAGCGAACACGAACAACATATCGCTGAAAAGAACAGGCAGATAGCGGAAGCGGAGAACCGTATGCACCAAAAGCAGAACGCCTTGAACCAGCAGGCTTCCGAACTGGGACGCAAAAATCACGAAGCGGACCAACTGAAAGAAAGTCTCAAGGTCCGCGAAGACGCCCTGGCCAAACGCGTCCAGGAATACGAAACCCTTCGGACTGAAGCCATCCGTCAGATGGAGAACCTGGCCGGGATGACCGCCGAGCAGGCCAAAACCCAATTGGTTGAGAGCCTGAAGGATGAAGCCCGTACCCAGGCCCAGTCCTACATCAACGAAATGATTGACGAAGCCCGTCTGACGGCCAGTAAAGAGGCCAAACGCATCGTGATTAACACGATTCAGCGTACTGCAACAGAGACTGCCATCGAGAATGCGGTGACCGTCTTCCATATCGACAGTGACGAGGTCAAGGGACGCATCATCGGTCGGGAAGGCCGCAACATTCGTGCGCTCGAAGCCGCTACCGGCGTGGAAATCGTTGTGGATGACACCCCGGATGCGATTTTGCTGTCCGCTTTTGATCCTGTCCGCCGTGAAGTGGCCCGTCTGGCCCTGCACCAGTTGGTCGTGGACGGCCGTATCCACCCCGCCCGCATCGAAGATGTTGTCGCTAAGGTGAGCAAGCAGCTCGAAGACGAGATTATGGAAACGGGCAAGCGTACCTGCATTGATCTGGGCATCCACGGCCTGCATATTGAATTGGTGAAGTTGATCGGTCGAATGAAATACCGTTCTTCCTATGGCCAGAACCTTTTGCAGCATTCCCGCGAAGTAGCCAATATTTGCGCCATTATGGCTTCGGAACTGGGCCTCAATCCCAAGATTGCCAAACGTGCCGGTTTGCTCCATGATATCGGAAAGGTCTCCGAAGACGACCCCGACCTGCCCCATGCCTTGCTCGGTATGAAACTCGCCGAGCAGTACAAGGAAAAACCGGAAGTGTGCAATTCCATCGGCGCCCACCACGAGGAAGTGGAGATGACTTCTATCTATGCTCCCATCGTATTGGTTGGTGACGCGATTTCCGGTGCCCGTCCGGGTGCCCGCCGTGAGGTCATCGAATCCTATATCAAGCGTTTGAAAGGGATGGAAAATCTGGCGGCCTCTTACCCGGGCGTGACTAAATCCTATGCCATCCAGGCAGGGCGCGAGTTGCGTGTGATTGTCGTTGCCGAACAGGTGACCGACCAGCAGGCTGAAGAACTGTCCACCGAAATAGCCAAGCGTATTCAGGATGAGATGGTCTATCCCGGTCAGGTGAAAATCACCGTCATCCGTGAAACGCGCAGCATCGCTTTTGCGAAATAACTATCCGGGATTTATTCCGAGATGTCAGGCGCCTTGCTGTGTAGCAGGGCGCTTATGATTTTATCCGTAATGGCCCGTTGTTGGTACTGGTCTGCCGTCGTATTGTTGATGAAGAGTGAAAACACCAGTGTCCGGCCCTTTTCGGATCCGTGTGCCGGCGTGATATATCCGCTGTAGCAGCGGATGCCGGACATCGACCCGCTTTTCATTCTTACCCGGCGGCGTTCGCTGGAAGGGAGCAGGCGCAGGCAGGGTTGGACCGTACCGTGCAAACCCGGCTGCGGAATGGTAGTGAGGTAGTCTTTGTAGCAGGGAGAAGCCGCCATTGTCCGTAAAAAACGGCACATATAGCCGGCACTGAGCAGGTTGTGACGGGCCAGGCCGCTGCCGTCCCGGATGATGCCGTCCACCTTGCGACCGCTGCTGTCCCGTCCGCTGATGCCGAGGGTGAAAAGCACGCTGTCAAGCGCGACCAGACTGGAGTCGTAGCAGGCGCTTGCGCACATTTCTTTGCCCAGTACGCGCAAAAGAGTCTCCGCATAGACATTGTTGCTCTCTGTATTGCAGGAGCGGATAATGTCTTTGAGCGAAGGGGAGTTCGTCTCAACGAGCGGCTGCACCTTCTTCGGCCTGACGAGGGTGTCGGACAAAGTGTCGAAAGCATTGTAGCCCCGGGTCGAAAATCCCTGTTTCTGAAGATATTTGTTGAAGAGGAAGGCGCAGGTCCTTTCGGGGAATTTATTGCTGACTTTCAGGTTCTTGACAGGTTTTCCGAGGGCGAAGCAACCGGTCAGTACAGCCGTCCGGCTGTCATCGTGGGTATAGAGATACACTTGGTCTCCGCTGCCTCTTTCTCCGGTGCGGCAAGGCAAGTGGTAGTCAATCCACGGGGTGTCGGGACCGATGAATTCTATGTTGAGGCAGTCTCCCACCTGATAGCCCGGACTGACTTTGATGGAAATATAGTTTTCGTGCCACTGAAGGCCGCTGGTCCCGCTGCCATAATAGGTGCCGATGTCGTCATACTGCCAGAGCGGAGATTCTTTCATCCCATCCAGGTAACTGCCGTCGCCGATGATTTCACCGCGAATGTGACGGATGCCTGCTTTCAACAGCGCTTTCGCCCAGCTCTCAAAAAGCACTTCTTCTTTTGTTGCTATGGCGTCCACCGAACCCAGCGTCGGATCGGCTCCGCCGATGATGTACACGTTGCCGGTGAGGGTGCTGTCCTTGACGGTTCCGCTGTAGGCCAGTTTCGTCTTGAAACGATAGTCTTTGCCGAAGTGGTGCAGGGCGGCGCCTGTGGTAATCAGTTTGAGGTTGGATGAAGGGATCATCAGCCGGTCGGAGTGTATATCTACCAGTCGCTGGCCATCGGTGGTCTCGGCGCAGATGCCGATAGACGCTCCTCTCAGGGCCGGATCGGACAAAATAGCTTCGATTTCTTGTTGATACGGGTTCTCCGCGCGCACAACGGAGGCGCACACGAAAAAAAGAACGATAAAAAACAGGATTTTCTGCCTCATATTTTTGAACTCTCGTGCAAAAATAATAACTTTGCAACAAATGCGTTCAATAAAATTGAAAAATAATGAAAAAGACAGTTTTGGTATCGGGCGGCGCGGGCTATATCGGTAGCCACGTGACCGTAGAATTGATCGAAGCCGGTTATGACGTCGTAGTCGCGGACAATATGTCCAACTGCGATATGACCTGCTTTGAAGGTGTCAAAAAAATCACGGGAAGGGAAGATATTCCTTTCGTGAAAATGGACTTTTGTGATGAAGCGGCTGTGGAAGAGTTGTTCAGCCGTTTCAAGATTGACGCCGTGATTCATTTCGCCGCATTCAAGGCGGTGGGCGAGTCGGTCGCCAAGCCCGTCATGTATTATAAAAACAACCTCGGTTCTTTTCTCAACGTGCTGGAAACTGCCCAGGCCCATGGAGGATGCAATGTGCTCTTCTCTTCTTCCGCCACCGTCTATGGCGAAGCGGAAAAATTACCCGTAACCGAGCAGTCTCCCCGTTTGCCGGCGACTTCGCCTTATGGCAACACCAAGCAGATCTGCGAAGATATCTTGCGCGATACGGTCAAGGCTTCCCACGAGGCGGGTGCTACGGGCGCCATCAACGGCATCGCCCTGCGTTATTTCAATCCCATCGGAGCCCATCCTTCCGCCCTCATCGGGGAATTGCCGCGCGGCGTGCCCAACAACCTCGTGCCTTTCATCACCCAGACGGCCATTGGAAAACGCGAATGCCTGTCCATCTTCGGCAACGACTATCCAACGCCCGACGGCACCTGCCTGCGGGACTATATTGATGTGGTCGATTTGGCCAAGGCCCATGTTGCTGCCGTCGCCCGTATGCTGGACGGCAAGATGAAAGCCGATTATGAGATTTTCAACGTCGGTACCGGCCGTCCCGTCTCCGTGGCGGAACTGGTCAATTCCTTCGAGAAAGTCAATGGCGTCAAACTCAACTATCGTTTTGTGGACCGCCGTCCCGGCGATGTCACCGCGATATGGGCCGAGACCTCCCTGGCCAATGAAGAACTGGGCTGGAAAGCCGAACGCACCGTAGATGAGACCCTGGCGTCCGCCTGGGCTTGGGAGAAGCATATAGCAGAGAGCAACAAATAATTTTTGGAGAAAGATATGATGACATCGAAAGAGATACGGCAAACATTTCTGGACTTCTTTGCCTCCAAGGGGCACAAAGCGGTTCCGTCCGCCCCGATGGTGGTCAAGAACGATCCGACCTTGATGTTTACCAATGCGGGGATGAACCAGTTCAAAGATTGGTTTCTGGGCAACAGCGCACCGCGCTACAAAAGGGTATGCGATTCGCAGAAATGTCTGCGCGTGAGCGGAAAACACAACGATTTGGAAGAGGTGGGCCACGACAGTTACCACCATACGATGTTCGAAATGCTGGGCAACTGGTCTTTCGGGGATTATTTCAAGAAAGAAGCCATCGACTGGGCCTGGGAATTGCTGACCGAGGTCTATAAGATTGACAAGAGCATTCTCTATGCCACGGTGTTCGAGGGCAGTGAAGCCGATGGTACCTCCCTGGATACGGAAGCCCGGGAAGCCTGGCTCAAGTATCTGCCCGAGGATCACGTCCTGCTGGGCAACAAGCACGACAATTTCTGGGAAATGGGCGATACGGGTCCCTGCGGTCCTTGCTCCGAGATTCACGTGGACCTGCGCAGCGACGAGGAGAAGGCAGCCCTTCCCGGCCGCGAACTGGTCAATAAGAGCAATCCGCTCGTGATTGAAATCTGGAATATCGTCTTTATGCAATATGAGCGCAAGAGCGACGGTCATCTGGAATTGCTTCCCAGCAAGAATGTGGATACGGGCATGGGCTTCGAGCGTCTGTGTATGTTGTTGCAGGGTAAAACCTCCAACTACGATACTGATGTCTTCACGGGGATGATTGCCCGTATCGAAGCGCTCAGCGCCCACGCTTACCATGAGAGCGAAAAGACGGAAATTGCGATGCGCGTCATCGCCGACCATATCCGTGCCATCGCTTTTTCCATCGCCGACGGCCAGTTGCCCGGCAATGTCAAGGCCGGCTACGTGATTCGCCGCATCCTGCGACGTGCCGTCCGTTACGGCTTCACTTTCCTCGACTTCAAGGAGCCTTTCCTCTGCCGCCTCGTCTCGCAGCTCGTGGATGATATGGGCGCTTTCTATCCCGAAATCGTCAGCCAGCAGAAATTGATTGAAAAAGTCATCCAGGAGGAAGAAATGGCCTTCTTGCGCACCCTTGACCGGGGCATCAAGATGATGGATGACCTGATGAAGAAATATGATGCCACCAGGTTGATCGGCGGCGCGGATGCTTTCGTCCTGTATGACACCTACGGTTTCCCCATTGATTTGAGCGAACTGATTGCCGCCGAGAATGGCTACAAAATCGACATTGACGCATTCAATGTGGAGCTGGAGATGCAAAAACAACGCGCCCGCAACGCCGGCAGCATCGAAAGCGGCGACTGGGTGGAGTTTGTCCATTGTGATGATGTGGAATTTTCCGGTTATGATTTCACCGAAATCGAAGGGGCGGTCCTGACGCGTCACCGTACGGTCAAGGCCAAGGGCAAGACCCTCTTCCAACTCGTTTTCGACCGTACGCCTTTCTATGGTGAGATGGGCGGTGAAGTGGGAGATACCGGTTATATCCTTTCCGAGAGTGGAGAAAAAATCGCCATTCTTGACACCATCAAAGAGAACAACCTGACGATTCACGTGGCTGAGCGCATCCCTTCGGATTGCAGCGGGAGTTTCACCTTGGTCGTGGACAAGGAACGTCGCCGCAAGATTGCGGGCAACCACACCGCGACCCACTTGCTGGACCAGGCCCTTCGCGAAATCCTCGGCACCCACGTCGAACAGAAAGGTTCCTATGTGTGCGACAAATATCTCCGTTTCGACTTTTCTCATTTTGAGAGAATGTCGCAGGAGCAGATCCGCAGCGTGGAGAAACGTGTCAACCAGCTGATCCGCGAGAATCATCCGCTTTGCGAAAAACGCGATGCGACAATGGATGAAGCCAAGCAGATGGGCGCCATCGCTCTCTTCGGCGAAAAATACGGTGAGACGGTCCGTGTGGTGAAGTTCGGTGATTCCGTGGAACTTTGCGGCGGCTGCCACGCCTCGGCTACGGGCGATATCGGCTTCTTCAAGATTGTTTCCGAGAGCGCTATCGCCGCCGGCGTCCGTCGGATTGAGGCGGTCAGTGGCGAGCAGGCCGAAGAAATGGTCTATGCCTTGAGTGATACCTTGAATACGGCTCGTTCCTTCTTCAACAATGCGCCCGACCTGACCCAGGCCCTGCACAAAATGATTGAAGAGAACGACCAGTACAAGAAACAACTGGACCAGATTGCCAAAGAAAAGATGAAAGGCTTCAAGCAGTTCCTTTATGACCGTGCCGAAGAAGTCAACGGTCACCGTCTGGTCTGCATAGAAGGGGAGCAGGACGCCGCGATGCTTCGCGGCGCCGCGCTGATGTTGCAAAAAGAAGCCGATAATCTGGTAGTGGCGGCCGCTTATACTTCCGACGGAAAGCCCCAGTTGCTGCTGATGTACTCCCAGGATCTGGTGACGGCCGGCAAAGATGCGGTCGCCGTGATTCGCGAAGCGGCCAAATGCATCCAAGGCGGCGGAGGCGGCCAGAGCGGGCTGGCTACCGCCGGCGGCCGCAATGCGGAAGGTCTCAAGGACGCATTGGGTATCCTTAAGGCCAAGGCCTAAATCCGGACCGTGAATGAATCGTCTGGACCGCTTCATATTGAAATCGTTCATCGGGCCGTTTGCCGCGATACTTGTTGTCGTGACATTCATCCTGATGATGCAGTTTCTGTGGCTGTACATAGACGAATTGGTCGGTAAAGGACTCCGTTTTTCCGTCATTCTGGAATTTCTCGGCTGGGGCGGTATCACCACGCTGCCCCTGTCCCTGCCGCTGGCTTCGCTGCTGGCGTCTATGATGACGATGGGTACCCTGGGCGAGAACAATGAATTGCTGGCCATCAAAGCGGCCGGTGTTTCCCTTACCCGCGTGCTGGCTCCCTTGATTGTGGCATCTTTCTTCATCAGTGTGGGAACTTATTTTGTGAACAACAATCTGGTGCCGCTTGCCTATAACGAGATTTATACCTTGCGGGATGATATCGGTCGGACCAAATCTGAAATCAAGATCCCTTCCGGGACCTTCTATGACGGCATTGACGGCTATGTGCTGCGGGTGGAGGATCAGGATGACGAAAGCAAGATGATGCATGGGATTATGGTCTATACCCATTCCGCAGGCAAAGGAAACGTCAGTCTGACCGTGTCTGACTCCGCCCGGATGAGCCTGTCGGCCGACAAGAGTTATCTGTCCTTCGAGATGTTCAACGGCGTATCGTATGAGGAGACCAACACCCGCCGTTATCGGGATACCACCCTGCAACTGCAGCGTTCCAAATTCTCCCATCAGCAATTGTTCATACCCCTGTCCAACTATGCTTTCCAGAAGTCGGAAGGCAACCGGTTCAGCGATGAGGTGAACTCGATGACCAACGCCCAGCTGCTGGCCCAGAAAGATTCGCTCGATGCCGCTCAGAACCGCTTGCTGGCCGCTCAGTACGCCACTTTCATGCGCGACCCGTCTCTGTCCCATCAGTATCAGTTGGATACTGCCCGTCACATCGTCAAGAATCTGAACGCAGAAAACCTGCTGATCTTCGAGAGTTTGCAGGCGGAAATGGACGCGGTCAAAAAGGCTTCCCACAAGGCCGGGGATATGTTGTCCGTGCTGACGACATTCAGCCGGGATTCCTTCCGGGATGTGTATATTCTTCGGCGTACGGATGTGGGTATCCTTAAGAAATGGGCGACGGCCCTGGCCTGTTTCATCTTCTTTTTCATCGGGGCGCCCATCGGGGCCTATATCCGTAAAGGCGGTCTGGGCTCCTCTGCCATTATATCCGTGCTCTTTTTCGGGGCCTATTGGGTCATCGATATTTCCGGAACGAAATTGGCAAAAGACGGAGCGGTGTCGGCGGTCGAAGGGGTGTTTATCTCATCCTATGTACTGATGCCTGTCGGAATGTTCCTGACTTGGAAGGCCATCAATGACTCGCCCATCATCAATACGGAACCGATCAAGCGCTTCTTCAAGAAGCTGTGGGATAATATCAGTGGAAAAATGGCCAAGACGAGAATCGTGTTTATGGGGACGCCCGAGTTTGCCGTTCCCTCCCTGCAGGCCCTGCTGGATGCCGGCTACAAGGTAGCGGGTGTCGTGACGGTGGCGGACAAACCTTTCGGACGGGGAATGAAAGTGGGGGAGAGTGCCGTCAAGAAATTTGCCGTTGAGCGCGGACTGCCGATCTTGCAGCCGGAGTCCCTCAAAGGCGAAGATTTCCTGAAAGCATACAAGGCGTGGAAACCGGATCTGGCTGTGGTTGTCGCTTTCCGTATGCTGCCTCAGGAGGTATGGGAAGTGCCGCGGCTGGGTACCTTCAATCTGCACGCGGCCCTGCTGCCCCAGTACCGCGGGGCGGCCCCTATCAACTGGGCCATCATCAATGGGGAAGGAATTACGGGTGTCACTATGTTCAAAATTGACAGCGGGATGGATACGGGCCATATTATGATGCGGGAAAACTGCCGCATCACGCCCGAAGATACAGCCGGAACCTTGCATGATAAATTGATGGCACTCGGCGCACAGCTGGTGCTCCAGACGGTGGACGGCCTGTTGGATGGACAGATTGAGATGCGTCTGCAAAAGAGTTATATCCAAGGCGCAGAAGTGCTCAAACCGGCCCCCAAAATTACGAAAGAACTGTGTGATGTCGATTGGTCGATGAAGGCCGTGCGGGTGTGTAACCTCATTCGGGGCCTGAGTCCCTATCCGGCCGCTTTTACCACGCTGGAGGCGGAAGGCAAGCCGGCTCGCAGCCTGAAGATTTTCTTTGCCCGGGTTCGTCCTTTCGGATTGCCGGATGGCGGGCGACCTGCGCCCGGAACGGTTTTCAGCGATGGAAAGACTGTTCTGAGCATTGCTTGTGCGGATGGGTGGGCCGACCTGGTTGAGGTGCAACTTTCGGGAAAGAGCCGGATGGGTATCGAAGAATTTTTGCGTGGTTTTCACCAGCCGGAACAATACAAGGCCGTGCGCTTGAGTTAAATGATGGGCAAGAAAAACAAGATATATGTCTTCGACCCGGGCACGCTCGATTATCGTGAGCGGGTGGTTACCTGGCGGGAGCGCGCCGGCCGGGGATGCCTTTTCTTTCTGGGAAGCCTTCTTGTTGCTATCTTTTATCTGTGGCTCTATGCCGGAGTCTGGGGCCTTGAATTGCCCAAGACCACCTTTTTGAAAAAACGCAATGCGGAGTGGAGTGGAAAAATGGCCATCATGGCTTCTCAAATGGAAGATTGCCGCCGGCGGCTCGATGCCCTCAGCCTGCGCGACGACGGGGTTTATAGGACCATCTTCGGAATGACGGAAATCAGCCGGGAAGAGCGCCTGTCGGGCCTGGGAGGTATCAATCGTTATGCCGAATTGCGGGCGAGCGACCATAGCGGGCATTTGTACAACAATGTCAAGGAACTGGACCTGTTGACCAAGATGGCTTATGTTCAGAGTAAATCTTACGATGAAGTGGATCAGATGGCCCGGCACAGCGGAGATATTGCTGCTTGTGTGCCGGCCATTCCGCCCTTTTATCCCGGCATCCGCTTCCGTATGTCCAGCCCTTTCGGTCGTCGGAGCGACCCGCTCTATCACTATAAGAAAATGCACACGGGCCAGGACTTTGCCATGGATCCGGGCAATTCGATTTATGCCGTTGGAGACGGGACGGTGGAATCGGTGCGGAACGAGTTGTTCGGCTATGGTAATTCGTTGGTTATCAATCATGGGTTTGGCTATAAAACCCGCTATGCCCACCTGAAAATGATTCTGGTCCAACCCGGTCAGAAAGTCTGCCGGGGGGATTGTATTGCCCAAAGCGGAAACAGTGGTAAATCCACCGGTCCGCATTTGCATTACGAAGTGATGTACAAGGGCAATTTTGTCAATCCTGTCAATTATATGGACATGGAGATTCCCCTGGATGAATATGCGCAGATGGTTAAAGCGCGGGAAGAACAGACAGGACTCTCTTCTGACTTGATTCAGCCGGTTCACAAGGACCGCAAGACCATTCACAAACGGAAAAAATAGGAAGATGTTCAAGTTTAAGTACAAGCCAACCTATAAACTGGACAGAGACTTTCAAGTCCGGGAGAAGCGCTTGACCGTGACGGACGTGCTGATGAAGATACTGTTATTCCTGGTCGTGACGGTGTCTCTTTCGCTTGTGTACTACCTCATCTTTGCATTTTTTATTGATACCGATGTGGAAAAACAACTCAAGAGCGAGAATGGCGCTTACGAAAAACGCTATGAAGAGATGGTAATCCGTTTGGAACGGCTGGAAGATGTGACTTCGGGACTGGAAGACCGGGATGACCGTCTGTATGAGAAGATTTTTCACACCAACGCTCCTTTCGACAGCCGGATGGCAAAAGTTTCCTTGCTGGAACTCGGAGACAGTCTGGAAGAAAAGACGCTGGAGGCCAATACGGCCCGGCGGATTGCCCGTAACGAAGATCGTGCGCGGAGCATTGAGACGAATTTCCACCGGATCTATGAACTCGTTTCCTCTCCTTCTTTTGTATGCCCGCCGATGCAATTGCCGTTGGAGCATTTCAGTTATGTCCGGACTGGCGCCGGCGTGGGGACGAAGGTCAGTCCGTTCACCAACGTGCCGACCACCCATTACGGTCTGGATATGATGGCGGCTTCGGGAGACCCGGTGCTTTGTGTCGCGAACGGAGTGGTTTCCAAGGTGATACACTCACGCAAGAAGCAGGGCAACCAGGTTATCATCGAACATGCCGGAGGGTATCGTACCAGCTATGCCCATCTGGCCGAAATCAAGGTACGTCAGGGAATGCGGGTGAAAAAAGGACAGGTGATAGCGACTGTCGGTATGTCCGGCAACTCTTTTGCACCGCATTTACATTATGAAATCATGCGCGATACTCTGACTTTGGATCCTGTTTCCTATTTTTTCAAAGATTTGATGCCGGATGAGTATGCCGATATGGTCATTCTTTCCGCCAGTACGGGACGTTCCATGGATTGAACGCAGTCATGTAACAGAAAATTAAATGATTATAGATATGGAAAAACTTTATTACTCCATCGGAGAAGTGGCAAACGAACTGGGTGAGAGCGTCACGCTGGTGCGTTACTGGACCAATTATTTCCCGCAACTGCTGGACCCGAAGCGCAATGCCCGGGGCAATCGTTATTACACGCCGGAACAACTGGATGTCTTGCGCCAACTTCATTATCTCATCAAAGAGTGCGGAATGACGTTGGACGGAGCAGCCGCCCGCTTGAAATCCGATAAAAAAGACGTTTCCAATCGTACTCTGTTGCGTCAAACCCTTGAATCCCTTCGGAAAGAACTGGAAGAAGTGAGAAAATCTTTGTGAAGTCCACGAAAATTTCTATCTTTGCGGTTCTCGAAAATAATAAATAATATAATATGGCTACGAAAAAGACTAAAACAAAAGAAACCCCGATTGACAAAAGAGAGACTTTTGTATCCCTCGGGAAAAATTTTGCCGATTCGGCGGATTCCGTCTCCGAAAAACTGGATATTCTCTATCAGCTTCAGTCGACGGACACCGCCATTGACCGTCTGGTGCGTTTGCGCGGAGAACTTCCCCTTGAAGTTCAGACCTTGGAGAAGGAATTGGAGCAAATTGACGGCAAGATGGCCAATATCAACGCTGCCATTGACGAGCATATGAGTTCCATTGCCCGCAACAAAGCGGCCATCGTGGACGGTGAGGCCACGCTTGAAAAATACAGGGCCCAGGAAAACCAGATTCAGAACAGCCGCGAGTATGATGCCATCAATAAAGAGATTGAAAACCAGGATCTGCTCATTCAGATTGCCAAAAAGCGCATTGACGAGGCTAAAGTGACTATCAATGCGCTGAAAGAGCGTTTGGAAATTACTTCCGAGAAACGGAATATCATTGCAGAAGATCTGGCCGCCAAGCAGGCAGATTTGGAGACGATTATCGCATCCACCGCGAAGGAGGAAGAGGTCTTGCTGGCCAAGAGAAAGAGTTGCACCGCTTTGATTGACGAGCGGACAATGGTGGCTTATGATCGTATCCGCGAAAGCAACAGCAATCATCTGGCCGTCGTCGGTATTTATCATGCCAATGCCTGTGGCGGGTGTATGCACATTATTCCGCCCCAGCGCCTGGTAGAGATCAAATCCGGCAAAAAAGTGGTCATTTGCGAGTATTGCGGTCGTATCCTGGTCAACAAAGAACAATAAATTCAAGGATAGACCATGGCAAAAACGACGTTGGCCAAGGCGAAACCTCGGCGGGCGGATTTGTCCGCAAAAATAGAGGAAGTTGGGCTTGGGATGGGAAAGACACCACCCCAAGCTCTTGATTTTGAGCGTTCTGTTCTGGCCTCGTTGCTGCTTGACTATGAATGTGTAGAGGATGTGCTCGCGATGATTCCCGATGAGCGCGCTTTCTACGATCAGCGACATCGGATTGTCTATGAGACCGTCAAAGATCTGTTCAATACGCACCGTCCCGTCGATCTGACGACCGTTTCCCAAAAACTGGCCACCATTAAATTGCTCAAGAAGGAAGACGGCAAGGAAATGGAGGTCGTGGCTCTGGATGAAATCGGAGGAGTGGAATGGCTGGCCGCACTGACCGACAATATCACAGCCGGGGCGATGCTGGAGTATTATTGCAATATCGTCCAGCAGAAATTCATCCAGCGTGAGTTGATTGGCGCCACCATCAAGATTCTGGGAACAGCCTACGATGATGCCGTCAATATGGAAGATCTCATCTCGCTGGCACAGACGGAGATTTTCAATGCCATTGACCACAATGTCACCAAAGAGGCCCAGACAATCGCCCAGGTTATCCGGGAAGCGATGGATGATATCGAGGCGGCCCAAAGTGCTACCGACCGCTATACCGGCGTTCCTTCCGGGTTCCATAGCCTGGACGAGATTACCTTGGGTTTCCAGGCTTCCGATATGATTATTCTGGCTGCCCGTCCCTCCGTGGGTAAGACCGCTTTCGCGCTCAATATTGCCCGCAATGCGGCCGTCGATCATCACGTTCCCGTGGCTGTATTCTCGTTGGAGATGCCCGCCAAGCAATTGGTTAAGCGTCTGATGACCTCTGAGAGCCACCTCGATGCGATGAAAATCAAAGGCGGTACCAAATTGCAGATGGGCGAGTGGGATCAGTTGGAAAAATCGATTGCCGCACTTACCCGGGCGCCGCTTTACATTGACGATACACCCTCCCTTCCGGTGATGGAATTCCGCAGCAAAGTCAAGAAACTGGTCAAGCAGAAAGGTGTCCGGCTGGTGGTGGTGGATTATCTGCAGTTGATGCAGGGGCCTCCGGAGTTGCGTGGTTTCCGTGAGCAGGAAGTGGCCGCTATTTCCCGTACCCTCAAGGCGACTGCCAAAGAGATGGATATTCCCATCATCGCCCTGTCCCAGCTCAGCCGTAACGCCGTGCAGCGGGAAAAGAGCAACAACCGTCCGCAATTGAGTGATTTGCGTGAATCCGGCTCCATCGAGCAGGATGCCGATATGGTGTTGTTCCTCAATCGTCTCGACTACCAGGGCCTGGGCCCGGACGATGCGAACAAAGGGGATACGGACTTGATTATCGCCAAACACCGCAATGGTGAAATCGGTACGGTCAAACTGATTTTCCACGATTCGGAGGCACGTTTTACCGATGCACAAGACGCTCGTTTTGTGACCGAGCCGGCCTCTCAGGAAGAAACCATTTCCGAGTCTTCTATGAATTCGAGGCCGTTGGATGACGATACAGATTATTTGGAAACGGGGGATCCTTCCTTTACATAATGAAAGAGGATTCGTATAAGGGTTGTTCTGCGTGTCACGCACAATTCCTGTGCGGCCGGCGTGAGGAAGATAGGGAGCAAGCCTGTTCCTTGCCTGTTTCTTTGGCGCATAAAGCCGTGCGCATTTCCTACGTTTATCCGATTTTGCTTTTTCTGGCCATTTTGTGCGGCGTGAGCGCAGCGGGCCTTGCCGAAGGCTGGGCAGCGTTGTGCGCTTTTGCCGTCCTCGGCCTGTATTATTTGGTTTTGCGCCTGATGCGCGCGAAATGGGAAAAATTATTTACCAATAAATCATTATGATGTCAAGTGCAATAATCACGACGGTTGTATTGCTGACCGTGTTGGGTGCCTTGCTGGCCATCATCTTGTATGTGGTCGCCTCCAAGTTCAAAGTGGAGGAGGATCCACGTATCGATGAGATTGAGAAAGTGATGCCGGGCGCCAATTGCGGCGGTTGCGGTTTTGCCGGTTGCCGGGCTTTTGCCCAATCCTGCGTGGAGAAGGGGAATGTGGATGAGAACTTCTGTCCGGTCGGCGGTAACGAAGTGATGAAAAAAGTGGCGGCCGTTTTGGGAATTGAAGCGACGGCCAAGGCTCCGATGGTGGCGGTGGTGCGCTGTAACGGGACTTGTGAGGCCCGTCCCCGCATCAATGTGTATGATGGCAAACTTTCCTGTCGTGTGAAAGCCTCGCTGTACAGCGGCGACACCGGTTGCGCCTACGGTTGTGTGGGCTGCGGCGATTGCGTGGCCGCCTGTCCTTTCGGCGCGCTGTCGATGGATGCGGAAACCGGCCTGCCCGTGGTGGATGAAAACCTCTGCACCGCTTGCGGCAAATGCGTGAAGACCTGTCCCAAAGGCATTATCGAACTGCGCAACAAAGGCCCGCGCGGCATGCGCGTGTATGTGCGCTGCAGCAACAAGGAGAAAGGCGGTATCGCCCGCAAGGCCTGCCAGTCGGCTTGTATCGGCTGCGGGAAGTGCGCCAAGGTGTGTACCCATGAGGCCATTGCGGTGGAGAACAACCTGGCATATATCGATTTTACCAAGTGCAAGTTGTGCAAGAAGTGCGTGACGGAGTGCCCGACCGGAGCCGCTGTCGCCGTGGGCTTCCCCGTCAAGCCGGCTCCCAAACCGGTGGCCCAGCCTGCGGCCGAAGCTCCCCAAACCCCTAAAAACGAAGCGTGATGGAGAATCTGAGTACCTTTTCCATCGGAGGCGTTCACCCCGATGACCGAAAAATCTCCCGGGACTGTCCCATTGAGGTGCTGCCCCTGCCCGACAAAGTATTTGTCTCAATGGCCCAACACCTGGGCGCTCCGGCCAAGCCCCTGGTCGTCCCCGGCGACACCGTCAAGGTGGGTCAGCTGATCGCTGAGCCCGGCGGCTTTATTTCCGCCTGTGTTCATTCTCCCGTGAGCGGAACCGTCAAATCGGTCGGTCTTCGCGAAGATCTTGCCGGCAACAAAGTCACCCATATCGAGATTGTCGTGGAAGGGGATAAATGGGAAGAAAGCATCGACCGTACGCCAGATTTGGTGACGGAACTTCCCGAAGACAAAGCCTGGATTCTCGACCGCATCAAACAGAACGGCGTAGTCGGTCTGGGTGGCGCTACCTTCCCCACGCACGTCAAACTGGCCCCGCCTCCGGGCAAGACCGCAGACTTCCTGTTGATTAATGGCGCCGAGTGCGAACCCTACCTGACCAGCGACTACCGCGTGATGATGGAAAGGGGAGCCGAAGTGCTGGTGGGCGCAGCCTTGATGCAAAAAGCGTTGGACGGCCCCCGCTGCATCATCGGCATCGAAGAAAACAAGCCCGAAGCCATCGACCATCTTTCCGAACTGCTGTCGGGCCTGGCCGACCGCAATCCTGCCTATCGCCATATCGAAATCCGTCCTTTGAAGAAAAAATATCCTCAGGGCGGTGAAAAGCAACTGATCGACGCCCTGACCGGCCGTCAAGTGAAGTCGATGGGGCTTCCCATCGATGTGGGAGCGGTGGTCCAGAATATCGGAACGACCCTGGCCGTGTATGAAGCGGTTCAGAAGAACAAACCTCTGATTACCAATGTGCTGACCGTGACAGGCGATTGCCTCCCGGTCGAAAGGCAGCACAACTACTTGTTCCGCATCGGCGTTCCCTTGTCCTTCATTATGGAGCAGGCGGGAGGAGTGCCCGAAGGAGCGGAAAAAATCATCAGCGGCGGTCCGATGATGGGCAAAGCGGTTGCCCGGGTGGATGCCACCACGGTAAAAGGCTCATCCGCCATTCTGTACCTCACCGGAGAGCAGACACTCCGTCGTCCCGAAGGCCCCTGCATCCGTTGCGGCCGTTGCGCCGATGCCTGTCCGATGGGCCTGGAGCCCTTCCTGCTCAAGAAACTGGCCGAAGCGGGCGACTTCACGGCGCTCGAGAAGAATGCCGTGCACGACTGTATCGAATGCGGCTGCTGCCAGTATTCCTGCCCGGCTAACCTGTCCTTGCTCGATACCATCCGTATCGCCAAAGGCGATATGTTGCGAATCATCAAATCAAGACCTAAAAATTAAGATTCTCGATATGGCTTTCGTAGTATCTCCATCTCCCCATATTCACGCGCCGGCGTCCACCGCATCCATCATGCGGGACGTGTTGATCGCTTTGGCGCCCGCCACCCTCGTTTCGCTCGTCTTTTACGGTTGGGCGGAACTGTTGCTGGTGGCCGTTTGCATCTGCGCCTGTATGCTGACAGAATGGGCCATCGAGCGTTTCCTGCAGCACAGTCCCTCCACCATAGGGGATTGCTCGGCAGCTGTGACCGGTCTTTTGCTGGCCCTCAACCTGCCCTCTTCCTGCCCTTGGTGGGTGGCCGTCATCGGTTCCATTTTCGCCATCGGCGTGGTCAAAATGACTTTCGGCGGTCTGGGACAGAATGTTTTCAATCCCGCCATTGCCGCCCGCGTGTTCCTGCTGGTCTCTTTCCCGTCCATCATGACGGATTGGAGCGCTCCGGCGAGCATCTCCTCCGCCTGGGGCTTTTCCCAGGTGGATGCCGTCAGCGGCGCTACCCCTCTGGGTGTCGTGAGCGAAGGGCTTCGCTCCGGCATGACGCTGGACGAGATTTTCGCCGCCCATTCCTTCTCCTATAAGGAAATGCTGTTCGCCCGCGTCGGCGGCAGCGCCGGAGAACTCAGTGCCCTGGCCTTGCTGGTGGGTTTTGTCTATCTGTTGGCGCGCAAGGTCATCAAAGCGACCACCACCCTGTCCATCTGGGCGACCATCATCGGCATCAGCATGGTGTTCTCTTTCATTAATCCCTCTTCCTACACCGACCCGCTCTTCAATATGCTGACGGGCGGCGTGCTGCTGGGTTCCATCTTTATGGCGACCGACTATGTGACCAGCCCGATGAGCAACACCGGCTGCGTCATTTATGGCTTCGGTATCGGCCTCCAGACGATGCTCATCCGTTATTTCGGTGCTTATCCGGAAGGTATGAGCTTCGCCATTCTGTTGATGAACGCCTTCGTGCCCCTCATCAACCGCTTCTGTCATCAACCTAAATTCGGGAGGGCGAAATAATGGCTGCGAAATCTTCTTTCAAGAATATGACTTTGTGTCTGCTGACCATCTGTCTGGTCTGTTCGGCGCTGCTCGCGCTGGTCAGCCAGCTGACCGCCGCCCCGATAGCGGATGCTCAGCAGAACAAGACCAACGCCACCCTCGCGCAGGTGCTTCCGGACTTTGATAAGGCGGAACTCAGGATGGTGACGGTGGACGGGACGGACTTTGTCTGCTATGAGGCCAAGGCCGATACTTCTGTGGTCGGCTACGCCGTCATTTCGTCTGTCATCGGTTTCGGTGGAACCCTGCAACTGATGGTGGGTTTTGACGCGGAGGGCAAGGTATGGAGTACTTCTGTATTATCCCACAGCGAAACGCCCGGGCTGGGCGCCAACTGCGTCAATCCTGCGTTCAAAGACCAGTTCGACCGCTTCGACCCTTCCGCCAAAGTGCTGCAAGTACGCAAGGATGGGGGAGACATCGACGCCATCACGGCTTCGACCATCACCTCCCGTGCCTATTGCAAGGCGGTGGAACAGGCGTGCCGCATCTATCAACTATTAGCCGTTATGGAGGAAAGCCATGAGTAAATTTTCCATCATTACCAAGGGGATTGTCAAAGAGAATCCTACTTTCGTCCTGCTGCTGGGTATGTGCCCGACTTTGGCTACGACCACTTCCGCCATCAACGGCATGAGCATGGGTCTGGCCACGATGGCGGTGCTCATTTTTTCCAACATCACGATTTCCGCCATTGCGCGTTTCATTCCCGACAAGGTGCGCATCCCTTCCTACATCGTTGTGATTGCGACCTTCGTGACCTTGCTGCAACTGTTGATGCAGGCCTATGTGCCCGATATCTATGAGACCCTTGGCTTGTTCATTCCCCTGATTGTGGTAAACTGTATCATCCTGGGCCGGGCTGAAGCTTTTGCCAACAAAAACGGGGTGGTGGATTCCGCGTTGGACGGCATCGGCATCGGACTGGGTTTCACCCTGGCACTGACCCTGCTGGGCCTGGTGCGCGAGGTGTTGGGCAGCGGCAGTCTTTTCGGCTGGAAATTCATCCCTGCGGATTACAACATTCTCGCCTTTGTGCTGGCCCCGGGCGCGTTCATCGTGCTGGCCTACCTGATCGTTTTGTTCAAGAAAGTAACGGAGAAGTAGACATATGGAATATTTCTTTATCATTATTTCTGCGATATTTGTCAATAATATCCTGCTGAGCCAGTTTCTGGGTGTATGCCCTTTCTTGGGTGTTTCCAGTAAGATTGATACGGCCGTAGGCATGAGCGGCGCCGTCTGCTTTGTCATTACCTTGGCAACGGTGGTGACCTTCTTGCTCAACAAACTGTTGCTTCTGTTCCAGATTACCTACCTGCAGACCATTGTATTCATTCTGGTGATTGCCGCCCTGGTGCAGATGGTGGAAATCGTGCTCAAGAAAATCAGTCCAGCTCTGTATTCCGCCCTCGGTATCTTCCTGCCTTTGATTACGACCAACTGTGCCGTGCTGGGCGTGGCCCTCAACGTGGTTACCAAGGAATTCTCCTTCTTCGGGGGGCAGCCTCATCTGTTCAACCTGGCCGAAGCGACGGTCTATGCGTTTGCGACCGCTGTGGGCTATGGTCTGGCGATGATTTTGTTCGCCGGTTTGCGGGAACACCTTTCTCTCAACAAAGTTCCCGACGCCTTCAAGGGCGTTCCTATCGCATTGGTCACCGCCGGTCTGCTGGCCCTCGCCTTTATGGGCTTCAGCGGAATGGTATATTGATTCCTGCGTTTTGGAACGGATTCTTGTTACGGGCAGTGCCGGCTTTATCGGCTCCCATCTGGTGGGACGGCTGTTGAAAGAGGGTACGGCCGCGTGCATCGTGGGTCTGGACAACCTGAACGATTATTATCCCGTCTCGCTCAAGGAATCTCGTTTGCATGCGATTGACAGTTTGGCCGCCGCTTCTCCGGTCGCGTATCGTTTCGTCAAGGGCGATATCTGTGACGATGACTTGCTGGAAGCCCTGTTTGCACAATATCACTTCGATACGGTCGTTCATCTGGCGGCCCAGGCGGGGGTGCGCTACAGCCTGACGCATCCGTCGGTTTGTCTGGAAAGCAATGTCCGGGGTTTCTATGCCGTACTGGGGGCCTGCCGTCGCCATTCGGTGGGACATTTGATTTTTGCCTCCAGCAGCAGTGTCTATGGGGAGAGCGCTCCGGTTCCTTTCCGGGAAGATGCCGCAACGGACCATCCCGTAAGTTTGTATGCCGCTTCCAAAATGTGCGACGAGTTGTTCGCATATACCTATAGCAAGTTGTATGGCATTCCGGCGACGGGGCTGCGGTTTTTTTCCGTCTATGGCCCGGCCGGCCGACCCGATATGGCGTATTTCAAATTTTCGCAGCAGTGGCTCCGAGGGGAGGAGGCGCAACTCTACAACGAGGGGCGATGCCGCCGCGATTTTACCTACATCGACGATGTTGTCGAGGGTATCGTGCGCGTAATGGCCGGGGGACCTTCCGCCGGGAGTACTGCTCCGAGCCTAGGCGAGGCGTCGGTTCCTTTCCGCCTCTATAATATAGGCAGCGGGCGCCCTGTCGTTATGTTGGACTTTATTCGTATGCTTCAAGAGGCCCTGCAGGATGCAGGCTTGCTGCCGCCCGACTTCGATGCGATGGCCCACACCCGCCTGATGCCTATGCAGCCCGGCGATGTTACTACCACCTACGCCGATGTCAGCGCTCTGCGTCGCGACTTCGGCTTCGCCCCCCAAACCTCCCTTCAAGAAGGTCTCCGTCGCTTTGCCGAGTGGATGGCGGGGCATCCTTTCTAATAGAAATCTCCGGAAACTTGTTGGATAATTCCAAAACTTTCGTATCTTTGCAGTCACAAAAGGGAAAGTTTTGGTTCAGACCCAACTTTGGTGAGATGGGTGAGTGGCTGAAACCAGCAGTTTGCTAAACTGCCGAACGGGTAACCGTTCCGCGAGTTCGAATCTCGCTCTCACCGCGAAAGCGAAAAATGGCGCGTCAAGTTTACTTGAACGCGTCTTTTTTTTGCTTTCGCAAAGCCTCGAACTATTTCCTCCTTACCCGTTGCTTGAATCCGAGCCAGTGCCAGCGGAGGGAGAGGATGTAGGGACGCAAGGGGAGCAGGATGCGCCAGAGCCCAGATAGAAAACGGGCCCACTTTGTATTGGGATTCACTTTGCTTTCATCCGGAAGGACGATGTAGTCCACCTTGGCGATGATGTTTTCGTAGCGGCACTTTTCTTTGCCCCGGCAGTTTCCGTCGCCCATCAGGATGACTTTCTCTCCCCGCATTTCCCAGATGCGGTGAAGGATGTAATGGTCAGGCTCTATCTCTGCCAGTACGATATCGCCTTTGGCATAGGGGGCTTCGGGAATGGAGAGCTCGACACTGTCAATTTCCCCCCGGATGAAGGGAAGCATACTGTTACCTTTGGTACGCAGCGTGACGTGAAAGCCTTGGCGGACGTATCGTTTCACTTCCCCCAGCAGGAGCGCGTTGGGGAGGGTGAGGCGACTGGTTGGCAGCGTATAATCAGAGGAAGGCATCAATAATACGATTCAAAATCGTTTGTAAAGATACGCTTTTGCTGCGAGAAATACAAAAAAATATCCGGAACCTTCAAGGCACCGGATATCTGTATGCATAAGATGGAATGTCTTACTCTTCCTCAAGCTGGAGGTGCTGGACATAGATGGCTTTCATCTTGGCCATTCTTCTCTTGACAGACGGCTTGGTGAACTCGCGGCGGGCACGCAGTTCGCGGATGGCGCCGGTTTTCTCAAATTTCCTTTTGAACTTCTTGAGGGCTTTTTCAATGTTGTCGCCGTCTTTAACTTGTACAATAATCATAGCTCTAAATCACCTCCTTTTTGTAAGTGGATGCAAAGGTAAGTTTTTTTTGCCAATTTGCAAATTTTTTGATTATCTTTGTGCTGGTTGAAAACCATGGAGATTGCATTTTCATACGATCGTTCGGTGACGGGAAAGCAGTTCCTCGGACGCAAATCCGAGTGTGAACAACTTCAGTCGGCGATTCTGTCCGGAGAAAACATTGCGCTGTATTCTGCCCCCAAGAGCGGAAAATCTTCGTTGATTTCCCATGTCCTGTTGCAACTGAAGGAAGAAGGCAAACCGGTCTCTTTTTGCAAAGTACAGGCGGGAAACGCCATCCGCATAGAGGATTTCCTGGCCCATTTCGCACGCCGGTGCGGGGAAATGTTCAAAACATCCTTGCCCGGTCCGAAAGGCACCATCAATCAAGAAAAATGCGAAGCCGTTCTGATGGCCGTTGTCCCGCAAATCCGCAGCCATGAAGGGGGGCGTTTCGTGATTCAGATTGAAGACTTCCAACGCTTGGACAGCCTGGAGCAATCCGATGGGTTTATGCGCGCGTTCCGCAGGCTGTTGGAGGAGACCAAAGACGATGCCGTAAGTTTCCTTGTGACCGGTTCGCAACTCAATGCGATGAAGGCCTTGTTTACCAAGAGTCCGTTCTTTGGCAATCTTGTCCGTATCATCACCCTGTCCCGCGTCGAGGAGCAGGTGCTTTATGAATATGTTCGCAAGAACTTGGATGTGACCGGCAAGGTGATGGAATGGGATGATATCTATAAGATGATTCGCCTGTTGGATAGAAATGTCTGGTACGTCAAGCATTATATGGCGATGTGCGATTCGATGACGCGGGGCTATGTCAACGCGGCGGTGATGGACGGCGCCCTTTCCGCGTTGATTTCCTCCCAGCTGCCCTATTTCCAGTATATCGCCTCCACGCTGACCTGTTTCCAACTTCGTTTTCTCAAGGCCTTGATTGAAAAAGGTCCTCGCTGCAATTTTTCATCGGCGAAGGTGATGGCGGATTATGGGCTCAACTCTTCCGCCAATGTGGTGCGGGTGCGGGATGCACTGCTCAAAAAAGAAATTGTCACCCAAGGGGAGAACGGGGGCTGGTACTTTATCGACCCGTTGCTTCGTTATTGGTTTGAGCATTATTTCTTTCAATAATTTTTTCTCTTTTCAAATTTTTTTTCTACCTTTGCCGTCCTTACCAACGGCTGTTTGGAGCTCGTTCAAGTCCTTATGATAGATAAGGCGCTCGCAGTCAAAACTTTAATAGTTTTTAAAAATGTACGCTATCGTAGAAATCGGCGGCCAGCAGTTTAAGGTGGAAGCTGGCAAACAGATCTTCGTCAACCGCCTCCCGGATGCGAAGGACGCCACAGTCGAATTTTCTACCGTCCTGCTCGTGGACAACGACGGGAAGGTGAAAGTCGGATCACCTTATGTGAAAGGTGCGGTTGTCAAGGCCACGGTCTTGGATGACACTTGCAAAGCAGACAAAGTGCTTGTTTTCAAGAAAACCCGCCGCAAAGGTTACAAGAAATTGAACGGTCATCGTCAGTATCTGACGAAACTTCAGATCGTAGAAATCGCTTAATTTAGGAGAAACAGTTATGGCACATAAAAAAGGTGTTGGTAGTTCTAAGAACGGCCGTGAATCAGAAAGCAAGCGATTGGGACTGAAGAAGTTCGGATCGGAAAAAGTCAAAGCCGGAAATATCATCGTCCGCCAGCGCGGTACGGTGCACAACCCGGGCCTCAATGTGGGTATGGGACGGGATCACACCCTCTATGCGCTCATTGACGGAGTTGTTAAATTTACCAAGAAAGCCGAAGGCAAATCATATGTCTCAGTTCTCCCTTTCGAGAACTAGACAAGCCTGAACGGTTGAATCGTTGAGAAGGATTGGAGCCGCCGCGAAGGTAGTCTGCTTCAATCCTCTTTTTTATTTTTCAAAACTATGCTAACGCTTAAACTTCTTCGGGAAAATCCCGAGTTCGTGATCAAGAAACTCGCCGTCAAGCATTTTGATGCGCGGGAAATCGTAGAAACCATCAACAAGCGGGACGAAGACCGCCGTCGCATCCAGCAGCAACTAGACAGCTGTCTCTCCGAGCAGAAGAAGGCCGCTGCGCTCATCGGCGGTTATATGAAGGCCGGCGACAAAGCCGCTGCCGAGGCTGCCAAAGCCGAAGTCGCGAAACTCAAAGAAGAGTCGGCCCGTCTGCAAGCGGAAGCCGATGCCAATATGCAGGAACTCAATGCCCAGCTCGTGCTGCTGCCCAACCTGCCCTGCGACTTGGTACCCGAAGGCCGCAGCGCTGAGGACAATGTGGTCGTTAAGATGGGCAATGCCATCCCCGAGCTCGGTCCCGACGCCCTTCCCCATTGGGAACTGGCCAAGAAACTCGATATCATTGACTTCGACCTGGGCGTGAAAATCACTGGCGCCGGTTTCCCCGTCTATAAAGGCAAAGGGGCCAAACTCCAGCGCGCCCTCATCAACTTCTTCCTGGACAACAACACTGAGGCAGGCTACCTCGAAGTAGAACCGCCCGTGATGGTCAACGAGGCTTCCGGTTTCGGTACCGGCCAGCTGCCCGACAAGGAAGGACAGATGTACCACGCCAACCTGGACAATTTCTATATGGTCCCGACCGCAGAGGTGCCCGTGACCAATATCTTCCGCGATGAGATTCTCGCAGAGAAGGACCTTCCCCAGAAGATGACGGCCTACACGCCTTGTTTCCGCCGCGAAGCGGGTTCCTACGGAAAGGACGTGCGCGGTCTCAACCGTCTCCACCAGTTCGACAAAGTGGAGATTGTTCGCGTGGAGAAGCCGGAAAATTCCTATGCCGCCCTCGATGAGATGGTGGCGCATGTGGAAATTCTGGTCAACAAACTGGGACTTCCGTACCGCATCCTGCGTCTGTGCGGTGGCGATATGAGTTTTACCTCCGCTATCACCTACGACTTTGAACTCTATAGCGCGGCGCAGGGCAGATGGCTGGAGATCTCTTCCGTTTCCAATTTCGAGAGCTATCAGGCCAACCGCCTCCATCTGCGTTACAAAGATGCAGACGGCAAGATTCAGCTCTGCCACACTCTCAACGGCAGTTCGCTGGCTCTTCCCCGCGTGGTAGCCACCTTGTTGGAAAACTGCCAGAAAGAAGGTCATGTCATCATCCCCGAAGCCCTCAGACCTTATACCGGCTTCGATGTCATCTAATCAAGTCATTTTAGGAATTGACCCCGGAACCCAACTGCTGGGTTACGGGGTTATTTCCGTAGATGACAAGGGCCCCCACTATCTCACGATGGGGGTTTTTGACTTGCGCAAGATCAAGGAACCTTTCGAGAAGCTCGCCAATATCCACGCCGGGGTGCAGGAGTTGATTGAGACCTGGCATCCGACGGCGATGGCTGTTGAGTCGCCCTTTTACGGCAAGAATGTCCAGGTCGTCCTCAAACTCGGCAGGGCGCAGGGTGCGGCCATCATTGCGGCGACGCAAGTGGGCATCCCGGTGACCGAATATGCGCCGAGAAAGGCGAAAATCGCGATTTGCGGTAACGGGGCCGCCAGCAAGGAGCAGGTGAGCACGATGATTCAAAAAACGCTCAAAGTGGAATTGTCTCCGGACCATCTGGATGCGACGGACGCTTTGGCGATAGCCCTTTGCCATTATTATGAACAAAACGCATTGCCGGTAAGCAGTGTGCGGGAAAAAGGTTCCCCAAAGTCCGATTCCTGGGCTGATTTTTTGAAAGACCATCCCGAGCGGGCAAAGAATAAGTAGAAAGGCCGTTTTTCAAAACCTTTTTTAACTTTGAAAGATTTTTCGCATCCAATTATAGTTTAGTTCTATACGCTATGAAGAAGATTCTTCTCCTCATTCTGTTGTTGTGCCCTGCGGCCCTCCTGGCCCAATCCTATACCGTTGAACTTTCCCTCGAGGGGGAGGCTGACCAACAGCCGGTCCAGTTCGCGACCGTTTCCCTGATTCCCCAGGAGCAGACCAAGGCGACCAAATATATTCTCTCGGATGACAAGGGCTACGCAAAATTGGAAAAAGTACGCAAGGGCGCCTATACCGTCAAAGCGGAATTGCTGGGCTACAAGCCTCTCGTCAAAGAAATCAAGGTGGACGGGGATGTACGGCTGGGTAAGTTGCTGATGGAGGTTGACTCCCAGACGCTGGATGCGGCCCGTGTGTCGGAGGTAGGGAACCCCATTATCATTAAGAAGGATACCATCGAGTACAACGCCGCCTCTTTCCGTACGACCGACAACGATATGCTCGAGAACCTGCTGAAAAAACTCCCGGGCGTGGAAGTGGCTTCGGACGGAACGATTACAGCCAACGGACAGACCATCAATAAGATTACCATCGACGGAAAGACCTTCTTCCTGGATGACCCGCAACTCGCGAGCAAGAACATTCCCGCTAAAATCGTGGAAAAGGTCAAAGTGGTCGAGAAGAAATCCGACCAAGCCCTCTTTACCGGCATCGATGACGGCGAGGAAGAGACGGTCATCGACCTGTCGCTCAAAAAGGGAATGATGAACGGCTGGTTCGGCAATGTGTCGGCCGGCGGCGGTCACGACATTCAAACCCCCGGCAAGATGGGAGAGCCGGCCCGTTGGCAGGGCGCCGCGATGGTGGGTAACTTCACCGACAAAAGGCAAATCAGCATCATCGTCAACGGCAACAATACCAACAACCGGGGTTTCAACGATATGGCCGGCTCGATGATGCGCAGTATGCGGGGAGACCGGGGAATGGGGGGCGGCTCCGGATTCGGCGGCAGCAATGGCGTTTCCACTTCCTGGCTGGGCGGTGTCAACGGGGCCTGGACCCTGCTGGACGGCAATATGGACCTCGGCGGCAACTACCTCTACAACGGCAACAACACCGTCGTGACCGAACAGAGTCAGAAGACGACCTATTTGGACAACGGGGAGACGATGGTCTATAAGAACGGCGGTCCTTACAATGTCTTGGGCAAAGATATCGGCAACGGCGGATATGGCTTGAACAACACCTTTTCACAGGGTCACCGTTTCGGAATGAAACTTGACTGGAAAATTACGGAAAACACGTCCATCCTCTTCGAACCGCAGTTCAATTTCGGCAATGGCCGGTTCAATGAGTATTCCATCGATAGCACTTGGCGCTCGGGTACATTGAAAAATGCCGGTTTTACTTCGACGGACGGAAAGAACAACAACTGGACGGCCAGCGGCCGTCTGCTCTTCCGCCAGAAACTGGGGATTCCGGGCCGCACTTTCTCCGCCAATGTCCGGTATAATTTCTCCGGCAACAAACTCGAAGGTTTCAACCGTTCCTTGAGCCAGAATATCGCGGAGGCTACCAATAAATTGACCGACCAATGGTATGACGGGAAGAGCAATTCCTCGCTGGTCAGCACGCGGGTGGTCTATACCGAACCCCTGGTGGAGAATTTCTATCTGGAACTGAACGGAATGTATCAATGGAGCAAGAACAACAACGAACGGAGCACCTGGGACCTCCACGGGACGGGAACGACGCTGGCGGATTTGATTGCTTCCGAAAATTTCGCCGGAAAAACCAAAAACGAGACCTACTCTCGCAACATCACCAATGAGTATCACAATTTCGCGGCGGGAATGAACCTCCAGTATCAGTTGAAGAAACTGCGCGTACAGGTCGGAGCGGCCTACCGTCCCACGATAACCCATAATTTCACCAATGGCGTAGACACGACATTTACGGTGCACAACTGGGCGCCACAGGCAATGGTGCGTTACGAATTCAACGACAATTCCGACATCCGCCTTTTCTACCGCGGACAGTCCTCCCAACCGTCCACCTCGCAGTTGATGCCCGTCCCGGACAACAGCAATCCGCTGAACATCAGTTTTGGTAACCCCTACCTGAAGCCGTATTTCACGCATCGCATCCGGGGCGGTTTCGGCTACACCGACAAGCAGACCTTCTTCTCCATCCGGGGCTTTTTCAGCGGCAATGTGGTCAAGGACAACATCACCTCCGCGCGTTGGTATGACAAAGCCGGCGTGCAGTATTCGATGCCTTTGAACGGCCCTCTCGGGGGCGATTTCTTCCTGGGCTGTTTCCTCAATTCACCGATTGCCAAGAGCAATTTCTCCGTGTCCAACCGTTTCCGGATTTCCTATTCCAACAGCACCAACTTCGTGGGCGTCACGGGAAAGAGCGATGATTTTACCACCCGATACTACGATCCCGTCACCGCCTCTTTCGATTATGAGCGCTTCAACAACGACTTCTTCGGAGAGAATCCGGCGATGCGCTTCTCCGATTACTTCACGACCAACAGGACCCAGTCGCTCAACCTGACCGAGAACCTCAAATTCACCTACCGCAACGACTTCGTGGAGGCTTCCCTCGGAGCGGGTACGACGATGAACAAAGGCTGGTATACCATCGCCTCTTCGGCGCAGAACCTGCGTTTCCGCAACCAGGCCCAGGCCGAAATGCTCTGGACCATCCCCGGCGGCGTGGGCATCAATGCCGATGCTTCCTATATCTGGTACAACGGCTACACCAACGCGGAGAACGAGTGTATCCTCAATGCGGAAGTGACCAAACTGCTCTTCAAAAACCAGTTTACCTTAAGTGTCAAGGTGTTTGATATCCTCAATCAGTCCCGCAACCGCTATGTGACCGATACCGCCAACGTCCACACCGAGACGCTCAACAACACCCTCGGCCGTTATGTGATGGTTTCCCTGACTTACCGCTTCGGCAACTTCGGCAAAGCCGGCAAGCAGTTGGAAAGCCGTATGCAGAAAGAACGTGCCAACCGCGGTGGCTTCGGCGGTTCGAGATTCTAGGCTGCGAAAAGCGGAAATATTGACATATGGACACTTTTGTCCGGCAATAACTGTCCATAACTAGAAATTTTGTTGAGTTATGGACAGTTTTGTTTTCAAATAATTGTCCATATCTTAAAATTTTGTTATTTTTGCAACGCAATATTGCGAAAACTCATATCCAATTCAGAAAAATGGGGAAAATAATTGCAAGAGTCAGTGAAATAGAGACACTGGAACGGAAATATAATTCAGGGAAATCTGAATTTGTCATTGTTTATGGTCGGCGACGTATAGGTAAGACTTTTCTAATCAATCGTTTATTCTCTGAACGTTTTACCTTTACATTTGTTGGATCGCGAAAGCAGAAGCAGGAAACGCAACTTCATCGCTTTTCCTCCCAATTGAAATTTTATAGCGGATCTGTATTTGCTCCCACATTGAATAGTTGGGAAGATGCCTTTGATGAACTAAAGAACCTAATTGAAAATAAGCCCAAAGAAGAAAGGAAGGTTATCTTTTTTGACGAGATGCCTTGGATTGACACTCCCAAAAGTTCTTTTGTTTCAGCTTTAGAATATTTTTGGAACGCGTGGGCCGCTCAGCGGGATGACATCCTTTTTATTGCGTGCGGCAGCGCGACATCTTGGATGGTTCAGCATTTGGTAAAGAATAAGGGAGGACTTCATAATCGTATCACTGGACAGATTTATCTTCGTCCTTTCCGTCTGGGTGAGTGTGAGGAGTATCTTGAGGATATGGGGTGCCATTGGGATAGATATACGATTCTTCAGTGCTATATGGCGATGGGGGGTGTCCCATACTATATGTCTCTGTTAAATCCCGAGCAGAGTCTGGCCCAGAACCTGGACCGCCTTTATTTTTCAAAGAACGCTCCGATGAGGGAAGAGTTTAATGAGTTGTATAATGCGCTGTTTACTCACGCTGATGCATATATTGCCGTTATGAAGTGTTTGGCTGAACGGAAAGAGGGAATGATGAGAGCGGAAATCATCAGCCATACCGGGCTTTCGGGAGGACAATTGAGCAAGGTGTTGGATAATCTGTCAAGATGTGATTTTATCGAAATATACAGTCGCTTTCGCTCTTCGGTGAGTAATTCGCTCTACCGAATAAATGATCCTTATACTTTGTTCTATTTTAAGTTTCTGGAAGGAAATAATACAAAAGATGAACATTGGTGGACCAATAATATGCATTCTCATTCTGTAGAGAGTTGGCAGGGATTTAGTTTTGAAACAATTTGCATGCAGCACATTGAGCAAATAAAACAAAGTTTGGGTATTGGCGGTATCTCTACAAGCGTCAGCACCTGGAGAAAATTGGGAGATGCAGGCGAAAAAGGCGCGCAAATAGATTTAGTGATTGATCGTGCGGATCGGGTTATCAATTTGTGCGAAATGAAATTCTCTGAAACTCCTTATGCGATTACCAAGGAATATGAATCTCGCCTTCGGGAGAGGATGGCTATTTTTAGGGAAGAAATGCGGATTCGTAAAAGTATGGTCCTTACAATGGTGACGACTTATGGCGTACTTCGGGGTGTCCACTCCGGAGTTGTGCAAAGTGAAGTGATGATGGATGATTTGTTCAAATAATGGGGCAACATCTTCAGTAAGGTCCCGGTGGTCAGATGGGCGGAGGCTTCGGCGGTCCGTCACCGTCCGGACGGGAACGCGTTGCCCGCCGATGAAACGGGAAGAGTAGTTATGCCTTCAGGCAGCCGATGGGAATGACGAGAATGTCGTCGTCTCTTTGGTAGGGAAATTGGATACCGAACTGATTCTTAAATTGACAGGCGTGAAACTATCGTAGTGTACATTGACTGCTCGGGGCAAAAAGCGCCCCAACGGAAGGCAAAAGGCTTGAACGTCAAAGTTATATGCCGAGCCATTCAGGCTTTGAGCCAGGCGGTGAGGGCGGCGATGTCGTCCTTGGGGAAGGATTTTTGCTCTCCGGTGGTGAGGTTCTTGAGGTTGATGAGGCCGGCGGCGGCTTCGTCGCTGCCGCAGATGCTCAGGAAGGGGATGCCTTTGCGGCCGGCGTAGTCAAACTGCTTTTTGAGTTTGGTGTTCTCGGGATAGATTTCGCAACTGACCCCCTCTTCGCGCAGGGCTTTGACCACGGGAAGCAAGTAGGCTGTTTCTCCCATATTGGCGAACAATACGCGAGTGGAAGACTTAAGTCCGGCGGGGAATTTGTCGAGTCCCGTCAGCACATCATAGATGCGGTCCGCGCCGAAGGAAATGCCCACGCCCGAGGTGTCGGGCAGGCCGAAAATGCCGGTGAGGTTGTCGTAACGACCGCCGCCGCAGATGCTGCCGATGGCAAAATCCAGCGCCTTGACCTCGAAGATAGCTCCCGTGTAGTAGTTGAGGCCGCGGGCCAGCGAAAGGTCGATTTCAACCGCGTTTTCCACCCCGGCACCATCGATATAGTCCAACAATTCCTCCAATTCTGCCACGCCCTTCAAGCCGTCCTGGGAAACGATGCCCGAAGCACTGCCACCCTCGAACAGATTTTTCATTGTCGCCAACTTGGCGCGGTTGTCTCCGCTGAGGGTCAGCACCGGCTCAATCACGGCAATCGCCTGCTCGGAGAGGCCTTTTTCCGCCATTTCCGCCTTGACGGCATCCAGCCCGATTTTGTCAATCTTGTCAATGGCGACCGTGATGTCCACCACCTTGTCGGGTGTCCCGGCGATTTCCGCCAGGCCGCTCAATAGTTTGCGGTTGTTGATTTTGATGGCCACGCGGATATCCAAGCGACGGAACACCGTGTCCACAATCTGCACCAGTTCCAACTCGTTCAACTGGCTCTTGGAGCCGATGACATCGGCGTCACACTGGTAGAACTCGCGGTAGCGGCCCTTTTGCGGACGGTCCGCCCGCCAGACCGGCTGAATCTGATAGCGTTTGAAAGGGAAAGCGAGTTCGTCCCGGTGCTGCACCACATAGCGGGCGAAAGGCACGGTCAGGTCGTAGCGCAGGCCTTTTTCACATACCTTCAGGCTGAGTTTCTTGCTGTCAATCCCGTCGCTCCAATCCACGCCCGCAAACGCATCGCCCGAGTTGAGGATGCGGAAAAGCAGTTTGTCGCCTTCCTCGCCGTACTTGCCCAGCAGGGTGGAAAGGTTCTCCATCGCAGGCGTTTCAATCTGCGAGAATCCGTAGGTCTTGAAGACCGCCTTGATGGTGTCGAAAATATAGTTGCGGGCGGCCATTTCGGAAGGTCCGAAATCGCGTGTGCCTTTGGGGATGGAAGGTTTCTGTGCCATTATAGTTCCGTTAGATTTTTCGTATAATTTCTCCATTTCTCGATGAGCGCCTGCATATCTTCGGGAATCTCCGCGTGAAATTCCAGCCATTTTCCGCTACGGGGATGCTCGAAGCCCAGATCGGCCGCGTGCAGGGCCTGACGGGGGAGCAGTTTGAAGCAGTTCTCGATGAACTGGCGGTATTTGGCATAGATGGTGCCCTGGCGTATGGTGGCGCCGTCATAGCGCTCATCATTGAACAAAGGATGCCCGATATGCTTGAAATGTACGCGTATCTGGTGGGTGCGGCCCGTCTCCAGCCGGCATTCGACCAGCGTGACGAAGCCGAAGCGTTCCAGCACCTTGTAATGGGTGACGGCCGTCTTGCCCTGATCTCCCTCAGGATAGACCTTGTAACGCAGGCGGTCGGACGGGTCGCGGCCGATATTGCCGTCAATGGTGCCTTCGTCCTCTTTCACATCGCCCCAGACCAGCGCCACATAGCGGCGGTTGATGCTGTGGACGAAAAACTGTTTGGCGAGTTTGAGCTGCGCTTCTTCGTTTTTGGCGACCACCAGCAGGCCCGAAGTGTCTTTGTCGATGCGGTGCACCAGTACGCCCATCCGCTCGTCTTCGGCGTCCGCCTCCTGCCGCAGGCCCAGGTGGAAGGCGAGGGCGTTGACCAACGTGCCGTTGTAATGTCCGTGTCCGGGGTGTACCACCATACCGGCGGGCTTGTTGATCACCAGCACATCCTCGTCCTCATAGACAATGTCAAGGGGAATGTTTTCCGGCAGGATTTCCAAGCCCCTGCGTTCGTAAGGCATCACGAAAGTGACCACTTCTCCGGGGCGTACGACATAATTGGCCTTGACCGTTTTTTCGCCCACTTTCACATATCCGGCCTTGATGGCCAACTGGATGCGGTGGCGGGAACTGTGGTCCATATGAAAAGCGAGGAACTTGTCAATGCGTAAGGGCTCCTGTCCCTTGTCGATGACGAAACGATAATGCTCAAAACAAGCCCCTTCGTTCTCCTCAAGATCGTCAACGGGCTCTTCGATATCAAAATCTTCCTCGAACGTTTTCATTCGGCGTTTTCTTCCGGGGTTTTGCGCACCGGCACTTTGTTGGGATCCAACGTGAAATAAAGTTTGACCGTCCCGCCCATTTTTACAGGATCGCCTCCGATGTCAGGAACCTGCCGGTAGATGACGGCTGCCAGCGAGTCGGCATAGGTGCGGATATCCCGCTCGAAGAATACTTTCCCTACGTTGAGGGAGTTGTCGTGCAACTGGTCCGTTGCCTGCAGCAGATGCATTCCCAGCACATCAGGAATAGTAGTCTCATTTTCTTTGGCGTTGACGCCGAGGGTGAGGTCGATGATGCTGTCGCTTTCGAGCGGGGTACCCGCTTCAATGCTTTCTCCGCGGTAACTTTGCGCCAACACGTTGTTGGTGGCAAAATCGTTGGTGTAACTCAAGGTCCCTACTTGCAAACCGGCACCGATAACTTCGGAAATCGCCTGGCGCAGCGAATAGCCGACAACATTGGGCATCACCACCTGTTTGGGGCTGACCGCATTGATGACCACGCGGATTTTCCGGCCTTGCTTGACCCCGCTTCCGGGGGTGGGGTTCTGGCGGTAGATACTGCCGGGTGCCATGCGACGGACATACACGGAATCGGAAACCAGCACTTCCAATTTGTTTTGCTTGGCCAGAGCGGCGGCTTGCGGAACATTCATTCCGGTAAAATCAGGTACTTTGATTTCTTTGCCGTGACGGGTAAACAGACCAAGACTCAAAGCCGCGACCAAAATGACGACGATATATACGCCTGTCATCCCGAGCAGGTTTTTAACGACCCAATGTCCCCAACTGTTCTTTTTTTTCTTCATGTTCACGGCTTTACACATCTGATTTGGGCATAGAAACTTGCCTTGTCCATCGGGGCGGCAATCACGTCCGGGCTATCGTAAGAAAAGATACGGCACCATGCTTTTTCTGTGTTATCCGCAAAAGTATCTGCGGTCCAGAAGACGGCTCTCTCGCCAAAGAAATTAAAGTACTTGCTCCCCTTCCCCGTCGCTTGTCCGAACATCTTGATAGAAAGGCGGGAACGGTCGGTGCGCTTCACCTTGGGCTGGTATTCCATCATATCTTCCCCATTGAATTGGAAGAAACAAGCCATTTCCCCAGCCACGTCTTTCCAGTTTTTCTCTGTGGCGGGAGCTTCGGAAATGCCGGCGGCGGCAGCCACACTTTGGGCCATGGCGGTCCATTCTCCGTCCGTGGGAAGATGCCAGCCGTCCGGACACGCGTCTATCGCCTCATTCCAATTGTAATAGACACCCAGCGTATTGTCGAGAATCTCATATCCCCGGTAAGACGCTCCGATTGTGCGTTCGGCCGTACCAGTGGTGCCGCTGCTGCGGGCCTTGCGGGTTGAAAGATTGCAGCGCATCCATTCTTTCCCGTTCAGCGTGGTCGAAACGAAGGCGCTGTCGTTGGGATAATAGTAGATTTGGTCCCCTTTGGTGGCGTCATAATCCAGAGGCAGGCTGCATTCGTAGGTGTCGCCGGCCTTGTTGATGCCGATTCCGCCTTTGACGAGTGTGACATACGCCGTAGCGGAAGTTCCGTAATAATCTCCGGAAGGGGTGACGGTGCAAGTGACGGTATAGGTCGCGAGGCTGTCTTTGTCGAATTTCCACGTGAAATCGTTGTCCGGGCCTTCTCCCGGAGTGGATTCGCTCGTCAGACCGGCAATTTTCCACGCATAACTCAATGTCCCGTTTTCGGGATGATAAAGCCTGTGGTCGGTCTTGAAATGGACCGTCGTATTCAGTTCGATATAGTTGACGCATTCGATGCTGAGCGAGCCCTCCAGATAGTTTTTGGTGGTCGCAGTCTCGTTCTTTTTGCAGGCGCCCGACAGCAAGAGGCAGAGGGTCGCCACTATGATGATTCTTCCATTCATAATCACAGTCCTTGTCTAAACCTACAAAGATAATAATTCTTTTCAAGAATCCCTCTTCTTTGCGTATCTTTGCATCCGTAAATTTAAGGTAGAGTTTATGAAAAACGCCCTTTTGCTTTTGTGTTGCGCGCTTTGCCTCTCGTGCAGCCGTCCCGTCTATGTGGAATTCACGGGTTACGCCCAAGGGGGAGTCTGGCAGGTGAAGGCTAATTTGCAAGGGGTGTCGGCCGACCGCTCCACCTTGCAGCGGGGGATGGATTCGCTGCTGACCGCCATCGATGCGTCGCTATCCGGCTACAACCGGGGCTCCGTCCTTTCCCGCCACAATCGGGGGGAACTCTCCGGCGATGTCCGCGCCCGCGAGGAGGCCTTGATAGCGGGCTATGATGCAATGTTTTTGAAAATGTTGGAATTGGCCCAGGCCGCCTGGACGCTGACCGATGGAAAGGTGGACGCGTCGGCCGCCGCGCTCTTCGATGCGTGGGGTTTCGGCTTCAAACACGATTCCCTGCCTTCCGCCGCACTCGTCGATTCGTTGAAGGCCTTGGCCGGTTCGTTCTCGCTGCGCAGGCCCGACGGGCAGCCCCAGCGTTTTAATTTCAACGCCATGGCGCAGGGATACAGCAGCGATATATTGGCCGCCTACCTGCGGGAGAACGGTGTGAAGGATATGCTGGTCAATGTCGGCGGAGAGATGGTCTGCACCGGTGTCAACGCTGCCGGAAAGCCCTGGAAACTGGGAATCGACGCCCCGTACGACGGCAATGACGCGCCCGGTCGGAAAATCAGCGGCATATTTTCGGTTTCGCAGGTTCCGGCGGGGGTTGTCACTTCCGGCAATTATCGCAAATTCTATATCAAGGACGGCGTCAAATACGCCCACACCATCGACCCTTCCACGGGTCGCCCGGTCGTTCATTCTTTGCGTTCCGCCACTATCATCGTCGGTCCGGATTGTCCCTTGATCGCATCCGGCGCTCCCTTCGAGGGTTATCCCGCCGCCTTGGCGGACGCGCTTGCCACTTTTTGCATGGTCGTCGGGACCGAACCTGCCGTCGCTTTCGTCGAGGCCCATCCCGGGGTGGAAGCCTGTCTTATCAGCGGGGATGCCGTGCCGGAAGCCTGGACGGGGGACGCCCTTCAGGAAAACTATCGCGTTTGGAAATCCGAAGGCTTCCCGGCGGAGTGACTTACAGCGCTGCGATCGTCTCCAAGGTGAACACCAAAGCCTGGCAGCAGGCCTCACTGACTGTCAGCAGCATGGGCATTCGGGTCGCCAGCGCCAGCAGCGCGCTTGCCATTACCAGAGTCATCAGCGGCATGCAGAGCAGGTTGGTCAGCAGGAAAAACAAGGGGAACGAACCGAATTTCCACCAGGCCAGCGGACCGGTGAAAACTTGACAACTGATGGACAGGGCGGAGATATCCCACACCTTATGAAGCAATTTTGACAACAGGCCGCCGGACTTCCGGCTGGTCCCCGGGGCGCTTTCTTCGGGCCACCATCTTTGCAGGCGCGGGTAAAGAAAAACAATCCCTGTCATTGCCAGATAACTGAGTTGAAAGCCGATTTCCTTTACGGCAGGCGGGTACAAGGCTTCTTGCAAAATCAACGCTCCGGACAGAATGTCGGAGGGCGGGACTTTGCGTTCCAATAGGACGGCGGTTTCCCGCAAGGTGATGAACAGCCAGGCCCGGACAATGGAGGGCCCGGCCCCGACCGCCAGCGTGTAGATGCCGCCGAGCATGACCAGCAGCGCGCCCCGCGTCTTTTTCCAGACGGGGACATTGCCCGCCAGGCCCAAAACCCAACTGAACCCCAGATAAAGTATGCCTATATGCATGCCGGACAAGGCCAGCAAGTGGGAGGCCCCGCTTTGTCGGAATGCGTTTTTGAGTTCAAAGGAGAGTCCGCTTCTGTCCCCGGTCAGCAGCGCGCAAAGCAGTTCGCCCGTCGTGCTGTCGCGATAGGGGAGGCTGCGGATATAGGCGCGCAAATCGTCGGCCCACTCCTCCGCCCGCGACCAATGCCAGAGGGGCGCTTCGTCTTCCGCCAGCAGTCCGCAGAGCAACCCTGTTGCAAAAACACAAATCAGAAAAAATTTTTCTTTTTTCAGCCATTTTTTCCGAAAGAAATTCGTATACAGGAGCAAAAATGCGAGCGCTGCAGAAGCTAGCCAAAGCTGGACTTCCCGAGTCGCCAAACCCAGTATAATTCCCATAGTAAAGCACAAAGGACGGCCTATGTTCTCTTCTTGTGCAAAAACCATAACGGAATATCAAGATTTATTTCCTATCTTTGCGAAGATTTCGGAAAAATTTTTACTGCGGGAAAACTTTTTCTTTTTACTAACCTTTTTTAAACTTTTTTTATGATTATTCTGGTTCTCAACTGCGGCAGTTCTTCTCTGAAGTATCAACTGCTCGACATGAAAAGTTACGATAGTTACGACTTGCTGGCCAAAGGTCTTGTGGAGCGTATCGGGATGGAAATGTCCCACCTCAAACATCAGGCGACGGGCAAGGAGGCTTTGGAGGAAAACAAACCCATTCCTGACCATACGGATGCCATCCGGTCTGTTCTCGCGGCCCTCACGGACAAGACGGCCGGTGTGCTGTCCTCACTCGAAGATATTGAGGCGGTGGGACATCGCGTGCTGCACGGTGGTGCCAAGTTGACGGCCAGCAAACGAGTGGATGACGAACTCATCGCCCAGGTGGAAAAATGCTGCGACCTCGGTCCGCTCCACAACCCCGCCAACCTCAAAGGCATTTATGCGGTCAAGGAAGTGATGCCTTCCACGCCGCAAGTGGCCGTTTTTGATACGGCTTTCCATCAGACAATGCCCGATTATGCCTACACCTATGCGATTCCTTATCGTTATTATGAGAAATACGATATCCGCAAATACGGCTTCCACGGGACCAGCCACCGTTATGTGTCGGCGAAAGGTGCCCAGTTTGCCGGCCTGGACATGAACAACAGCCGCATCATCACCTGTCACCTTGGCAACGGCAGTTCTATCGCTGCGGTGCTCAACGGCAAGTGCGTCAATACGACGATGGGGCTTACCCCGCTGGATGGTCTTATTATGGGGACGCGCTGTGGTGCCATCGACCCTTCGGTCGTGACCTATATCCAGAAGAAAGAAGGACTGACCGCCGACCAGGTGGAAACGATGCTCAACAAAGAGAGCGGTCTTCTGGGGGTGTCCGGCATTTCATCCGACGTTCGCGACCTCGGTCAAGCCGCGGAGAACGGGGAGTATCGTGCCAAATTGGCCCTGAAGAAACTCGTACACGGTGTCATTAATTATGTGGGTGCCTATGTCGCCGAAATGAACGGCGTAGATTTGATTGTTTTCACCGGCGGCATCGGCGAGAATAATGGCCGTATGCGTCGTCGTATCTGCGACAACCTGACTTATCTCGGTCTCCAGTTTGACAACGAGGCCAACGACTGCCGCGGTAAGGATGTGATGATCACCCTGCCCGAATCCAAGGTCAAAGCCGCCGTCATCTGCACCAACGAAGAACTCGTCATCGCCCAGGACACGATGAAAATCGTCCTCAACGAGGAAATCTGACGCCTGGCAAAAAGGAGCGTTACCTCTACTTGAAGAAGCTGAAATGCACATTCCCGTATTTCTTTTCTTTGAAGAAGCGGGGATGGGCTTGGAAGTTGTAGTCGGCGGAATGCTCCAAAATAAAGAGACAGTCGGGGTAGAGCAGGCTTTGCGGCTGCCCTTCTTCGCCGGTCCAGGTCGTTGAGAAAATCTTGTCGGGGAGCGTTTCAACCCCTTCCAAGGCGTACGGCGGATCGGCGAAAATCACGTCGAAGCGTTTGCGGCACAAGGGCAGGAAGTCGAAGACATTGTGGTGGACCACCGTGATGATTCTGTCCAGTCCGAGGGCGTGGGCATGCTGCTTGATGAAGCGGGCATTGTCGGGGTTCATCTCGATGCTGTAGACGCTCGCCGCGCCGCGGGAAGCGAATTCAAAACTGATGGAGCCCGCGCCGCCGAACAGATCGAGCACTTGCAAATCTTCGAACTCGTAGATGCTGTCGAGGGTGTTGAAAAGTCCTTCTTTCGCGAAATCAGTCGTAGGGCGTGCCTTGTAACCCGGCGGAGGTGTGATGCTCCGGCCCCGCAATGTGCCGCCGATGATTCTCATAGGCTCTTGACCGCTTGGAAGTAATGATAGAGCGATAATTCCTCTTCCGCTGTCAGCGGAGTGCGGAAGTAAATGGTGGAAGCCTCCGGATTGAGTTGGAGCTTCTTGAGCGCCATAAATATATAGTATTGTGCGGTGGTGAAGTCGGGGGCTTCGAAGCTGTTGCACAGCATCAGGTTCTTTCCCTGGAAAATCACCAGATAGAGCCGACCTTCGGCGTAAGAAGCGATGATTTTGTTATAGGAGTCCACCCGGTATCCTTCGGTCAGCAGATAATGGAATTCCGGCAGAATGTCCTCTTCGCCGACCGCGAGCATTCCACTGATGATGTGTGACAGACGCGTCTTGGCGGGGCTCCAGACTTCTACGGCGCCCAGTTCCGCAGGCAAGTCTCTCCAACGCAGTTCTTCCCCTTCGACAGGGCTGAAAGCCGCACTCAGATATTCTTGCACCTGAGATGCATCAAACCAAGAGGCTGGCACCAGCGTATAACGGGGAATGAAGGCGGAAAGGACGATTTCGTTGTAGCTCCGCTGAAAAACGTCGCTGCTGAAAACAAACTCTGCGCTCAGCCATTCGGACCGGGCGCAGTTGTTCGTTTGATAAGTAAATCCGTTCAGACCAAGCTGAACCGATATTCCGGATGGATTATTCCCAGTTACCGGCATTGTTGTTCGGGGCTGTGACGCTACCGACTTTCAGGCCGGGATAGCGATCCGTATCAATGCGTTCCTCGCAGAGGTTGACAATCAATTGGTGGTTCATTCCTTTGAGCAGACGTTCGACATAGACATAAGGTTCGGCTTTCGTCTTGTCAGTGTAGGGGAGCATCTTCTTTTCGGCATAAGGAATAGCTGCTTCGAAGAGGGGCACCTTCACACCCGAGACCGTCTTGATTTCGGCAGCATAGATGATGGTATCTTTGTCGGTGTAAGGAATGTACTTGATGTTTTCCACTTTGAAGTCGGGACGATTCTTCTTGCTGCAAAGGGTGTCCTTGACGGGAATCTTGGTGGTGGTCGTCAGCACGAGGGTGAAGTTGGGATCCTTCGGCGTGCCGTCTTCGTTGTAGTATTGGTCAAAGAGTTCAGCATCGGTAATGCTGTTTTTCTTTTTGTTGTATCTGTTCTTCTTCTTGAAATCGTCTTTGATCTTTTGGGTGTTGAGCATAGCCAAGGAGTCGTCTTTGGAACCGATTTGCTTGATGACTTCCACATAGCCGTTCTCGTAGAACCAAATCAAGGAGTCGGCGTTGGGAGAGTAATGGCCGTACGTGCTCTTGAATCCCACCTGAAGGGTACGGATATCTTTAAGAAGTTGGATGGCAACTTGCTCGCGGGCGGCTTTTTCTTCGTTGAACTTTACAGGCCGCATAATACTGTCTATGCAGAAGTAAGCCAGGACAAGGATACAGACAGGAAGGACTGCGAAGGTCAGGATTTTAGAATAGAGTGGTTTCATTATGGTGTTTGTTTTGTTTCAAAATCACGCAAAGATAAGAAACTGTTTGGAATTTTGAAACAGTTTCGAAAAAAATGAATAAATTTGCAAGAGATATGACGGGAAAAGTAGTCATAATGCCAGAGGATAGATTAGCGGTTCAGCGCATTTTGAAGGACTGTGACAATTTTGTCGTCACCTGCCACAACAGTCCGGATGGGGATGCGCTTGGCAGTTGTGCCGCGATGTGTCATTTCCTGACGTCAGGGGGGAAACGCTGCGTGTTGGTCCTGCCGGATCCCGCGCCCGCTCCCTTGTCTTTTGTTTTTGAACCGGCTCCTTCTTTTCCTGTGTATAACCGGGAGGACCATCCGCAGCAAGTGGCAGCGGCCCTGGCCGGAGCGGGGGCGATTGTCTGTTTGGATTTCAATCATCTGGGTCGGACCAAATTGGGCGATGCCATTCGTGCATGCCCCGTACCCAGAATCCTGATAGACCACCATCTCAATCCGGATCGTGGGACTTTCGACGCTTGCATCAGCGATGTGAATGTATCTTCGGCTTGCGAGTTGCTGTATTATCTGTTGCTTTCTTTTGATGGCATCAACGGAGATGCGTCCGCCCTTCCGCCTCGCTGCGCCTACAGTCTGCTGGTCGGGATGACGACGGACAGCAACAATTTCGCCAATTCGGTCTACCCCACCACTTTGCGTATGGCATCCGAACTGATTGCAGCCGGGGTGGACCGGGAAGATATCATCGATAAGATTTATCATCACTATCGCGAAAACCGGTTGAGGGCGATGGGATATTTCCTTTCGGAAAA
This sequence comes from Bacteroidales bacterium, assembly GCA_017962705.1. GTDB lineage: Bacteria > Bacteroidota > Bacteroidia > Bacteroidales > UBA932 > Cryptobacteroides. The sequence goes on from JAGCUV010000143.1 coordinate 42,929, forward strand.
ATTGACCCTGACTCCCCAGAAGGTAGCGTACGTCGTTTTCTCACAGGAAGAAATGCTGCGTTTCGGTCTGGAAGAGGGGGAGACGGAGGGGTTTGTCAATCTTCCGTTGAGCCTGGATGCCGTGGATATGAGTATTTTCGTGCGAGAGTTGCCGGATCGTTTCCGTGTGTCCGTCCGTTCCAAAAAGGGCGTTTCTGCCAATTCCCTGGCCAAGGATTATTTCTTTGGCGGAGGACATGAGAATGCGGCGGGAGGTATGTTGTTCAAGTTTTCTTCCGATCCGAAGAACCGCCTCGGCCACCCGGCCGTCGTCGAGGGTGTCGCTTCGGCCGTACAGTATGTTCAGGACGCCATCGTCCGTTATTTTGACAAACAATGAAAGGCGGGATGCATAAGTTTGCCTGTGCACTTGCGGCATTTCTGGCCCTTTCCTGCGGGAAGGCGGGCCGGGAGTCGGTTTTTGCCTCTCAGGAGACCAAAATCGCTTCTTATATCGAATCGGAGACAAAAACGGAAGGGGTGACCTTTGTTAACAATGAGGGGGTCTATCGGATTATCTATGCAGAGGGGACGGGGGAGGCTTTGCAGGCAAACGGTGTTGTGTCTTTTTACTATGCCGCCTATATTTTTACCGGCTCGAAGTCTGTTTCCAATTTGATTGCGACCAATCACAAAGAGACAGCGGAAAAAGCATCCTGGGATGTATCGGATGCGAGCCGCTTCGAGGCCCTGAATGCAGGGGTGGCGGAAGCCGGTTTTGTGGACGGGCTCAAGCGCGGAATCGTGGGCGTCAAGGCCGACCAGCACGCCAGCATCGTGTTTTCGGGACGCTATGGCTTTGGAGATAAAATATACGGAAAAGTGCCGGCCAATTCTGCTTTGTTGTATGAAATCTGGGTGGTGGCCGTCACCAATTAAATTGAAGAGTATGAAGAGAATCATTTGCTATTCGTTGTTGCTGATACTGGTCCTGGCTTGTGCCAAGACAGAGACGGTCTCGTCCAATGTCAAGGCCAAACGTGTCTTTGATGCCTGGCTTCAAATGACGTATCCTGATGCGTATAACAATGGTCCGCAAGGTTGGGGCTGGTATTATAATCCGCATCCGGCCAAGGAAGTCCCCGGAACGGGGAAGCCGGTCGCCGACAGCGCCTGGGTGCAGGTCCGGTTTACGGCCTGGAATATGGGCGGTATGATTGTCGAGTCAAGCGAGGAGAGGCCGCATCGTCAGATCGGCGATTATGTAAGTTACAACTACTATGGTCCCGTTGTCTGGCATAAAGCGGACGCTGCCGCCCTGCCTGCCGGTTTGCGAAATCTGTTGCTGGATATGAATATTGGCGGCAAACGCCAGGCTTTTGTCCCCGGTTGGTTGAATTCCACGAGCAATTATTCTTCTGCGCAAGAGTATTTTAACGACAGTGAAAATGCGGGCAGTGCTTTGATGTATGACATTGAAATCGTGGATGCGACCAATGACATTACACGTTGGGGGGTGGATTCGCTGGTGCGTTATGTGGGTCATCATCCTGTCTGTCCTTATGCGAAATCCAACGGAGATGTTCCGGCCGGGAAGGCGCGGTTCGTGCGCTGCCCGGAGAGTTCCAAGGACACGACGAACCTGGGATTTTGGTACCAGTGTCTGAAGGAGCCGGACAAGGTGAAATCATGGCCCGCCGACACAATCGTCTATGTGGACTATGTGGGGCGTCGTCTGGATGGGACCGTGTTTGACACCAGCATCAGGGATACGGCCCGCAAGTATGACCTTTATTCTTCTTCCGCCACCTATTCTCCGATGAAAATGAGGATAGCGTCCGTTTTCTATGACAGCAAAATGATATCGACGTCTGATGGTTCGGAGAGTTCCCTCATCAATGGTTTCACCTACGCCGTCAAGCAGATGAAACCGGGCGAATGGGGCGTGACGCTTTTCCACCAGGGGATGGGTTATGCACAATCTTCCCAGGCCACGATTCCCGCTTACAGTCCGTTACTATTTGAATTGAGGCTGGTGGATGCTCCCCAGTAGGAAATGAAAGAAGAGTCGTCGCCGTACGTACCCCTCGAACTGGGTACGGAAAATATTTCCACGCTCTTGCGTCAATATGCGGTTCCCGCCATCATCGCGATGACGGCTTCTTCTTTGTACAATATCGTCGATAGTGTTTTCATCGGCCGCTGCGTCGGTACGTTGGCGATTTCGGGCTTGGCACTGACATTCCCGCTGATGAATTTGTCCGCAGCTTTCGGTACGCTGGTCGGCATCGGGGGCGCGACGATGGTGTCGGTGTTCCTCGGAAGAAAATGGTACAAGCCCGCCAACAAAGTGCTGGGCAACACCTTTTCTTTGAATGTGCTTACCGGGCTGCTCTTTATGGTTGTCACCCTGTTGTGGCTCGATCCCATTCTGCGCTTTTTCGGAGCCAGTGACGATACTTTGCCCTATGCACGGGAGTATATGGTCATTCTCCTGTATGGCAACATCATCACCCATCTCTATTTCGGACTCAACGGCATCATGCGAGCCGCAGGGCATCCCCGGAGGGCGATGTTCCTGACCTTGTTCACCGTCTTCATCAATACCCTGTTGGATGCCGTCTTCATTTATGTGCTGGAATGGGGCATACAGGGGGCGGCTTGGGCGACGATTCTTTCGCAGACGCTGGCCTTTCTGATCATTATGGTGGATTTCAGCAGCACCAAAAGGGTCTTGCATTTCACGCCCAAATCTTTTATTCCGGATTGGCGCATCGCCCGCGACAGCTTGGAAATCGGGTTCGCTCCCTTTTTGATGAATGCGGCAGCCTGTGTGGTGACGATGATCATCAATCAGCAGCTCCAGTGCTATTTCGGGGATATGGGGATTGCTTCTTTCGGCATCTGCAACCGCATCGCCTTTCTCTTCATTATGGTTTGTATCGGGTTGAATCAGGGGATGCAGCCCATTGCCGGTTATAATTTCGGTGCAAAACTCTACTCGCGTGTCAAATTGGTGTATAACAGGACGGTTATGTGGGCTACGGTCGTCGTTACCATCGCTACGCTGCTCAGTTTGTTCTGTCCGGATAGGATAACCGGCGCGTTTACGCACGATCCGGCCCTGATTGCCGATTCCGCCCACGCGCTTCGGATTATGAACTGTATGATGTTCATCGTCGGTTTCCATATCATCACCACCAATCTGTTTCAGTGCCTGGGAATGGTGCGCCAGTCGATTTTCCTCTCCCTGATCCGTCAGTTGCTGTATCTGGTGCCTTTGCTGTATCTGTTGCCTTTGTGGCTGGAAGGAGACGGAATCTGGTGGAGTTTCCCGATTTCCGACCTGATGTCTTTTGTAACGGCGATGATCATGCGTTTTTCGCTTTTGCGAAAGTTTGATAGTTTGCAAGATGGAGAAGATGGCGAAATTCTGGGCAGTAAGTTGTAGCGTATGAAGTTTTCGAAGATAGGATTGAGCCGGCCGGTGGCGATTGCTGTTTTGTCTGTTTCCGTGCTCTTGCTGGTGTTGCTGCTGATTCCCTCCCGGGAGGATTCGGAAGACGAACTTCCCATCGGAGCGGATTCGATTTGCTTGAATGTCTTTAGTTCCAATGAGCGCAGCAACTTGCCGGGGTTGGATAAGCGGATGGCAAAGTTTATGCGGCGATG
>JAGCUV010000144.1 GCA_017962705.1 Bacteroidales bacterium
GGTTCGGTACTTGCTTGTACTTGTCCGTACTGATGTTTTTTCAGTACGTTTTAACAGTCTTGTCAATGATCTTACATTCCGTTTTTCCCAAACGGGCTGCAAAGATACGCAACTTTTTTGAACTACCAAATATTTTTTGAAAGTTTTTTCGCACAAATGCGAAAGCGCTTAGAAACTTCCGTCGCGCATGGTGAGGGAACGGTCGCAGAGGGCGGCGAGGTCGGAGTCGTGGGTGACAATGACGATAGTCTGTCCGTGACGCTCGCGCATTTCGAAAAAGAGTTTGTGAATTTCCTGTTTGGTGGCGCTGTCAAGGTTGCCGGAAGGCTCGTCGGCATAGAGCACGGCGGGATGGTTGACCAAAGCGCGGGCGATGGCTACGCGCTGCTGCTCCCCGCCGGAAAGCTGGGATGGCTTGTGGGAAAGGCGCTCCGCCAGACCGACCTCGGAGAGCAGCGAAGCAGCGCGCTCACGGGCGGCCTTATCCCGTTCCCCCGCAATCAGCGCAGGAATCATCACATTTTCCAAGGCGGTAAACTCGGGCAACAAATGATGCGCCTGGAACACGAAACCGATGCGACGGGCCCGGAAAGCGGACAACTTATCGCCTTTCAAGGCCAGCGCATCCTTGCCGTCAATCAGCAAAGAGCCGGCATCGGGACGCATCAGGGTACCCAGGATTTGCAAAAAGGTGGATTTACCTGCACCCGAAGCCCCCATAATGGAAACGACTTCGCCCTGTGCGACACTGAAATCAATCCCTTTCAGAACTTGAAGGGAGCCGAAAGATTTGGTTATGCCCTTTGCTTCAATCATTCAAAAACCGCTTGCCCGCAAGTCAGTTGAAACGAACAAGCGCCCAAAAGCGTTATTTTAATTTATAATAGGAAGCCAGAATCGCCGCGAACCAGCTCTGGGGCAAAATCGCCTTGAGGGTCACCGACAGGCGCTGCTCCAGCGTGGAGATAATATAATGGTAGGCGGGACGCTTGCAAGCGACGATGCGGGCCACTTTCTCAGCCAGATACTCCGGTTTGAGGCCGCTCTGCTCATCGTGCTCAATGCTCTTGAGGCTCTCCGCATAAGTAGGATAGGCGGTATAGGCTTCGGGCTCGAGGGTACTCTTGCGGGAGGCGGTAAAGCCCGTGGCAAAATCACCCGGTTCAATCAGAATCACATCGATATTTTTGCCCCGCAGCTCCAATCGAAGCGCCTCGCAATATCCTTCGATGGCAAACTTGCTGGCGCTATAGAAACCCTGGAAGGGCAGGCCCATCAGGCCGCCGATGGAACTAAAACACAGGATACGTCCCCCGCCCTGGCGCCGCATCTGCGGGACCACATAGTGCAGGAAACGCACCATCCCCATAAAATTGATATCCATCTGACGTTCGGCATCCTCCAAAGGCGTAAACTCGATGGGACCGCCGATACCCATACCGGCATTGTTGACGAACACGTCGATACGACCTTCCGCGGCAATGACGGTAGCCACCGCTGCCGCCACGGACGCCTCGTCCTGCACTTCTGCCTGCACATAGGTCACGCCCGGAATCGCTTCGACCTCCCGGCGCACCGTGCCATAAACTTTATGCCCCTGAGAGGCTAATTTGACGGCCATCGCCCGGCCAAAGCCGGAACTGACGCCGGTAATCATTACGACTTTCGGGGCATCCATAGGCGAGAAAAATAAATATTATTTCAAGAAAGGAATATCCAGTTTGCGGAACACTTTCTCAATCTTCTCCACCGCGAAATCAACCTGCTCGAAAGTGTGGGTCGCCATCAAGGCGAAACGAATCAGCACATCTTCCTGCGGGACGGCGGGCGCGATAACGGGGGTCACGAACACGCCTTCTTCGAGGCAGAGGTGTACCACGGCCAGCGCCTTCATCGTATCGCGGACAAAGAGCGGGATAATCGGAGACTGGGTGTGACCGGTATCGAAGCCCCTGTCTTTGAACGCTTTCTGCGCATAGCGGGTGAGGTCCCAAAGATGTTCGATGCGTTCGGGCTCGCTCTCCATAATATCCAGCGCCTTGCTGACAGCCGCCACATTGGCCGGAGGCATGGAGGCACTGAAAATCAACTGACGGGAGTTGTGCTTGAGATAGTTCATCACGATGGAATCAGCCGCGATGAAACCGCCCAGGGAGCCGAAGCTCTTGGAAAAAGTACCCATAATGAGGTCGACACGGTCGGCCATGCCGAAATGATCGGCGGTACCGCGGCCGTTGCGGCCCAAAACGCCGAAAGAGTGGGCGTCGTCCACCATCACGGACGCGTTGTATTTGTCGCAGAGGTCGCAAATCCGGGGAAGCGGGGCGATGTCACCTTCCATCGAATAGACGCCGTCGATGACGATGAGTTTCGGGCTGTCAATCTCGCAGGCCTTCAATTTCTCTTCCAGCGACTCCATATCGTTGTGCTTGAATTTCAGCACGCGGGACAGCCCCAAGCGGGCGCCGTCGATGATGGAAGCGTGGTCCAGCGAGTCCAGCAGAATGGTGCCGCCGTGGAAGCCCAGGCAGGAAATCACACCCATATTGACCTGCATTCCGGTGGAGTAGGTCACCGCCTCATCCTTGCCGACAAACTTGGCCAGGCGCTCCTCCAACTCGACGTGGATGTCAAGGGTTCCGTTCAGAAAACGGGAGCCACTGCAACTGGTGCCATATTTCTTGATGGCAGCGATGGCGGCCTCTTTCAGGCGAGGGTCGTTGGACAGACCCAGATAACTGTTGGAGCCGAACATCAACACGTCTTTACCGTAGATTTTGACGACAGTGGATTGTTCGGATTCGATGGGGGTATAATAGGGATAAATACCTTTGGCTTTGGTCTCTTGCGGGAGGGTGTATTTTCCGCAAATTTCGTTTAGCAGTCTCATTTTGATGTTCAAGTTTTAATTACGCTAACACATATGAGTACAAAATTAAGAAAAATATTCACACCTTGTCATCTTTTTTTCGTTTTTGTTCCAATTGCCAGGAGTTGATGATGTTTTGCCAAATACTGTAGAACCCGCCGGTGATAGAGGTGACAGGCGTAAAAAAGGTGTAACCCATCCAAATGGAAAACACGGTGTTTTTCTGCCCCATGGACTGAGTGACACTAACCACGATATTTCCTTCCGCACCCGCCTCCGGGTCCGCCTGTCCCCCCGCTTCGCCTTGCTTCCGGACAGCCCGCCCCACGTGCAACCCTACGATGCGCCCGATGGCAAAATTCAAAAGGCAGCAGATGGAAGAGACCGCCACCAATACGCCGACAGCCCGTCTGCTTGCAGAACTGGCAAATAAAAAGCGGACCGACATCAGAATGGCCAGCATCAGGGAAAAAGACCACACATAAAAACTCGCCCACGCATTCTCCACCACCTTGCGATGAAAGGAAGGAAAGAGACAACGCACCAGCCAGGCCGTCAGGAAGGGACCGATCAAGAGGGGGAAGATCTTGGCCAGAATCATTCCGGATGCCGACCAGAACGAAACATTTACGGAGGGGTGCAACAGCGGGACGAACAACGGCACCAATACGGAGGTCAGCAGATTGGCCAGCACGACATAGGAGACCAGCGAAGCGATGTCGCCGCCCATCTTGGCCGTGAAAATCGGAGCGGCCGCCGCCGTCGGACAGATGGCGCAAATCATCAGGCATTCCAGCGCCAAAGCACCCGTCGAACCGGGATCCGTCCCGGACAAGGCGATCAAGGCCGCCCCGACAAAAACAAGCGCCTGAATGGCCAGCAGGCGGAACTGCCAGCGGTGGGGACGCAACTGGGAGGGCTTGATGCAGGAAAAACTCATAAAGAGCATCGTAAAAATCAAAATGGGCTGAATCCACTCCACGCTTTGCGTGAATTGCGGTCCGTACGGGTGTAAAAAGGGGAAGGCGTAACGATACAGGAAATAGAGCAACGCTCCCGCAGACATCGCAACCGGTAGCATCCAGCGCTTGAGAAAAGACAGAAACTGTGCCATCAGATTTCCTTGCGAAGGCGGGCCGTAGGGATAGACAGCTGGTCGCGGTATTTGGCAATGGTCCGGCGAGCCACTTTGTACCCCAATGCAGAAAGCTTTTCCACCAACTCGTCATCGGTGAGCGGATGATGCTTGTCCTCGTTATCAACACACTTGCGAAGGGCATCTTTGATTTCTTTCGTTGAAATCTCTTCTCCCTCTTTATTTTCCATGCCCTCGGAAAAGAAGGATTTCAGCGAGAACACCCCAAACGGCGTCTCGATGTATTTGGAATTGGCGACGCGGGAAATGGTGGAAATATCGAAGCCCGTAATATCGGCAATGTCTTTGAGCACCATCGGGCGAAGATGCCGGGTATCTCCGTCGATAAAATAGTCGTGCTGATAGTCAATGATGGCCTGCATTGTCTTGAGCAAGGTATTCTGGCGCTGTTTGAGCGCTTCAATCAGCAGATTGGCCGATTCGATTTTTTGCTTGACAAAATCCAGCGCTTCTTTCTCCGCACGAGTGGAAGCCCCCGCACGCATCATTTCTGCATATTTGCGGCTGACGCGGGGCTCAGGGATTTTGAAACGAGGCAACTCCAGCTCGAATTTCCCTTCATTGTAGGTCAGGTAAAAATCCGGAATAATCTGCTGGGCCATGTCGCTGTAGCTGTCGTCAATGATTCCGCCGGGGTGGGGGTTGAGCTTGAGAATAACGGCACGCGCCTCTTTGAATTGCTCGGGGCTGATGTTGATACGGGAAAGAATCTTTTCGTAGTGCCGGTTGGAGAACTCGTTGAAATATTTTTCCAGAATCAGTGTAGCCAGTTTGACTTCCTCCGTCTGGGGACGACGATTCAGTTGCAGCAGAAGGCATTCGCGCAGATCGCGGGCGCCCACGCCGGCCGGTTCGAACTCTTGAATAACGCGAAGCAACGATTCCACTTCTTGCTCATCCGTCTCGATTCCTGCTCTCAGCCCCAGATCGTCCACCACATTGGTCACAGTCCGGCGCAAATAGCCATCCTCATCCAAACTGCCGACAATGAACGCGGCGATGCGATACTGCCGGTCGTCCAGCTCACGGAATCCAAGTTGTTCCATCAGCGACTCCGTAATGCCTTCCTTGACGGACAAGGTATCCCGCTTAGGTCCCTCATCCCTGCCACGGTTGTTGACATATAATTTATAGTAAGGCGTGGAATCCTCTTTATAATCTTCCAAAGAAACATCTTTGGGGGCATCCTCGGAAGGGGTGTCCTCCGAAGAGGCGGGTCCGTCCTCATTTCGGACGGGCGGAGTGTCCTCCAGCACGGGGTTTTCCTCGAGCTCCTTCTTGACCATCGCTTCCAACTCCTGTTGCGGAAGCTGGAGTATCTTGATCGTCTGCACCTGCAACGGCGAAAGCCGCTGCAGCAACTTTTGTTCCAATGAAAGCCCCTGCGCCATCTCCGCTATTTCCTCACGATCGGCCTATAGACCTTGACCGTATCTACATAATAGGTGTTTTCTTTGTTGACGACCGGATAATGGATGGGCTCTTTGACAACAAAGGCTGTGGGATATTCCGAGATAATGCGGGACATCAGTTGCATCGCTTCGGACTTGGTCCGGAAATCCCCCACCGTCACCTTGAAATAGGGGTTGGCATAACTGCGATAGGCGGGGACACCGGGATGGCGGACGGCAAACGAGCGTTGGATTTCTTCGGACTCCGCACGGGCGGATTCTTTGAAGAAAATACGTACGCGATATCCCTCGAATACCCGGTCCTTGTTGGCCTGTGTACGCAAAATCATCGCATCTTCCACCGTTTTGCTCTGTTGGATCTTGACCGGGGCCCGTCCGCTGCTTTCGTCCTGCAAAATCGCAAAGATATTGGCACCGACCAAAGCGGTATCCACCCGCGAAACCAACACGTACACCAAAGAATCACAGACCTCGTAGCGGACTGAATCTGCGGGGGAGCCGCCCGGAGCCGGCGACTGGGCGGCGGCGCGCAAGGCGGAGGCGGCCAGCAACGGGAGCAACACCAGTCCCATCAAGCCGTCGACGATATGTGTGGCAAAATGCTTCATCATGGGTGAAAATTCTTTAACAACGCACGGACCGGCTGGTCTTTGAGCTGGTAACGGCCCCCCTTGGCGGAAGGACTGCCGGACAGACGCAGGTCTATATCAAACACATAATCGTCCGGTGAAAAGTCTTTCAGCAAAGCCAGGACCTTGAGAAAAGACATTCCGTCATCCGGCGTCAGATTCATCAGGAAAAGATACTCCTTGTCGCAATGGGCATCAATGGCAAAATCATCGGCCGTAAAGGTGCCGAGAACCAAGTCCTTGGAACGGACAACACCGGAAATGTCGCTCATCCGCACATAGCCGGCGGGATTCTCTATCTCCAATTGGACGGTTACGGCAAGGGCTCGGGACCCGATGGGAGGGAACTGGACATTGACAATCTTCCCGGAACGCAGGTTCATCTGGCGCAAATTGTTGATGCCTACACACGAGGCGACCGACAACAGGGCGGCGAACAGCAGCAAGAGCGGGAAAATATGTCGTAGTCCCTTTTTCATCCAATGGCTTGACGGAGCGTATTATTCAATAACATTAAGTTCCACGCGGCGGTTCTGCTGACGGCCTTCGGGCGTGTCATTGGGGGCAATCGGACGGTCCATGCCGTAGCCGGCGTAGGTCAGACGGTCGGCGCTCACACCGCTAGAGATAAAGTAATCATAGACTGCCTTGGCACGTGCCTCGGACAGTTTCTGGTTATAGGCGGCGCCACCCACATTGTCGGTATGGCCGGACACCTCCAACTTGGCGTTGGGATTCTCCTTGAGCCACATCACCACGGTGTAGAGGGGACCTTTCGCCTGGTCTTTAATGATGGCCTTGCCCGTGTCGAAGAGGGAGTTGGAGAGGTCGGCCATCACTTTCTGGATTTCCACGGGAACTTCCTTGATGACGGTGACGGTATCGCGGACAACCACCGTGTTGGTAACGGTGTCTTTCTGGATAACCGTATTGACGACTTTCATGGTATCCCGCACGATGCGCTCCACATACTGGACGACAGGCTGGGGAGCCGGAGCGGGCTTGCTGTCAAGCGCGAAGGACAAACGGACTTTCAATCCGCAGGAAAGATAGGCCAGTTTGTTTACCAGATTACCTTCTTCAGGGTACATTTCCCATGCTCCGTCTTTGTCATCGTTGTGACGACGAGCATAGGCGGGATTGTTGGCGGTAAGGATACTGACGGTTTTTTCCTTGCTCGAATCGTACGGACGGAAATCATTATCCCAATTATCATTCCAAGAAAGGTCGTTCTGGTAGAGCGCGCCGTCCTGACTGCGAGCAATATAAAAACCATAATCGGCATATACACCTGTATAGAGACGAATTAAATCGTTGACATACCAATATGCGCCCAATTCCAAAGCGGCAGCCGTGTTGAAGCCAAAGGAAAAATTCCCTTGCGCTTCCACATTGGGATCAAGAATCGCATCTTTGACTTCTTTGGTCCCTGCCATAATGGCGTCGACATCCCCGGGACTCACATAATGGTAATGACCGGACGCCGTCCATTGATTCTTGGAAAAAGGCAATTGAAGCTTGCCTGCGTTCGTCTGCTCGTGATACGCTGTACCGGGAACAGAATAGAGATATTCCAGACGGGAGGTTGTCTGCTTGAAGGTGGCGGAAATGCCATAGCCAAGCTTGACACCGGCCGCTAGATAGAAACGGACTTTGTCACCGGCGCCGGGCATCCATCTGAACATAATGGGCAACTGAAGATTGTAAACGCTCTGAGTCTCGTCAAAACGACTCAGACGATTGAAAAGAAGACCGGGGATGTTCTGCACAGTCAAAGCCGATGGAACACTGATATATTGAGCGCTAATCATTTCCTTGGCGAAAACCTCACCACGGTAATGCGCGACCTCCAAGCCCGTCACCAAGCCCCAGTTCGGGGAAAAGTTATAAGTGAACCCAAAACCGGCGTTCCAGCCGGATTTCAAGATGGAACTGCATTTCATATCGTTCAAGTCGAAATGAGCTGCCTGATATTGGTCCGTCTGATGTAGCCATTTCATCCACTGGCCATCAACAGGGACGTCATAAAGCAAAGTAGATAGACCGCTTCCTCCCGTTATCTGGAGTTCAAATTTGGTGTAATCCTTTTTCTGTGCATAAGATTGCTGAGCAAACGCGTTCGTCACCAAAAGACAAGCCAGCGCCAAAAGTGTCAAATGTTTTTTCATATCAGGTTTGTTTAAAAAACGCTATTTCGGACAAAAGTAAGAAAAATTTTGGAATTATTGCGGTTTGACAAGGGGAACCGTGCCGGGAATCTCGTCGTCGGGCTGCGGAGTCAGGTGGATGATGCGCTGGTTAGAACTGCCCCGGAAGAGCAGATGGGTATCGCGCAGGGCCATTACGAAAGGACCTTCCACCAAGGTGTCGATATAGGGCAGAATCTGCGACAGGCGCTTGTCCGCTTTGATTTCTTCGTAGGTGAAGCCCGTGTAGCACCAGATGTTTTTGCCGGTGCGCTCCTTGATTTTGCGGGCCAGTTCGGTGAAGGCTTCCACCTGATAGAGCGGGTCTCCCCCGCTGAAAGTCACGTTGCTGAACTCGTCGGCTTCCACCAGGTCGACCAGGTCGTCCACTTCCATTTCCTTTCCCCCTTTGAAGTCCCAGGACTGGGGATTGTGGCAGCCCTCGCAATGGTGGGCGCAGCCGGCGCAATAGATGGAAGTGCGCAGGCCCGGTCCGTCTGCCATCGTTTGTTCAATAATGTCTAAAATTCTGATTTTCATATTATCGTAACCAATTTTCAGGATTCTGGTGCTGCTGCCCTTTCCACAGTTCGAAATGCAGGAGGGTGGAGCCGGACATCGTATCGACCGTTCCGAGCACCTGTCCCGTCCTGACCTTGTCCCCCAACTTGACCTGCGCGCTCTTGAGCTTGCAATAGAAAGTGAAATAGTTGCCGTGGCGAACCATCACGCAGAGATTGTAGCCGGGAATCATCACCACCTGGGACACGACGCCGTCAAACACGGAACAGACGGGCGCGCCTTCGTTCGCAGCAATGTTGACCCCCTTGTTGAAAGGCAGTTTCACATTTTTGAAAACGGGATGGTAGTGCTGTCCGTAGGTTTCCACAATGGAACCTTCCACGGGCCAGGGCAGCTTGCCTTTGTTCTTGGAAAATTCCCCGTCCAGTACATAGTCTATGGGCTGGGAGGGCGATTTCTTGCCGGACGAAGGGGCCATCGCACTTTTGATGATGCGCTCGATTTCCTTGTCCAGTTTCTCCACCTCTTTGCGCTTGCGGGCGAGTTCGGCGGTATATTTCTTCTTGTTTTTGTTGAGGGCCTTGATCTGGCTGTTATAGCTGCTTTCTTCCTTTTTGAGCCGGTTCAGATCGGCCTGCTGCTCGCTGCGAAGGACCTGTTGCTGACGTTTGAGCACGGCGATACTGTCCATTTCCTCCTGCAACTCACCGCGAGCCTGCTTGAGTTCGACAGCCTGTGCTTTGAGATTGTCCGACAGGCTCTTGAAATAATTGTAGCGGCGGTAAGCCTGGCCCAGACTCTCACTCGAGAGGATATAGACGTACCACGAACTCATATTGCGGCTTTTATAGGCGCTCAAGAGCAGGCGGGAATAATATTTATCGAGGGTATCCACACGCTGGCGCATCTGCTCGGCGGTTTTGCGGCGCTGGGCCAGTTGGTTGTCCAGGCCGCTGATTTCGCGATTGGTCTGCGCAATCAACTCTTTGCGGGAAGAAATGAGTTTGCCTGTCAGCTTGAACTTCTCCAGGGCGTCCTTGCTTCGGGCCTCGTTCTTCTGAATCTGGGACTCAAGGATTTTGATTTCCTGTTCAAGGCCTTTCTTTTTGCGCTCTTGCTGCGAAGTATCCTGGGCAGACAGCGGAGCAGCCAACAAGAGAACTGAGAGAAGCAGTACCCCAGCCCGAAGGCCTGTCAGCATAAGCGCCCAGAATCCAGTGACCGGCCTATTTGCCCAGCTTCTTCCCATGACCGTTTTGAATGGCATCCCTGGCCGCCGCTATCTTTTGCTCCAAATCCTTCACTTCTTCCTTTTCGTCTTCCGTCATTTTCGACAGGGCTTTTTCCCAGTAGGAATAGGCAAGACGATATTCGCCGAGTTCATAAAGGACGGTCGCGAAGTGATCGAGAATCACCGCATTGTCGTTCCCGCCGTAAAGTTTGGCATGATTGAACTGCATCCGGGCTTCTTCCGGACGGCCCAGCAGGTAAAGAATCCAGCCGTAAGTATCCAGATAAGTAACATTATCCGGCTCGGCCAGAATCGTCTTTTCGCTCATCGCCAAGGCTTTTTTCAGATTCTTTTTCTGCAGGCTGAGGAAATAAGCGTAGTTGTTGAGTACGGGAACATAGCCGGGGTCCAACGCCAATGCCCGGTCGTAGGCCTTGAAGCATTGGGCCGACTTGCCCGCCTTGTAATACACATCCCCCAGCCAGCTGTAGGTGGACAGTTGTTTTTGGGGCTCGTCTTTCTGCAGGACGACGAGCTTTTCCATCATTTTGGCAGCTCCCTCATAATCCTTGCGGAAATACTTGGAGGCTGCGCTATAGTGGCAGAGGGTCGTGTCTTGCGGAAAACGGGCCGCCCCCTCAGAAGCATAGCGATCAAGAGCTTCCCAATCTCCCAGCCAGGCCAGCACTTTGGTCCAGGATACGAGCGAGTTGGAACTTTCGGGATATTGGCGCGTTAATTTCACATATAAAGAATCAGCCAAGGGTCGCCTGGAACGAAATTCCTCACGGGACAATTCGCCGAAAACGCCGGACAGGTAGCGCAATTTATCCTCTTCGCTCAATCCTTCCTCTCCCATGTAAGAATAGGCAATGGGATAGTATTCGCTGAAACGGCCGGAGTGCAGATAGACCTCACCGAGTTCGTCCTGCAGTTCGGTCATGTAGGGGCGTTCGGCCTTCAGGCGCTCATATTGGGCGATGGCCTTGTCGTAGTCCTTGGTGACGGCATAGATTTGCGCCAGCCGGTGGCGATAGATAAAATTGGTCGAATCCAGTTCGACCGCCTTCTCTATAAAGAAAATGGCGTTGGCTACTTTGTAGTCCGCAATCGTGCACAGGGACATATAATAGTTGAGCGCATCATCGTCCGGATAGCGGCGGATCAGATTGGAAAAGATACGGGAGGCATCCTTGTATTCTCCTTGGGCGAACAAGTCCACGGCATCGATGATTCCCACCATCACCCGACGTTCATCATCGGCCGGACGGGCGTCCGAATGCCGGGGAAGCAGCAGGGATAAGAGGATAAAAATATATGCGAACTTTCTATTCATTATATTCCACAAATTTACGAATAAGCCGAGAGAAACGCAAAAAAATTTTGCGCTTCCGAGGCGGAAGTAAAAGCCGGCGTAAGCCGGAATTTACGAATAAGCCGAGAGAAACGCAAAATTTTTTGTAAATTTGTTTCGTCTTCACTTTGAGAGAAATTTTTAGCGTGTTCTATGCAACCAAATGGAAGAGAAGAGCATCAATAATTTGGTTGAATCCTGCAAGAAGGGTGACCGATTCGCACAGAAATCGCTCTATGAGCGTCTGGCTCCGCGAATGTTCGCTCTCTGTCTTCGCTATTGCGGAAAAGACCGCCCATTGGCGGAAGATGTCTTGCAGGACGGCTTTGTGACGCTTTTCTCCAAGTTGGACACCTACAAGGGAGAAGGGGCGTTCGAGGGCTGGGCCAGAAAGATTTTTGTCAATACTGCCCTGATGGAACTGCGCCGCAAGGACGCCCTGAAAATCAGTGATGATTTGGAGGACGCCAAAGCGATGCTGACCGAATTGCCTTCAGCATTGGAGGACATCGGATACGAGGAATTGATGGCGTTGCTCGCGCAACTGCCTTCCGGTTTCCGTACGGTGTTCAACATGTATGTGGTGGAAGGTTACTCGCACAAAGAGATTGCCGACGCTTTGGGCATCAGCGAGGTGACCAGCCGCTCGCAACTGGCCCGGGCGCGGATTTGGCTGCAGGAGAAAATCAAGGCGAGGCATTGACGCAGAAGTAAAGAATGAAGCAAAACGACTCATATCAAGACTTTGACAAGCAGGTTCAGCAGTTGCTGGGTCAGGCTTCGGAACCCGTTCCGGAAGGTGCGTGGGAGGCTATTGCCGCCCGTCTCGCCGCCGGGGCCGGGGCTGCCGCCACCGAGAGCAGAACCGCCACGGCCGGGGCAAATGCGCCCTCCGGGGTTGCCGAGGGTGTCCGCAAGGCCGTTATCCTGAGATGGGTACGCCGCACCGGGTTTGCCGTCGCCGCTGCCGCAGCCGTTTTGCTCGCCGTCCTGCTCTGGAACCGGCCCGAAGAGACTACGGACGACCAACTTGCCGTCGTCACCGAGCAGACGCAAGAGCCGGTTCAAATCTCCGGGCAGCCGCAAGAGCCAACACTTGCCGCATCCCTTGGGCAAAGTGCTGTTTCCTCCGGGCAGAAAGCCGTTTCACCTGGGCAGAGTTCCGCTTCCTCAAAGCAAAACGCGATTTCACTCAGGCAGCAAACAAAGCAAACGCTAGCGCAGGCAGAAATACGGCCGGCAGAAAGCCAGACCGAAACCCCGACGGAGGAGGCCCAGGCCGAGTTCCAGACCATTGATTGGGAACATCTTCCCGATCTGGAAAACGAAGCGCAAGCCCGAGCCCATAAGAAATACCAGCCCAACAGCTTCCATCTGGCGGCCTATACCAATGCGCTGAGCAACTTCACCAGCAAGAAATCCGGACAACACACAGGATATAGCGGCGTTTCCGGCGGCGGCCGGCCCGACCACTCCTATTTCAGGGAAACGGGTGAATCCAGTTACACCATTCCCCTTACCTTCGGCATCAACTTCACCTACGATGTTTTGCCGAAACTCTCTATCGGTCTCGGCGTCAACTACACCCGCCTTTCCCGCCATTTCTCCGGCACCTATTATCAGTTGCAAGCGGACGGGTCCTTCGATGCCGGCACCGACTATGACAACATCTATAACATCCAGCAATTCATCGGGATTCCCCTCTCCGTCTATTACCACATCGTCCGCACCAAGCACATCAATTTCTACGTCTATGCCAATGGTACAGTCGAAAAATGTATCGGCAACGCTTGGACGGCCAACAACCGGGCGGTCAACTACAACGAGCCCGTCAAGGGTGTTCAATTCAACACCGGCGCCGGCATCGGTGTAGATTTTATGCTGACCCCGCTGGTGAGCATCTACCTGGATCCCAATGTCAAATACTACTTCGGCCTCAACCAGCCCAAGAGCATCCGCACCAAGCAGCCCTTTATGCTCGGCTTCGAAGCCGGCGTCCGCTTCCACCTGTAGAACCGGTTCGCTTTGTCTACTTTACAGCAAAATTACTACAGACCTTTCAAGGGATTGGTGTTGAGGGTGGTCTTGAGGACGGGGATATCACACCCGAGAGAGACGCCAGAAAGTTGCTCGAAGAGAGAGCTGTGGGAAGTTTGGTCCAGAGAAGCGGAAAGTTGCTCTGAAGTTGCGCAGGAGGGTTGGTCCAGGGACGCAGGAGAGGTGCTTTCTTGGGAGATAATCTCTTGAAGTTTGCGGGCAAGGAGGTCGATGGTGTATTGCTCGCTTTCGTAGTGGCCGAGGGCGACGAGCATGCGGCCTTCGGCTTCGAAATAGTCGTGGTAGCGGATTTCGCCGGTGACATAGCAGTCGGCTCCGGCGGCGATGGCATCGGGAATGAATTCTCCGCCGCTGCCGCCACATAGGGCGACGGTACGGATTAGTGGTCTTCCATCCGCTTCATCAGAATGGGATCGGTCAGACGAAAGGGCGGTGCCTACAGATGAAACGGAAGGGAAAGATGCGGAAGAGGGAGCGGAGGGCAGGCAATAGCGAAGGTGAGGCGCGTTGAATACCGCTGCGAGGGTGCGGGCAAAGTCTTCGGCTGGGACAGCTTCGGGCAACACGCCAATCACGCCGCTGCCACTCGACGGCACCAGCGCGCGGACATCACGCAGACCAAGGCGGGCGGCCATTTCCCAACTGACGCCGCCGGAAGCATTGTCGAGGTTGGTATGGGCGGCATATAGGGCGATGCCAAGGCACAGGGCTTTGGCAACGCAGCGCTGCTGGTAGGTGGTGCCGCTGACATTTTTGAGCGGACGGAAAATCAGCGGATGATGCGAGACGACCAGATTGCAGCCACGGGCAGCGGCTTCGTCAACCACAGCCTCCGTGATATCCAGGCAGACCAGCACACCCGTAATCTCGGCTTCGGGGCCCAGCGGCATTCCGGCCCCATCAAAAAGTCCGACCTGCAGGCCGCTGTTGTCATATTCTTCCTGCCACGCCAAAGGAGAAAAGCGCTCCAAGGCATCGATGATAGTTCCCTGTTTCATTGTTTTCATCTTTATAATCCCGCGAATTTAGGAAAAATCTGCGACATCTCCCTCAACGCCCACACTCAGGATGCTGCAGGTGTCCCAAAATCTGGACACCAGGAGCACCCGGTCATCCCTGGGGGATGACCGAAGGACAGGGGAAAAATAAGAAAGAGGCCGACCAATTCCAGTCGACCTCTCAATAGTATAATAAGGTAGGTTAGATGTGTCGGGCTTACTCAACGACGAGGGTGTCGGCGGAGACAGCTTCAATCACTTCCTCAACCACCTGCTCGATGGTAACGGATTTCTCGGCTTCCTTGGCTTCGCGGGCTTTCTTCAAAGCGGCAGGATCGGCCAGGAAGATGTACTTGCAGACGAAGAGGGCTGCGAGAATCCACATCATCACGCTGATGTCTTTGAACTTGCCGGAGAGGGCATAGAGCACCACGTAGGCAATGACACCGATGAGGATACCGTCGGAGATGCTGTAGGAAAGCGGCATCAGGATGAGGCAGAGGAAAGCAGGGATGCTCTCGCGGTAGTTGAGCCAGTTGACTTCGGTGACCGGGTTCATCATCATCATACCCACGATAATGAGGGAGGGAGCAGTAGCGGCGCCGGGGATGGCGAGGAACACAGGGGAGAAGAACAACGCGATAGCGAAGCAGATAGCCGCGACAAAAGCGGTGAGGCCCGTACGGCCACCGGCACCTACACCGGCAGCGCTCTCGACATAGGTCGTGGTGGTGGAGGTACCGAGGCAAGCGCCGCAAACGGTACCGACCGCATCAGCCATGAAGACCTTCTCAGCGTCCTGGATGTTGCCTTTTTCATCAATCAAACCAGCTTTTGCAGCCACACCGACCACAGTACCCATCGTATCGAACATATCGATGAAGAGGAAGGTGAAAACGACGACCACCATATCGATGGTGAAGATCTGGTCCAATCCGACGAACTGGCAGAAGATAGGCTCCACGCTGTCGGGGCTCTTCACGACACCCGTAAACTGGGTGAGCGCCTCTCCGGTAGCAGGATCTTTGATGAACATACCGATGACAGCCGTAGCAAGGATACCCAGGAGGATACCGCCACGGATGTGAATCATCACGAGGGTGCAGGAAATCACCAGACCGATGACAGCCAGAAGGGCTTTGCCTTCGGTGAGTTTGCCCAGACCGACGAGGGTGGCGCCGTTGTCAACGATGATGCCGGCGCTCTGCAGACCGATGAAAGCGATGAACAGACCGATACCGGCGCCGATGGCATGTTTGAGTGACACGGGAACGGCGTTGAGAATCCAGGAACGGACCTTGGTCACGGACAGGATGATGAAGATGATACCTTCAATGAGGACGGCGGTGAGGGCGAACTGCCAGGGGTATCCCATGCCGAAGCAGACGGTGAATACGAAGAAGGCGTTCAGACCCATACCCGGCGCGAGGGCGAAGGGTTTCTTGGCATAGATGGCCATCACGAGGGTAGCGATGATGGCGGCCAGGGCGGTGGCGGTGAAGACGGAGCCGACGGGCATCGTGCCGAGGGCGCCGAAAATCATCGGGTTGACGGCCAGGATGTAGGCCATCGTCAGGAAGGTGGTGATACCCGCGATAATCTCGGTGCGGATATCATTCTTCATCGGATCAAAGCCAAAGGCTTTTGCGAGAAATTTGTTCATGATTGTATAATAGGTTTAGATTTTAGAATACCCATTTGACACCGAGGCAGGGACGGCACCAGAAACCTTTGGCCGTGCCGAAATCGAAGGACATTTCAATCTCGGTACCCACATTGAGGTTGGGGCAGCCGAAGTGCTGGCCCACGCTGTACCAGATCTGGGGCTCGGTAATCATCACGACGTGAGAAAGGGTTCCGGCGGTCCAGTCGGTCATATTAGCCTCGTCTTTGCTCCAATCGGTAGGATACACCATGTGCTCCTGGCCCCAGACATCGAGGAAACCGCTGAAACGAAGGCCTTTGGCACCGAAGAGGTCCTGCATGCCCCACACGAAGGTGAACTGGAGGGGAACGACGGTCTGGTGGTTATCCTCCATGATTTCCAAACCTTCCGGGCTGAATTTTCCCCACAAACCTCTGTCATAGAGAATGTGCTTGTAGAGGAGCTTGAAGTTGAAGCAGTTCTTATAGTCGCTGCTGTGGAGGAAATAGTCAACACCGGCGAGAAATGCGTGATTGATGTTATAAGCGGAATAGACACCACCGTTGTACTCGAGTTGGAGGCTGAAGTCCTTGATGGCGGAATTCTGCCAGAAGTTGAAGCAACGGGCAATCTCCCAATAGGTACCGCTGATAGCTTTCGTAAGACCGGGCATATCCTTCGGATTGAGTTTGCTGCCGATAGGAGCATAGTCGTGATCAACGAAGAAGAAGGTGTTGCCCCAAGGGTCGCTGTAGAAACCTTCCAATGTGGTGGTCACGCACTGGCGGTCTTTCGCAAAATCGTAGAAGACCTGGATGTTGGTGGATCCGTTGAACATGGTGGATCCTTCGGCGAAAGCCGACACTGACAGCACGAGAGCGGCGGCCAGGGAAAGAATGGTTTTTTTCATAATAAAAAAGTATTAAGGATTAAAAAATTATGCATCGTGTTCGGTGAGGTGGAGGATGCTGTAGGTCTCTGCATCCTTGGGATAAATGTCGAGTTTGGGCACATCGTCAAGGGCGATATTGAAACTCATATAGACGGTCTTGGGATTGAAACGCTTGACCAGGCGGTAGGTGGCCGCGACGGTGCCGCCGGTAGCGAGCAGGTCATCGTGAATCAGCACCACGTCGTTCTCATCAATGGCGTCGGCGTGAATCTCGATGGAATCGGTACCATACTCCTTGGAATAGGACTCGGAGAGTTTCTCTGCAGGCAGTTTGCCCGGCTTACGGGCCATGATGAAACCGGCTCCCAGACGCAGGGCCAGGGCGGCCCCGGCGATGTAGCCCCGGGATTCCACGCCCACGACCTTGGTGACACCTTTATCTTTATAATGTTCGTAGAGATCGTCCACAAGCATCTTCAAGCATTCGGCATCCTTGAAAAGCGTCGTCACGTCAAAAAAGATAATGCCTTTGACCGGGTAATCAGGAATGGTCCTCAAATGGGCCATCAATTTGGGTTTATCGAGCATCTTATTGAATAATTTTTTGGATTCGGTTGGCAGTTTCTATCAACGAGCGGAGTTTCGGTCCGTTGGCGGTAGCGATGGCGGAACGGAAGCGGGAGAGATGCTCGCTGTACGCATCAATGACGGGCAGCAGGTTCTCGCGGTTGCTCTCAAAAATGGGCACCCACATATCCGCGTTGCTCTTGGCCAGTCGCGCCGTGGAGGAAAAGCCGCCCGAAGCGAGATCGAAAATATGTTTGTCGTCCTGCTCCTTGTCCAGCACGGTAAGGGCGAGGGCGAAAGAAATCACGTGAGAAAGGTGAGATACATAGGCGGCGTGGATGTCGTGCTGCTCCGCGCTCATCTTCACCAGACGCATTCCAAGGGCCGCATACAAAGCCTCAACACAAGCCAAGGCATCGGCATCGGAGTCCTGCGCGTCGCAGACAATGCCGACCTTCCCTTCAAACAGTCCTTGACGGGCGGCTTGAGGGCCGGACTATTCGGTACCGGACATCGGGTGACCGGCGACAAAGCGGCCACGAGCGGGATGGTTGCGAACAGCGTCGACGATGGGCCGCTTGACGGAGCACACATCGAGCACGACGGGACTAGCCGCGTCCACCCCGGCGGAGACCGAGACGCGCGCACCAATGCGGTCGAGAATGTCCGGCAGCAAGGCAGCCGCGGCAGAGGCGGGGATGGACAGGAGGATGAGGTCGCTCTCAGCGACGAGTTCCTCATACGAAACAATGCGGTCGATGATTCCCAATCGCAGGGCTTCGGCCGCATTGTCTGCATTTTTATCATATCCGAGAAGCGTGTCAGCCAGGTGGCAGGACCGGATATCGAGGGCCATCGAGCCTCCGATAAGACCTGTACCAATCAGACCGACCGTCTTCCGGGAACTCATACCGTCAGAATATCTTTTTCTTTGGCAGCAATCAACTCGTCAATTTTTTTGACGGCAGCGTCCGTTTCTTTCTGGGCGGCAGCCTCCTGATCTTTTTCAACATCCTCGGGAAGACCTTCTTTCTGCAATTTCTTGAGGGCCTCGATCACATCGCGGCGGGCATTGCGGACCACCACTTTGGCATTCTCCCCAGCCGCCCGAGCCTTCTTGATCAACTCCTTGCGCCTTTCCTCAGTGAGAGGTGGAACATTGCAACGAATGGCTTCGCCGTTGTTCTGCGGGGTAAAGCCGATGTTGGCGTCCATAATGGCTTTCTCGATGACGGGGATCATCTTCTTCTCCCAAGGCTGAATCACAATCGTCTTGGCGTCGGGAACCGTGATGGAAGCCACCTGGGCGATGGGCATCATCGAACCATAGTAGTCCACAACCACATTGTTGAACACCATCGGGTTGGCTTTGCCGGCCCGATAGGTTTTCAAATCTTCTTCGAGAAAGTTCACAGCGCCGGCCATCTTGGCTTTCGCGCCGTTGATCAGTTCTTTGGATTTTTCTATCATAAAACGAAATCGTTTTGAAGATTACTTCTAACAATCTGCGAAGTTACAAATTTTTAGAAATTCCGCCAATTTTTTCTCAACTGTTTTTCTGCCATTTTTTCAACTTTTTCCCAAATGTTCCCGGATACGCTTTTTGCTGGTGGAATACATGTACAACCACAGGCCGCCAAAGAGCATTATGGCGGAAGCCGATCCTCCGACGGCATCGGAAGTCATCAACAGGGCGTCGAACAACCCGTGCAGCAGGACGGGGACCAACAGGGCAAGGAAATAATTCCATCTACGGTGAGAAGGGGATCCGAACACCGCCTTGGAATAGAAGTAGCCCATCGTAACGGCAAAGAAAAAGTGGCCCGGAATGGACAGGATGGCACGCAGCAGGCCGATTTCCCGCCACGCGTCCACATTGGAAAAGAGGTAGCCGATATTTTCAAAGGCGGCAAATCCCATTCCGACACAGACCGCATATACGATGCCGTCAATGTATTCGTCAAAATAAGGGTTCTTTCTCAAAAACAGCCAGAGACAGAAGAGTTTGGCCACTTCTTCCGGCAGGCCGGCGGTTAAAAAGGCGTTCCAGAAAGCCTCGATCGCCGTAGCCGGTGCCGCAATGGTCACCATCGAGATGGCAGGGCCAAAAATCCAAAGTACGACAAACACGGAAAGATTCCCATAGCCAAAGGCTTTCAATAGCTGGCGA
>JAGCUV010000145.1 GCA_017962705.1 Bacteroidales bacterium
CGATGGCGAAGCCATGGTTCTGGGAGGTGATGAAACATTTGTGCGAGCCGGGAATGACCACGCCCTGGTTGTGTCCGCGGTGCCCGTATTTCAGTTTGTAGGTCTTGGCACCCGCCGCGAGGGCCAGGAGTTGGTTGCCCAGGCAAATGCCCATAATGGGCTTGTCCCCTTGAAGCGCCACTTTGAGGTGTTCGATGGTCGCGCCGCACTGGGTCGGGTCGCCGGGGCCGTTGGACAGGAAGAGTCCGTCGTAGTCCTCGTGGGTGAAATCATAGTCCCAGGGCACCCGTTTGATGGTCACATCGTGCTTGAGCAGGCAGCGGAGAATGTTGTTTTTCATCCCGCAGTCCACCAGCAGCACCTTGTGACGGCCGTTTCCATAGGTATGTACTTCTTTCGTGGAGACCTGCGCGACGAGGTTGTCCTGGTTCGGGTCGTAGAACGGGACATCCTCCCCTTCGAACAGGATTTTCCCGAGCATCGCGCCTTGCTCCCGCAATTTTTTGGTCAGTTCGTGGGTGTCGATGCCGCACAGGCCCGGCACGCCTTCCTGCTTGAGCCAGGTACCCAGGCTGCGGCGCGAATCCCAGTGGCTGTAACGGTCGGAATAGTCCGAGATGACCAGGGCCGTGCATTGGATGTGGTCTGATTCGAAAAAACGGGAAATCCCGTGGCGCTGTTCGTCGTCAGGAACCCCGTAATTGCCAATCATCGGATAAGTCGGGATGAGAATCTGGCCTTTGTAGGAAGGGTCGGTCAGGCTCTCGGGATAGCCGGTCATGGCCGTGTAGAAGACCAGTTCCCCGGATACGGACTGTTCGTGCCCGAAGGACCGGCCTTCATAACGGCTACCGTCTTCTAGTTCTAATATTGCTTTCTTCATATTTCTTCTTAAAAGAAATGCTTGTTTTTCAACACTCGTCAGAAGAGAAAGAATTACAAGACTCTCAGCTCCCAATAAACAAGGGGAAAAGGTCGCTTACGAGCCTTGCAATTCTTTTCTCTCTTCATTGTAAAAGTTGTTGCTTGCATAGCGGGCAATTCCTATTTTAAAATGTCAGCTATCCGCTCCATCGCCTCGATGGTGCGGCCGCGGTCAGCAAAGGCCGTGGCGCGGAACCAGCCTTCTCCGGCGGAACCGAAACCGCAGCCCGGGGTGATGACCACGCCCGCCTTGTCAAGCAGGAAATCGAAAAACGCCCAGGAATCCATTCCGTCGGGGGTGCGGGCCCAGATATAGGGAGCGTTGTCGCCGCCCACCGGACGAAGCCCCGCCTGCTGGAACACATCGCGGATGATGGCCGCCGTACCGAGGTAACCGTCGATGCAGGCACGCGTCTGCGCCTTTCCTTCGGGCGAATACACCGCCTCGGCTCCCCGCTGGGAAATATAGGAAGCCCCGTTGAACTTGCAACTTTGCCGCCGCTCCCACAGGGCGTTGAGTCCCACGCGTTTGCCGTCCCGGCTGCGGGCGCTCACGCCTTTCGGAACGACCGTATAGCCGCAGCGCACGCCCGTGAAGCCCGCCGTCTTGGAGAAACTCCGGAACTCGATGGCACATTCCTTCGCCCCGGGAATCTCATAGACCGAATGGGGAATCTCCGGGTCGCGGATAAAGGCCTCGTAAGCCGAATCATAGAACAAAAGCGTATCGTTGGCAAGGGCGTATTCCACCCATTTCTTCAGTTTTTCCCGTGAAATCACCGCGCCCGTGGGGTTGTTGGGATAGCACAGGTAAACCACATCCAGGCGCTCGCCGGGAATATCTCCGGTGAAACCATTGCTTTCGTCACAGCGGATGTAATGGATGCGGCGGCCGTGCATCAGATTGGTGTCCGCATAGACGGGATAGACCGGGTCGGTGATGCCGATGAGGTTGTCCTCTGCGAGCAAATCGCCGATGTTGCCCGTATCGCTCTTGGCGCCGTCGCTGACAAAGATTTCATCTTCTTCGATGCCCAGGCCCGCATAGTCGTTTTCCACAATGGCCTTGCGCAAAAAGCCGTAGCCGTGTTCCGGGCCATAGCCGTGGAAAGTCTCGGCGTGCGCGCAATCTTCTACCGCCCGATGCATCGCCGCGATGACGGCGGGCGCCAGCGGCTGCGTCACGTCGCCAATGCCCATACGAATCAAGTCCGCCTTCGGATGGGCCGCGCTGTAAGCCGCCACCCGGGCCGCGATTTCCGAGAACAGATAGCGCTGTCCCAGAGAAAGAAAATGTTCGTTAACTGTTGCCATGAGTCGTTTGCTGTATCAATGAGTTCTTCAAGCATCAATCGTTCCCTCGAATACAAAAGCGGCCGGGCCCGTCATCAGCACCTGTCCGCTGGCCGGATTGTAGCGAATCAGCAGGCTGCCGCCGTCCATCACCACTTCGCAAAGTCCGTCCGTCACCTTGGAGAGGGTGGCTGCGACCGCCGTCGCGCAGGCGCCGGTGCCGCAGGCTTGCGTGATGCCGCTGCCACGCTCCCACACCCGCATCCGCAGGCTGGTAATGTCGTCGCCGGGCAGCACGCTGTAGAACTCCACATTGGTACGATCGGGGAAAAGCGGATGACGCTCCAAAATGGAGCCGTAGCGGGCCACGTCAAAGGAGGTCACATCCTCCACCGGAATCACCAGATGGGGATTTCCCATGCTTATGGCCGTCCCGCAGAAAGTACGCCCGTCCGCCTCTATCGGACAATTAAAAAGAAAATCGCCAAAGCCCATATCGACGGTCACGGAAACAACCTTGCCGGAAGTGACCTGCAGGTTGAGCGTCTTGATGCCGGAAAGGGTGTCCAGCGTAACGACGGTCTTGTCGGTCAGCCCTTTTTCGTACACATACTTGCCGATGCAGCGCGAGGCGTTGCCGCACATCTTCGCTTCCGAACCGTCGGCGTTGAAAATCCGCATCGAAAAGTCCGCCCGGGGCGAATCTCCGATGAGCACCAGGCCATCTGAGCCTATGCCCAGATGGCGGTCGCTCCAACGGAGCGAAAAGGCGGACGGATCGCTCAGCACCGCCTTACGGACCTCCTCCGGGGCATGGCGGGTGACATCGACGTAAAAATAGTCGTTGCCCAGGCCCTGCATCTTAGTAAAAGGAATATTCATAGGTCGCTTATGATTCAGGTAATTCTTTTTACAAATTACTTACCTTTCAAATACTCGTCCACTTGA
Organism: Bacteroidales bacterium; assembly: GCA_017962705.1. Taxonomy (GTDB): domain Bacteria; phylum Bacteroidota; class Bacteroidia; order Bacteroidales; family UBA932; genus Cryptobacteroides. The sequence goes on from JAGCUV010000145.1 coordinate 3,166, forward strand.
CGTGCGGTCTCGCGTCCGCTGGCGATGGCCCGGACCACGAGACTGGCCCCGTTCTTGGCATCCCCCGCCAGGAAGACATTTTCCGCGTAAGCGGGATGCTCCGGCCGCAGGAAGCCCATCGCGAGCAGCACCATATCGCACTCGATGATTTCCTTCTCTCCCGTGAGTTTCATCTGCGGACGACCGCCGTTGGGATCGGGTTCCCACTCTACGCGCTCGACCTCAACGCCCTTCACGCGGCCGTTTTCATCGCCGATGAAGTAATTGGAGGTCAGGCACCAGCGGCGCTCGCACCCCTCTTCGTGGCTCGTGGTCGTCTTCAAAATCACCGGCCAGGCGGGCCAGGGCGTCGCCGGGTTGTAGCCTTCGGGCGGCTTGGGCAGAATCTCAATCTGCGTCACGCTGACGGCTTCCTGACGATGGCAGGTCCCGATGCAGTCGCTGCCCGTGTCGCCGCCGCCGATGACCAGCACTTTCCGTCCCTTGGCGCTCACCCGGTCCTTGTCTGCGAATTTCTGTCCCTCGAGGATTTCATTCTGCTGGGTCAGCATCTGAAGGGCGAAATAAATGCCGTCGAGTTCCCGGCCGGGAATCTTCAGATCGCGGGCCACCGGAGTTCCGGTCGCGATGACATAGGCATCATAGCCTTCCGGCAGGGCCTTGGCGCAATCGACGAAACAGTCGGTGACAAAGTGAATCCCCTCGTCTTCCATAAATTGGATGCGACGGTCGATGATGAATTTGTCCAGTTTGAAGTTGGGAATGCCGTAACGGACCAGGCCGCCGGCCTTCGCCATTTTGTCGTACACGGTGACTTCATAGCCCAGCACATTGAGGCGCATGGCCGTGGACAGTCCGGAAGGACCGCCGCCGATGACCGCCACTTTCTTGCCGTTTCGGGGCCAGGTGCGGGGTACGGCATAGCCTTCGCTGAAGGCTTTCTCCACAATCGAGCACTCGTTTTCCCGGATGGTGACCGGCGCGTCGATGCAGTGGTTCAAAGTGCAGCTTTTCTCGCAAAGCGCCGGACAGATGCGGCCCGTAAACTCGGGGAAATCATTGGTGGCGGACAGCAACTGCCACGCAAATTTCCAGTCTCCCCGGTAGAGGGCATCCTGCCATTCGGGCTGTTTGTTGCCCAGCGGACAAGCCCAGTGACAGAAGGGAACTCCGCAATCCATACAGCGGGACGCCTGTTTGCGGCGCTCGCTCTCACTGAGGGTCTGCTCGACTTCGCTGAAATCACAGATTCTTTCGTAGACCGGACGGAGTCCCGCCTCATGACGGGGAATCGTCATAAATGCTTTCGGATCTCCCATAGTATCAATACTCTATCTTGTTAATTTTTTCCTGGAGTTTCTTCATCGTCTCTTCCTGGAGCACGCGGCGGTACTCAATCGGCGTAATCTGGATAAAGTCTTCCACATACTCTTTCCAATGGGTCAGCATCTGCTGGGCCAGAGGGGAACCTGTGCGGCGGAAATGCTCTTCGATGAGCGAATACAACTCTTTCTCGCGCACTTTTTCCTCAATCAGGCTCAACTCGATCATATCCATATTGCAGAACTGGTCGAAGTTGTGGTCCTTGTCCCATACATAGGCCAGACCGCCGGACATACCCGCCGCAAAGTTGCGTCCCGTCGTGCCGAGCACAACCACCCGGCCGCCGGTCATATACTCGCAGCAATGGTCCCCGGTGCCTTCCACCACGGCAATCGCGCCCGAGTTGCGCACGGCGAAACGCTCGCCGGCCCGCCCGGAAATGAACACCTTGCCGGAGGTCGCCCCATAAAGCAGCGTGTTGCCGGCGATGATGTTCTCGTGGCTGTCGAAGGTCGAACGCACGGGCGGGAAGACGGAAATGACACCGCCGGAAAGCCCCTTGCCCAGGTAGTCGTTGGCCTCCCCTTCCAGCGAGAAACTGACGCCCTTCATCAGGAAAGCGCCGAAACTCTGGCCGGCGGAGCCCCGGAAATGAATGTCCACCGTCCCCTCCGGCAGGCCTTCGCAGCCATAGCGGCCGGCAATGGTTCCGGACAACATCGCACCGGTGGCCCGGTTGGTGTTGACGATGTCGTAAGAGAGCGAAACGGGCTGTTTGTTTTCCACGGCATAGCGCGTCGCCTCGATCATCTCGCGGTCGAGCACATTGTAGATATTGTGCTTGGCATCTTTCTGCTTGTGGAGCGGGGCGTCGGGAACGGGAGGCGTCAGAATCCGGCTGAAATCCAATCCGCCGGTCTTGTCGTTGAAGCGCGCCGTGTCCACCGAAATCAAATCGCTGCGGCCGATGATGTCCTCGAACTTGCGGAAGCCCATTTCAGCGAGATACTCGCGGACTTCGCGGGCCAGGAAGGTGTAATAATTGACCAGGTATTCGCTCTTGCCCATGAAATGCTTGCGCAGTTCGGGATTCTGGGTAGCGACGCCGACGGGACAGGTGTCCGAGTGACACTTGCGCATCAACACGCAGCCCAGCACAATGAGTTGGGCGGTACCGAAACCGAATTCCCCGGCGCCGAGCAAGGCCATCGCGATGACATCGCGGCCGGTTTTGAGCTGGCCGTCCACCTGCACCTCCACCTGCTGGCGCAAGCCGTTGAGCACGAGGGTTTGCTGGGTCTCGGACAGGCCGATTTCCGGAGAAATGCCGGCATAGCGGATGGAAGAGGCCGGAGATGCGCCCGTACCGCCTTCCGCGCCCGAAATGACGATGAGGTCGGCTTTTGCCTTGGCTACGCCGGCGGCAATGGTGCCCACGCCGCTCTCCGCAACAAACTTTACACTGATTTTGGCCGCAGGATTGACATTCTTGAGGTCGAAAATCAACTGGGCGAGGTCCTCGATGGAATAAATGTCGTGGTGGGGCGGCGGCGAAATCAGGGAGATGCCCGGAATGGCGTTGCGGGTCTTGGCGATGATCTCGTTGACCTTGTAGCCGGGCAGCTGGCCGCCTTCTCCGGGCTTGGCGCCCTGGGCCACCTTGATTTGGATTTCCTGCGCGTTGACCAGGTATTCCGTGGTCACGCCGAAACGGCCGGAAGCCACCTGCTTGATGGCGCTGGAAAGCGACACACCGTCCACTTTCTCATGGAAACGACGGTTGTCTTCGCCGCCCTCGCCCGTGTTGCTGCGTCCGCCCAGCTTGTTGAGCGCCAGCGCGATGGTCTCGTGCACTTCCTTGCTCATCGCGCCGAAAGACATCGCCGCGCCGACAAAGCGCTTGACAATGCTTTCCACGGGCTCCACTTCCTCGATGGGAATGGGGTTGCTGCGGAATTGGAAATAATCGCGCAGGAAGAGTGGGTCGGCCTTGCCGTCCACCAGACGGGTGAACTCCTTGAATTTGGCATAACTGCCCAGGCGGGTCGCCAGTTGCAGGGTCGAAATGGCTTCGGGGGTCCAGGCGTGCTTGATGCCGTCCTTGCGGAAATTGTACTGGCCGACGAAGGGCAGCACCGCGTCCGGTTCGGCCGGGGCATAGCCCTGGTCGTGCATACGAATGGCGTCGCGGGCCACGTCTTTCAGATGGATGCCGCCGATGGTGGAGGAATCCGTACCGAAATAACGGGCCAGCAGTTCGCGGCTGACACCGAGGGCCTCGAAAATCTTGGCGCCGCGGTAGGAACGGATGGTGCTGATGCCCATCTTGCTCATAATCTTGAGCAGGCCCTTGTCGAGCGCCTTGATGTAGTTGTGACGGGCGGTCTGGCCGTCGAGCTGGACCTTCCCCTGTTTGACCAGGTCGTCGATGACGGCAAAGGCCATATAGGGGTTGATGGCGCTGGCGCCGTAACCCAGCAGCAGGGCCGCGTGCATCACTTCGCGGATCTCACCGCTTTCCACAATCAGGGCCGTCTGCACGCGCTTTTTGACAGACACAAGATGATGGTGCACGGCACTGACCGCCAGCAGCGAAGGGATGGCGGCGTGCGTGGCATCCACGCCACGGTCGGTCAAAATAATGTAGTTGATGCCTTCGTGTACCGAGGCTTCGGCCTGGGCGCAGAGCGCATCCAGAGCCTTTTTCATCCCGGCTTCCCCTTCGGCGGGGTCGAAGAGCATCGAGAGTTTTTCGGTATTGAAACCTTTGTAACGGATGTTGCACAGGATGTCCAACTCCGTATTGGTCAGCACCGGCTGGGGCAGGCGCACCATCTTGCAGTGGCCCGCGCTCGGCGTGAGGATGTTCACGCCCACGGCGCCGATGTATTCGGTCAGGGACATCACCAATTCCTCGCGGATGGGGTCGATGGGCGGGTTGGTCACCTGGGCGAACTGCTGCCGGAAATAGTTGAAGAGGAGTTGCGGACGGTCGGACAGCACGGCCAACTGGGTGTCGTTGCCCATCGAGGAGAGGGGTTCCTGCGCGGTGGTGCACATCGGAACGATGGTCCGCTCGACATCTTCGCGGGTGAAATCGAAAGCCCGCAGCCGGCGCTGGTAATCCGGGATGGTGTAGTCGCCCTTGTGTCCGCTGTGGAGTTTGGCCAGTTCAATCCGGCCTTCCTGCAGCCACTGGCCGTAAGGGAGTTCTTCGGCCAATTGTTTCTTGATTTCGTCGTTGCTGTAGATGCGGCCTGTCTCGCTGTCCACCATCAGGATTTTCCCGGGTTGGAGACGGCCTTTGGCCTTGACGAGCGCGGCGTCCACCTTCAGGCAGCCCGCTTCGGAGGCCATAATCAACATCTTGTCGGTGAGCAGATAACGGGAAGGACGCAAACCGTTGCGGTCGAGCATGCCGCCGGCGTAGCGGCCGTCGGTGAAGAGCAGGGCGGCGGGACCGTCCCACGGCTCCATCAGGATGGAATGATACTCGTAGAAATCCTTCAGGCTGCGGTCGATGGGGTTCTTTTCGTTGAACGATTCCGGGACCATCATCGCCATCGCGTGCGGCAGGCTCAGGCCGGAACGCACGAAAAACTCCAGGGCGTTGTCGAAGGAAGCGCTGTCGCTCATATCCGGCTGGATAATCGGATGCACATTCTTCACATCCCCGAGCGCCTCGGACGAGAGCACGCTTTCGCGGGCCTCCATCCAGCCCCGGTTGCCCCGGATGGTGTTGATTTCTCCGTTGTGGGCAATCATACGGAACGGCTGGGCCAGCGACCAGGTCGGGAAGGTGTTGGTGCTGAAACGCGAGTGGACCATCGCCAGCGCGCTGGTGAAGAAGGGACTTCCGAGGTCGGGATAATATTCCCGCAACTGGGAGGAAGTCAACATTCCTTTATATATAATCACGCGGTTGGACAGGGACACGATGTAGAAATCCCGGTCGCTGATGCGCTGCTCGATGTGCTTGCGGAGCAGGTACAGCTCGGTCTCGAAGCGGGAGACATCCTGCGCGCCGGTCACAAAAATCTGGACCGTGTGGGGTTCGGTGGCCCCGGACGCCTCTCCCAGGATCTCCGAGTGCACGGGCACTTCGCGGATATGCGAAAGTTCCAACCCGGCTTTCTCGGTCTCTTCGCGGATGATGGCCAGATAAGCCTCCCCCTTCGTCTTATCCTTCGGCAGGAACACCATACCGGTGCCATATTTCAGGCGCTCCGGTACCGGGATCCCCTGCAAGAGGATAAATTCGTGGGGAATCTGCAACAAAATGCCCGCGCCGTCGCCGGACTTGTTGTCGGCTCCTTCCGCACCGCGGTGCTGCATATTTTCCAGCACGGTCAGGGCGTCATCGACCAACTGGTGGCTCTTGTCGCCCTCCAGGCTGACCAGCATTCCGACACCGCAGGCATCGTGCTCATAAGCGGGGTTGTATAGTCCTGTTTTTTTCATTTTTCCCGTTTTTATCCGGACCGGCCCTTCCCGGACCGGTCCGATTTCAACACTTTTATTCAGCAACTTTCTAGTTGATAAAGAGAATCTCGCGATACTTGGGCAGAGGCCACAGATCGTTGTCGGTGATTTCTTCCAGATCGTCGATGGACTTGCGGATGCCAAAGAGCGATTCGGCGATGCCGTGGTAGGCTTCGGCCTGCTCGTAGATGTCCGCAATGCCGTTGGCTTTCTCGCAGGCCAGGCTCATCGCCTTGACCTTGCTTTCGATGTCGCCAATCAGCGTGGAAATCTCGCGGATGATATTTTGGGTCGTGGCGGACATCGCATAGGCATCGCCGGCGAAGTTCTGACGCATCAGGTCCACATTCTCCAACAGGCGGCGTTGGTATTCCAGACCGGCGGGAATGATGTGGTTGGTAGCCATACGGGCGGTCATGCGCGCTTCGATCTGCACTTTCTTGATGTAGGTCTCCCACTTGACGTCGTTGCGGGCTTCCAATTCCTTCTCGCTGTAGATGCCGAGGCGGGTGAACAATTCGACCGATTGTTTTTCCGTGAAACTCTTGAACATCTTGGGAACGCTGGTCTCGGTGTCCAGACCGCGGCGTTTGGCTTCCTTCTGCCAGGCCTCGCTGTAGC
>JAGCUV010000146.1 GCA_017962705.1 Bacteroidales bacterium
AGTTATCGCGAAGCGATGACGAAGATGACGATGGGAGGGGCCGAAGCGAACGAAGTGAGCGGAGTCCTCGAAGAGGCAAGCTGCCGCCGCAGCGGAGCCTGGCGAAAACAAAAAGAGGCCGACCCTTTTTAGTCGACCTCTCTCGAACCTATCGCCCCCTCGCGGAAGCATAACTTTTTGCCCTCGTGTGAGCAGAATGAAATTCGGCTGATTCTACAGTTTAAACGCCTCTCGAATGGAGTCCACGGCATCAAGGAGTTCCCAGCCGAAGAACTGCGCTTCCGTTTGGAAAGTCTGCCGGCCCTTGCCATCGTGCAAGTCGCGCGTCACTGTGACAGGAGCCTTGAACGGCTTGCGGCCCACATGACCATACGCTGCCGTCGGCTCATAAATAGGCATTTTCAGGTTGAATTTGCGTATGATAGCTGCCGGACGCAGGTCAAATAATTCTCCAATCTTGGAAGCAATCACGCCGTCATCCAGGCCTTGAGCCGCCGTCCCGTATGTATTGACGAAGATACTCACCGGTTTGGCGATGCCGATCGCGTAACTGAGTTGCACCAACATTTCCCGCGCCACTCCGGCCGCCACCATATTCTTGGCGATGTATCGTGCCGCATACGCCGCGCTCCGGTCCACCTTGGAAGGATCCTTGCCTGAGAACGCTCCGCCGCCGTGCGCGCCTTTGCCGCCGTAGGTGTCCACGATGATTTTTCGGCCTGTCAGACCGGTGTCTCCGTGCGGCCCGCCGATGACAAATTTTCCCGTCGGATTGACGTGCAGGATAAAATCACCTTTAAACAGAGCGGCAACCTCCTCAGGAAGCGGATCTAATGCGTACTCGTGGCCTTCCAAAGCCGGAATCCCACTCTTGACCAGCGGAAAAACGATGTTCAGCACATCCTTGCGGATTTTCTGCTGCATTGCTGCTTCGCTGTCAAATTCATCGTGCTGGGTCGAAACAACGATTGTATGCACCCGTACCGGACGGCCGCTTTCACCATCATACTCAATAGTGAACTGGCTCTTGGCATCCGGACGCAGATAGGGCATCTTGTTCGTGTATTTTCGCAGCCAGGCCAGCACCTGCAAGGTCCTGTGCGACAAGGCGAGGGGGAGGGGCATATATTCGGCCGTGTCCGTGCAGGCATAGCCGAACATCATTCCCTGGTCGCCGGCACCCTGCTCGTCCTCACTGCTGCGGACCACACCCTGGTGGATGTCGGGACTTTGCTCGTGAATGGCCGACAGAATGCCGCAGGAATGCGCGTCGAACATATATTCGGCCTTGTTGTATCCGATGCGGTCGATGACCTTGCGCACCGTGCTTTGGATGTCCACATAGGCATTCTCGCTGCTGACTTCGCCGCCCACGACGACCAGTCCGGTCGAGCAAAAGGTCTCGCAGGCAACTTTGGCCTCGCTGTCTTGGGAAAGGAATTGATCCAGAATGGCATCGGAAATCTGGTCCGATACTTTGTCGGGGTGTCCTTCGGACACACTCTCCGACGTGAAGAGATAATTTTTTTTCATTTTAGCATTTTTTTGAGTGGTTGCAAGCAGACAAATCTGTCCACACCGTGTTGTGGCTGCAAAGGTAGACAAAAATCTGCATATTCCAAGATATTTTCGTAACTTCGCGTCTTGGATTGAGGAAAACGCTTGTTGGGAGAACACATTTTAAAAGGAAAAATGATGAAAAAATCGATACTCATTCTCTTATTTTCCCTCCTCGTTTTGCCGTTGTCATACGCCCAGGTAACCACCTCTCAACTTTCGGGACTTGTTGTAGAAACCCCCTCGCAACAGCCAGTCCCCGGCGTAACGGTTTTGGCTGTCCACGAACCTACAGGAACCCATTACTATAGTATATCCAGTTCCAACGGTCATTATTCCATCTCCGGAATGAGAAGCGGAGGTCCTTACCGAGTCGTCTTCAGTACCTCCGGCTACGCGGAAGTGGAATTCAAAGGACTGACCCTGGTTCTGGGCGAAAACACCCGTCTGGACGCCCTGCTTTCCCAAAGCGAACTGGACGCGGCCAGCATTATGGAGCAGGCCGACAAATTGCATCTGGCCCGTACCGGTTCCGCTGTCAACTTCACCCGGAAGCAGATGGACAATATGCCGACCATAGAAAGGAGCATCACGGATATGATTCGGTACAGCCCTTACGCCAATGGGATGAGCATTGCCGGCGGGGACGGACGTATGACCAATTTTACGGTGGATGCCGCCAATTTCAACAACAACTACGGCTTGTCCGCCAATCTTCCCGGCGGTGGAAATCCCATCTCTATGGAGGCGATTGACGAAATCCAGTTGGTGGTTTCGCCCTATGACGTGCGTCAGACCAACTTCATCGGCGGCGGTATCAATGCGGTCACGAAGACGGGTTCCAATACCTTCCAAGGCACGGCCTATACTTATTTCACCAACCAGTCGATGCGGGGTAATATCGTGGCCGGCATGGATTTGGGAGAACGCAAGCCCGAATATGGGTGGGTCTGGGGTGCGACCATCGGCGGTCCCATCGTGAAAGATAAATTGTTCTTCTTCCTTAATTATGAGCAAGAGAATAAACCGAAGCAGGTGATTTCCTATCGGGCCCGCAACGACGGAGAAGAGGCTGGCGGGAATATCTCGCGGACCTTGCTGAGCGATATGCAGCGGGTGAGCGATTTCCTGAAAAACGATTATGGGTATGATCCTGGCTCCGCAACGGATTTCCCTGGCGATAATGTGAACCGAAAGGCGCTCGTCCGTCTGGACTGGAACATCAATGAACAGCACCGCCTGGCCCTTCGATATAACTATACCTTCGACAAGGCTTGGAACGGTCCCAGCGACAACTCCGTCACGATTTCTCCCCGTTTCCGGGGAACTTATCGTATAGGCCCTCAGTCGATGGCCTTTGCCAACAATATGTATTCTTATAACTGCGAGGTCCATTCCGCCGTGCTGGATTTCAACAGCTATCTCGCGGACGGACTGACCAACCAACTGATCGCGACTTTCACCTCCAACCGGGAATACCGCGACAGCCGTTCCACACCCTTCCCGCACGTGGATGTGATGTACAACGGGGCCTTTGAGCCTTATATGTCAATGGGTTACGAACTCTATTCGGGCTGCACCGATTTACGCAATATGGTCGCAGGCATCAAGGATGAGTTGACCTTCTCCATCGCCGACCATTCTTTTATGGCGGGTCTTTCGTATGAATACCAGACGGTTGGCAATCTCTATATGCCGAATGCGATGATGTACTATCGCTACAAATCGGTGGATGATCTGGTCAACAAGGCAATCCCGGAGGCCTTTACCTTGAGTTATGGCTTCGACGGGGTGGAAAAGCCCTACAACGAGATAGGCTATCACCAAATTGCTTTCTATTTGCAAGATGAGTGGCAGGTGACGCCGAAATTTGAATTGAC
>JAGCUV010000013.1 GCA_017962705.1 Bacteroidales bacterium
AGCCCTTCAAGCGGGATTCGAGCGCGGCTTTGCGGGTGGTCGTGGCGGCAAGTCCGCTTTCCGCGGCGGAAAGCGGCCGCTCTGGATCTGCTATCTCGCCGGGCAGGTCATCAGCGACGGCTACGACAAACCAAATATGGGATTTGTCGCTGTCGTCGATGACGGTAATGGCATAGTTCGCCGCCCAAGAAGACTGGAACTGCTTGGCACTGAGACAATGAAAATGCAGCGAAATGCCGGCATCCTGCAGGCTGCGCAGCATCTCGGGGGAGTAGTCGCCCCAAACACGGAGCGTCGCCGTCTCTTTGGCGAGGGATTTAAGGGATTCGCCGATGCGGTCGTATTCAGCCAGCGTCTCTCGGACCGATTCAGCCAAGGCGGCACCGGACAGGTTCGAATCACAGCCGTCCTTGGGACAAGCAGCGCCGGACTCGCTTTCAGGGCAAGCGGCGTTCTCCTTTCCGGAGACTGCCGTCCCTTCCGGGGCTTTGAAGGCTTTGAGTTTGCGAAGCAAGGTATTGAGGTCCTCGATGGCGGCGAGCCGCTCGGCGGAAGCGTTGTCCACCGGCTTGGCGCTGCGGGTAATGTCCATCAGGCCCATTTCCTGCAAATTGTCCAGCAGTCCGGATTCTTCTCCCTTCAACAGGATGAAGTTGTAGCGGGTCATCGGAGCAATCATAGGCTTTCCTCCTCTTCTTCTTGTTGGGTGTGACGCGCCTTGACAATCTTGGAAGCGGCTTTGCTCAGATTTTCTTCATCCTCCATAAAGCGTTTGATTTTACGGATGGCCTCCTGATACCCCGGAATCTGCACTTTCTCGTACAGATTGACCTTCTGGGTGGTCTTGCGGCGTTGAAAATCCAAGATGCGGCTCTTCTCCTGATAGACTTCGGATTCGATCCCCAGGCGGCTGAGTTCCTGCAAAATGGCTACTCCGTCAGCAAACCAGGCAGGGGAGTAGAACGCATCGAAAGGATGAATCTCGTAGTGGATTTCTCCCAAGCCCGGCGTCTTGACGCCCGCGACTTTTTCCACGAACAAATCCACATCCGTGATGCTGATGAGTCCTCCGTCGAATTCATTCCAGAGAGAGGCGAGATAATCGTATCTTTGCAAAGCGGCGTCCAGTTCGGCGATCAACTTCTCGGAGCGTTCCTTGGCCTTGCGGACTTCCATACGGAGGGCGCTTTCCTTGTTTTTGAGCGTAGGAAGGGCGCTCACCCGCATTTTGAGCTGCTTGGTGATGGTGTTCAGGGAAGTCTTGTTGTATTGGAACTTGACAGCCATTATTTCTTCCAGTATTTATCGATAAGCGCTTGTTTGATACCGGTCTCCGCAGGGGAGAAATACTTGGCGAAGAGGGCCCAGGCCGTGTCGAGCATCTCCTCGAGGGAAATGTTGACGTCGATGGCCAGGATGCGCGTGGCGTAATCCTTGGCGTAGTCGAGGCAGCGGAGGTCGTAGTCGCTCAGGTCGAAACCGTTTTCCAATTTGGTCTTGGCGTTGGCGGCGTCGGAATACAGACGGACGGAGGCGTTCATCACTTGCGAGTGGTCCTCGCGGGTTTTCTTGCCCTGCACGTGCTGTTTCAGACGGGACAGGCTGCGGAACGGGTCGATGATGACCTTGCCCGAATCGGGGTCCGCACGCAGATATAACTGACCTTCCGTGATGTAACCGGTGTTGTCCGGACTGGCGTGGGTGATGTCCCCGTCGTTCAAAGTCGTAACCGCGATGATGGTGATGGACCCGGCATCTTTCGTCGGGTCATTCGGGTCGGGCAACTGCACGGCTTTCTCGTAAATCTTGGCGAGGTCCGAATACAGGGAGCCCGGCATAGAGTCCTTGGACGGAATCTGGTCCATACGGTTGCTCACGATGGAGAGAGCGTCCGCATACAGGGTCATATCGGTCAGCAGAACGAGCACCTTCTCGCCCTTTTCCACGGCAAAATACTCTGCGGCGGCCAGGGCCATATCGGGGATGAGCAGACGCTCCACAGGGGGCTGTTCGGTGGTATTGACGAAGGAAATAATCTTGTCCAAGGCGCCGGCGCTCTCGAATTCGTGCTTGAAATAGAGGTAGTCGTCGTTGGTCAGACCCATACCGCCGAGGATGATCTTGTCCACATCGGCGCGAAGGGCCACCTGGGCCATTACTATATTATAAGGTTGGTCGGCATCGGCGAAGAAAGGAATCTTCTGGCCGGAAACCAGGGTGTTGTTCAGGTCAATACCGGCGATACCGGTCGGGATGATCTTGCTCGGTTTCTTACGCTTGTACGGGTTGACGGAAGGGCCGCCGATGGGACGGGCTTCGCCTTCGATTTCAGGACCTCCGTCGATGGGATGACCGTATGCGTCGAAGAAACGTCCGGCCAGTTCCTCGGACACCTTCAGTGTAGGAGGTTCGCCCAAAAAGATGGCTTCGGCGTTGTTGGGAATGCCTTCCGTTCCGGAGAAAACCTGCAGGGTGACCAAGTCACCTTTGGTTTTCACGACCTGGGCCAGACGGCCGTCCACGACCGCCAGTTCATCATTGGAAACACCCGGCGCTTTCAGCGAGACCGTCGCTTTGGTGATGGCCTCCAGGCGGGTAAATGTTTTCTGATATACTTTATTTGCCATTGCTTTCGAGGAGTTGGGTCAGTTGCTGGTGGAAGGACTGGAATTTTTCGCTTTCAAATTCCGAGTAGTTCATCTGACGCAGGATGTTAATCATATTCTTGAAGTAGTCGCGGCATTGTTCGAAATCGTCGAAGGTGAATTCGCGGTCGCAGATGTCCAGCACGAGTTGGAGCATATATTTCTGCCGGGAGAGGGGACAGAGGGCGTCGATTTCGTCAAAAGCGTCCTGCTGGAGGATGACGAAGTCCACGAGTTCGCTCTTCCAGAAGAGTTCGTGGTAGTTCATCGGCACGCCGTCGTCGCCGAGGATGTTGATTTGCTCGCTGGCGTCGCGGCCCTTGCGGATGATGTTTTTGGTCTTGTTGACCATTTCCACCCAGCCCGGCATAATGCGCTCGGACAGATGCTCGTCGATTTCGGGATATTCCAGGTATTTGGAATAGGAGTCGATGGGGTTGACGGCCGGGTAGCGCTTGCGGTCGGCGCGGGCCTGTTCGAGGGCGTAGAAGCAGCGGGCCGCTTTCTTGGTGCTCTCGGTAACGGGCTCCTTGAGGTTACCGCCGGCCGGGGATACCCTACCGATGAAGGTGACGGCACCGGTCTGTCCGTTGTTCAGCACGACCATACCCGCACGGGCGTAGAAATTGCTGATGATGGCGGAAAGGTCCACCGGGAACGCATCGGCGCCGGGCAGTTCTTCCATACGGTTGCTCATTTCACGCAAGGCCTGTGCCCAGCGGGAGGTGGAGTC
>JAGCUV010000002.1 GCA_017962705.1 Bacteroidales bacterium
ACAATTCGTCTTCCCGGAAGTGCAGCGTGTCGGGGACATAACGGACTTTGCGGCAAAGTTCCGTCCGGTAGAGTTTCGTGCAGCAAAAGCCCATCAGGTCAAAATTGAACAGCTTGCGAAGCAGGGTGGGAGCAGACCGGTCGGCACCGGGATCCTGCCGGCAGCGGCGGGACATATCGGAGAAGACCTCGAAGTAATCGGTAAACAGTATGTCTGCGCCTTCCGTTTCAATGGCGGAGACCATTTTCTCTATCATGTCGGGCTCTACCCAGTCATCGGCGTCGACGTGTGTCAGGTAAAGGCCATTCACGCGGTCCAGCGCTGCCTGCCGTGCCTTGCTTACGCCCCCGTTTGGCTGATGGACGACCTGGATGCACGCATATCTCTCCGCATAGTCGTCACAGATACGGGGGCTTTCATCCGTGCTTCCGTCGTCGATCAGCAGGATTTCAAGATTCGCATAACTTTGTCCGACCAGGCTGTCCAGAGCCCTTTCCAGGGTCTTTTCAGCATTGAAAAGAACGACGATGACCGATACGAGGGGCTGTGGCATAACGAGGGGGCTCAAAATTTGAGGGACTTGACAAGATCCTCATAAATACATACGGAGGCCGTTTTCCCGTTCGGAGGAAGCAGATACTCCTGATAGACCGATTGCCGCCCGGCGGTTTTCGGGTCGTCCCCTTCCAGGACGACATGGTCGATAAAAGATTGGATCTCCACCGTGTCCCGGGCGATGTAGTGCGCATACAAGGCGGCTTTCCCGAAGTCGTCCAACTGGGTTTCAGTCTCTTCCAGGTTGTTGGATGTGAACAGGACCGGCTTGCCGGTCAGGAGATAATCCGCTATGAAGGAGTTGCAGTCGTGGATCATCGCATCCGAAGTCTGGAAAAGCGGGATGAAGGCTCCCGTTTCCAACTGGGTGTTTTCGCCGCCGGCCCACCAGGCGTAATAGGCATCCGCCTTTTCTTTTCCCCATTCCGGGGAATCGTATAATTCCGACAAAAGTCGCGGATGCGGCTTGAACGCGATTTGAATGGTATCCTTATACCGGACAGCCATTTCCCGCATATATTCCCACAGCCAGCGGAATGCGCCCCTGTTGAGCCAGTTCGGCTGGCGGATGCCGGAGAAATGAGGCGCCCAGATAATGCGTTTCTTGGGTTTGGCCTGCGGTTTCCAGACATCCTGCGGGGTGCTTAGGGCAAAGTCGTCGACGGAAATATATCCCGCTACCCGGACGTTCAATCCACGGTTATAACTCATTCTTCTGGATTGTTTCAGGTTATAGCGTGACTGGGTGTAAATGCGCCAGGCATTGTAGATGAATCGGGTGTTATAAATCCAGGGTTCGTTGAGAATCATCCCTCCGTAAGGGATATATGCAATCAGGCAAGTCGGGAAATAAGTCCAATCCAACTCATTGTTGAAAAGCCACTCATAGGGCTGAGGATAAAAAATCAGGTCCGGTTTAACCTCGTCCCGCATCCACTGGCCGATATCCTTCACCGCCCGGGAATCCGTATAGGGAATGTTCCGCTCGTTGAGGAATGCGCCCAACTCCTGTATGTATTTTTCCTTCTGCTCCTTACTGAAGGAAAAGAAGGGGGCCAAAACAATATTTATATTGAACCGTTCATCCCGCTTCAGCAACTCATAGAGTCCCTGGTATTTCCACATGGCCAGATTGCACGCCAAAAACACCACGTTGACTTTTCCGCGGCGACGGATGTTCCGGATTCTTTTCCGGTAAGCGAAAATCCGCTTGGGATAAACCCATAGGAGCACATACCATGGGATCAGCAGAGCCTTTATTTTTTCGAGTGTTATCATGAGCGCTGAAACAATTTGCGGTCGATCCGGTCTGTCGTCATGGTGAACCCCCAGGCAAGGAGGAAGGAGAGCGCGATGGCCAACGGAACAAAAACGGCTACGTAGCCGTTGAGCCCAAAGCCGGACAGGATGTTCATCGGAAGCCGCTGCAGGATATAAATGGCGAAGGCATTGATGCCAAGCCATTTCAGGACAGGGTTTCCGATCTGTACCTTCATGCTTCCCACCACGATCAGCAGGCAGAAGATGCAGTTGACGATTCCCCACTGGTCGACGCCAATCAGATGGTGCGTTCCGATATATGTCACGGCGAGCCCGAGGAAGGAGAGCCACCAGAAGAGCGGTTTCCGCAGGGCCTGGTCCACGTGGGACTTGACCTCGGCGAACAACATCCCAAGCGGGAAGGTCAGGAGTGTGTCATACCACCAATACTGTCCCATATGTGTAAAGTACAGGATTATCCAGAGAATGACGGTGGGAATCAAAACTTTCAGAGCCATCCATCCTTCCCGGGTCCACATCATGGCGAAAGCGATCAGGTATAGCGCAAGGATGACGAACATAAACCAGTTGGAATTGCCGACGCTTTCCCAGCCGGTCCAGCAAAAGAGATAATTTTTAAGCGGATACAAGTGTCCTGCCCGGGGAATGAAGGAGGCGAGGACATATAGGAGAACGGCCAGGTCGAAGTGCAGAAGCGTTTTGAGAAAGCGGTTTTTCAGAAAATGGTTCCGGTAGTGTTTCTTGTGCTTGAGTGACTGGCAGATCCCAAAGCCCGAATAGAAGAAATACAGGGCCACCATCGACTGGTCAAGGTATTGGAAAAATGCGAGGAAAAGGTGGTTGACGGTGGTCGGCTGCAGCAGGATGTATCCCCGGATATGGGATGTCAGAATGATAAGCGCCAAGACACCTTTGATGGCCGTGGTCGGCTCCTTAGCGCAGTAATCCTCGTGGAATGGGGAAAACCGCACCCCCCATAGGCAAAGAATCGCTATGACGGCTAATATGGCGATCATTTCCTGAACCTTGCCCTTATAAACCGCAGCTTGTCGCGGATGCGTCTGTAGAGGGGGAGGGCGTGGCAGCGGCGGTTGTATTCTTTCCGAATTAGGGGAAGGAGGGGGTGGATGACATCAGCATAACCTTCCATCCCCCGGAAAGTTCGGAGGTTGCCGACGATCCAGCGTGAAATAAGGCCGTTGAGCCAGGGCCTGTCTTTTTTCTCTACTGCATCGGAGTCGACGAAGGCCGCTTTCGCGAGAAAGATGCCGTAATAGTCCTGGACGTTGTTTATATTCACGCTGGACATAATGGAGCCTTCGTGCTGGATATAGTGGTAGATGCTTTTGTCCAGAATGTGCAGCCGTTTGGCCAGATATACCAGTACCAGTCCGAAATACTCATCCTCGTGGTTGATATGTTCGGGGAAGTAAAGCCAGGGGTTGTCCAGGAGGTGACGGCGGAATATGAACCGGTGCGGACACCAATACGGGAAAACTCTATTCCGCAGGGCTTCTTTCCCGCTCAGGTCCGCCTTTTTCGGCGGGAGCGGGATGTCCAGATAATTTCGGGAAGGATCGTCGAAGGTCCAGGTTTCCGAAATGACGAGGGCGTCCACGTCCGGATAAGCCCGGATAGCGTCGTGAACGTAGGGGAGGCCGCCGGGAATTACGGTGTCGTCGCTGTCGATGAACCAGATCCACTCGCCGGAGGCGGCTTTCGCCCCCGTGTTGCGAGCGGCTCCCGGGCCCTGGTTTTCCTGCCTGATCAGCCGGATGCCCGGGATCTCTTCACAGAGTCCCCCGACGATGGCGGCCGTGTTGTCCGTGGAGCCGTCATCCACGACCAAAATCTCCGTGTCTGTCACCCCGCCAGCAACGAGGGAGCGGAGACATCCTTCGATGAACCGCTCCCTGTTGTATGCCGGGATGATGATGGAGAGTGTCACACTACTTGACCTTGAATTCGATGCGCCGGTTCTTGGCACGTCCTTCTTCGGTGTCGTTGGAGGCGACAGGATGTTTCTTGCCGTAACCAACAGCGCTGAGACGGCTTGCGTCAATACCATTGCCGGTGAGATAATCGACAACGCTCTTGGCGCGCTGCTCGGACAGCGTCTGGTTGTAGTC
>JAGCUV010000014.1 GCA_017962705.1 Bacteroidales bacterium
CAACTGCCTTCCAGAAAATGTCTTTGTCGAGCCGGGACAGCCCACGAGCGAATCGGCCAAGTGCGCGATGACCAGCCTGGAATGTGCCGTCAAGGACATCAAGGAAGGGCTGATCGACGTACTGGTGACCGCCCCCATCAACAAGCGGGCCATGGTCAACGAAGGCTTCGGCTACACCGGGCACACGGAATATATGCAGCAGGAATTCGGTGTCAAGGATGTGACGATGCTGATGGTCGCCGGCCGGCTGAAAGTGGCGGTCGTGACCGGACATATTCCCTTCAAGGAGGTACACACCACCCTCAGCGTGGACAAGATCATGAGCAAACTCCGGATGATGAAGGCCTCCCTGCAACGGGACTTCGGTATCGTAGAGCCCAAAATCGCCGTTCTCGGCCTCAACCCCCATTGCGGAGACGGCGGCCTGCTGGGCGACGAAGAGGAAAAAATCATCCTGCCGGCCGTACAGAAAGCGCAGTCGGAAGGCATCCTCTCCTTCGGTCCCTACAGCCCCGACGGATTCTTCGGACTGGGCAATTTCCTTAAGTTTGACGCCGTGCTGGCGATGTTCCATGACCAGGGCCTCATCCCCTTCAAAGCACTGGCCTTCGAGGAAGGCGTGAACTTTACGGCCGGACTGCCCATCGTGCGGACCTCTCCCGACCACGGGACGGCTTACGAAATGGCGGGACGCGACCTGGCAGACCCGCAGTCGATGAAATCAGCCATTTACACCGCCATCGACATCTACCACCGCCGCGAGCAGTACGACCTGTTGCAGAAAAATAAATTATAAGAAATGGCGCAGCGCGGGACCATCCGGCTCTACACCGACGGAGCCTGTTCGGGCAACCCGGGAGCGGGAGGCTACGGCGTGGTATTGTGCTGCGGGGACTTGCGCAAAGAACTTTCCGCCGGCTTTTCCAAGACGACCAACAACCGGATGGAACTGCTGGCCGTCATCGTCGGACTGGAGCAGATCAAATGGGAGCAGGCGGATGTGCTGGTCACCAGCGACTCCTCCTATGTGGTCAACGCCATCAGCCAGGGCTGGCTGGAACGCTGGGCGGCCAGCGACTATATTTCCCGCACATCGGGCAAAAAGACCGCCGTCAAGAACCGGGACCTCTGGGAACGGCTTCGGAGTCTGCTACAGCGGCATAAAGTCCGTTTCGAGTGGGTGAAGGGCCACAACGGACACCCCGAGAACGAGCGTTGCGACCAATTGGCCGTCGCCGCCTGCAAAGGACAGAATCTGGCGGAAGACAAAGGATACATTAACGAATAAAGATATGGAAGTTATTAAAACAGAGCTTGAGGGCGTATTGATCCTGGAACCGAGGATTTTTACGGACGGAAGAGGCTACTTTTTCGAATGTTACAACCAGCGGGAATTTCTTGCGAAAACGGGACTGGATGTCACTTTTGTCCAAGACAATGAAAGTTTTTCCTCCTATGGTGTATTGCGGGGACTGCATTTCCAGAAAGGCGAATTCGCCCAGGCCAAACTGGTGCGCGTGATTGAAGGAAAAGTGCTGGACGTGGCGGTGGATATCCGCAAGGGAAGCCCGACCTTCGGGAAATGGACCTCCGTGGAGCTTTCCGGAGAGAACCATCGTCAGTTTTTCATTCCGCGCGGCTTCGCACACGGATTTTCCGTGCTCTCCCCCACGGCCCGTTTCCAGTACAAATGCGATAATTTCTACGCCCCCGGCCAGGAGGGAGCCATTGCCTGGAACGACCCGGATCTGGCCATCGACTGGAAGTTGCCCGCCAGCGAAGTGCTGCTCTCCGAAAAAGACAGCCGGCATCCCCTATTGAAAGATTCACCCTATTTATTCGAGTATAAGAAATGAAAAAGATACTTGTAACCGGCGGTAACGGGCAACTGGGTACCGAACTCCGCCTGCTGGCCCGACATTCGGCCGCGCAATGGTATTTCTCCGATGTGGTGGAACGCGAAGGCGTGGAGACGATTCTGCTGGACATCACCAACGAGGAGGCCGTCGGACAGTTCGTCCGCGACAACGAAATCGACACCATCGTCAACTGCGCCGCCTACACCAATGTGGAGGGCGCGGAAGATGATTTCGCCCGCTGCGACCTGCTCAACCGCGTCGCCCCCGAGATCCTCGCCGGCATCGCCCGCAAAGCCGGCGCCCTGCTGATTTAGATTTGCACCGACTTCATTTTCGACGGTACGGCCACCACGCCCATTCCGGAAGATGCTCCTGCCAAACCCTTGAGCGTGTACGGCAAGACCAAATATGCCGGTGAACTCGCCGTGATCGCCGCTGATTGCCGCTACCTGATTTTCCGTACGGCCTGGCTCTACTCCCCCTTCGGCAAGAATTTCACCAAGACGATGATGAAACTCACCGCCGAGAAGGAGCGCATCAAGGTGGTCATCGACCAGGTCGGCACCCCCACCAGCGCCCTGACCCTCGCCAGCCTGATTTTCGACGTCATTGAAAACGACAAGTACCGCGAAAGCGGCATCTACCACATTACGGACGAGGGCGTGGCCAGTTGGTTCGACTTTGCTTATGCCGTCGGACAGCTTTGCGGCAACAAATGCATCGTAGAGCCCTGTATGAGCGACGCTTTCCCCCAGAAGGCCACCCGCCCGCATTTCTCGGTGTTGGACAAAGCCAAGGTCAAGGACGATTTCGGCTTCACCATTCCCTACTGGCGGGATGCCCTGCAAGTGTGCATCGACCGGATCAAAGCCCTGCAATAATTTATTAGGAATATGCCACGGCTCGAGACCATACATATCACCGATTTCCGCAACATTGAGGAGGCCGACTTAAGTTTCTCCCCCAATGTCAACTGCATCGTCGGTGGCAACGGAGAGGGCAAGACCAACTTGTTGGATGCCATCTTCTACTTGAGTATGGTCAAAAGTTTCCTGGGCTTGCAAGACCGCTACAATGTGCGGCACGCCCAGGCGTTTTTTGCGCTTTGCGGACAGTATGCCCTGGAATCCGGCCTGAAAACCCGCATCTCCCTCCAGGCCGGCGGAGACGGGAAAACCCTGCGGCGGGATGACAAGGTGTACAAACGTTTCTCCACCCACATCGGCCTGCTTCCCATCGTGACCGTGTCCCCTTCCGACAGTGCGCTGGTGAGCGAGTCCGGAGAAGAAAGGCGGCGTTTCGCCGACATTGTCTTGTCCCAGATGGATGCTGAGTACCTGCGCGCCCTATCGCAATACGGACGCCTGCTCCAGCAGCGCAACCGCTTGCTCAAGGAGCCCGGCGTAGACGGCGCCTTGCTGGATGTACTGGATGCCCAGATGGACCGGGAAGCACGGGTGATTTACCAGGCGCGGGAACAATTCACCACCCAGCTCAGGCCCGTCGTAGCGGATTATTATTCCCGTTTGAG
Source organism: Bacteroidales bacterium (assembly GCA_017962705.1). Classification (GTDB taxonomy): domain Bacteria; phylum Bacteroidota; class Bacteroidia; order Bacteroidales; family UBA932; genus Cryptobacteroides. Next base: position 3,391 of record JAGCUV010000014.1, read on the forward strand.
CGGAGGAAAGGAGGAAGTGTCCATCCGCTATCGCAGCGAACTGGAACACGCGTCGCTGGAAGAATTGCTGTTGCGGGCCCGGGAACGCGATTTCCGGATGGGCTTTACGGGCTGCGGCATCCAGCGGGATGATTTCGCCTTCGAAATGTCAGGCTCTCCCATTCGCCGTTGCGGTTCGCAAGGGCAGCAGAAAACCTTCCTGGTCGCCCTCAAATTCGCCCAATACGAACTGATGAAACGCCGGGGCGGAGTGCCTCCCACCCTGCTGCTGGACGATGTGTTCGACAAACTCGACTTGAGCCGCACCACCCACCTCATCGAGATGGTGGCCCGGGAGGATTTCGGCCAGATTTTCATTACCGATTGCAGCGCCGACCGCCTGCGGCCCCTCGTGGACGGGGCTACCACGGACCGGGCCTATTTCCATACGCAAGGAGGGCGTTTCGAAAGGATATGAGCCGAGAAAACAGAATCGAAAGGAAGTATCCCATTCCCGTCCGGCAGGCTATTCAGGAATGGCTGTTAGCGGAAGGGCTGGGACCGGCCTACAACGCCAATATCATCGCCCGGACCTGGAAAGAAGTCAGCGGGATGGAGCGCTACACCGGCAACGTATGGTTCAAGGATGGCACGCTCTATGTCACCCTCACCTCTTCCGTTGTCCGGAGCCGGCTTTCGTTGATGGGCGGGCAACTCGCCGAGCGCATCAACGAGGCCCTTTTCCAAAATGAAATGTTTATCCGGGGAAAAGCTTTTACCCGGTATGTCAATCAGATAGTACTGAAATGATACGAATCGTAGCAGATAAGAATATTCCCTTCCTGGAGGGTGTTTTCGAGCCTTATGCCGATGTGAAATACATCGACGGCAAGCTCATCACCCACGAGGACATCCTGGATGCGGACGCCCTGATCATCCGCACCCGCACCCGTTGCAACGAAGCGATGCTCTCCGGCACGGCCGTCAAAATCATCGCGACGGCGACCATCGGCACCGACCACATTGATCTGGACTGGTGCGCCGCCCACGGCATCGAAGTGCACAGCGCTTCCGGCTGCAATGCCGGCGGCGTGATGCAATATGTCTTTTCCGCCCTCTACGGGATGGCCGCCCGCAAAGGCATCAAGATAGAAGGCGGCTGCTTCGGCATCATCGGCGTAGGAAATGTAGGAAAGAAAGTGGAGCGCCTGGCCCGCCACCTGGGTTTCAAGGTGCTGCTTTGCGACCCTCCGCGCGAGGCTGCCGAGGGTAATGAGGACGGCAAATTCTGTTCGCGTGAACAACTCCTGAGCCAGGCAGACATCGTCACCCTTCATACCCCGCTGAATGAAAGCACCCGCAATATGGCGGACGAAACCTTTTTCGCACAGATGAAAGACAACGCCATTTTCATCAATACGGCCCGGGGGGAGCTGGTGGACGAGGCCGCACTCAAACGGACCATTCCCCGTCTCGGAGCCGTGGCCATCGACACCTGGAACAACGAGCCGGACATCGATCTGGAACTGATGGGAATGGTGGACATCGCCACCCCGCACATTGCCGGCTATTCCCTGCAAGGGAAGCAGAACGGCACGACTTTCTCCGTGCAGGCCATCGCCCACCGCTTCGGCATCACCCCCTTGTACGACTACATCGCAGAGGTGGCCAGCCCGATGATTCAGCCCCAGAAGCTCGATTTCACCGACAAGACCAGCGCACAGATCGCGACCATCTTCCAATACAGTTATCCCATCTTCACGGATGACTTCCTCTTCAAAATGGAGCCGCACAATTTTGAAAAGATGCGTTCCGAATACCATTATCGCAGAGAAATTTATATCGATTACAATATGCTTACCAATGATGATGTTCTGCAGATAGAGTCCCGAGGGGCTACTGTCTCCCATGTGAAGGCCCAAATGGACCGTTTCAAATCCGGATTTCCCTGGATGAAAATCGTGGCACCCGCCACCGATCAAAAAGGCATTGCCGTACTCTCGCAAGAAGAGGCGGAAGCGGCCACCCGCTATTATGAACAGGCGGCCATCAACGGAAAATGCAAGTTCGTACCCGCTTCGGGAGCCGCCTCCCGTATGTTCAAAGACCTTTTCAGCGGCCTTTCTGCCTTGGAGAATGGTAACAGTCCCCTGCCCGAAGACTCTCCGGCTGCCCGTTTCGTGCGCAACATCGGCTCCTTCGCGTTTTACGACGAAGCGCTTTTCGGACAACCGGAAGCCACTGCGGAGAGCCAGAAAGACATTCTTTCCAAAACCCTTACCGACAAGGGGCTGGGCTATGGCAGCAAACCCAAAGGGGTATTGAAATTCCACAAATATGCCGACGGAGAAATCCGCACGGCCATCGCCGAACACCTGGTGGAGGCGCAGAACTATATGCGCGGAGCCGACGACAGCGCCAACTTGGTCGTGACCATTTCTCCCGAGCACAAAGCCCTCTTCGAGAAAGCGGTGGAAGAGGTCAAGAGCGCCTACGAAAAACGCTATGGAGTGCATTACAACATCCGTTTTACCTACCAGAACAAGGCTACCGATACCATCGCCGTGGATGCCCAGAACGAGCCTTTCCGCACCAAAGAAGGCAAACTGCTGTTCCGTCCCGCCGGTCACGGCGCCTTGATTTACAACCTCAACGCCCTGTCCGAAGAAGTCGTCTCCATCAAGAACATCGACAATGTCGCCTGCGAGCGTCTGCTGCCCACCACCGCTTTTTATAAGAAAGTGCTGCTGGGCAAATGCATGGAATTGCGCGACCGCATCTTCGGCTACTTGAAAGCCCTGGACAAGGGGGCGGACGAAATCCTTTGCGCGGAAATCGAGGCCTTCCTGCGCGATGTCCTCTGCATAGAACTGCCTGCGGCTTCCGACTTCGACAGCCGTGTAGCGATGCTGTGGCGCAAACTCGACCGTCCCATCCGCGTCTGCGGCATGGTACGCAACGAAGGCGAACCGGGCGGCGGTCCATTCATCATCGCCGAAAAAGATGGCAGCACCTCCCTGCAGATCCTGGAAAGCGTGCAAATCAACAAAGGCGACAAGGAAGCCTCCGCGTCCGACACCGTGGGAGCCGCCGTATTCAAAGCCACGCACTTCAACCCCGTGGATTTGATTTGCTGCCTGCACAACTACAAGGGCGGAAAATTCGACCTGCTCAAGTATGTGGACGAAGAAGCCGGCTTCATCAGCAGCAAGAGTTACGAGGGCCGCGAACTCAAGGCGCTCGAACTGCCCGGCCTTTGGACCGGGGCGATGAGCGACTGGAACACGCTCTTTGTCGAAGTGCCCCTCGAGACCTTCAACCCCGTCAAGACGGTGCTCGACTTGCTGCGGAGCGCACACCAGGGCTGATTTTCGTATAGAAACTGCGGACAAGGGGCTTGTATTTTATGCAAAAAAACACTACCTTTGCCTGATTGTTTCGCAAACTTTTAAATTAAATACTTGTTATGGCTAAAGAAAAGATGGAAAAAGCCCGGGAACAGGCAGCGGCCGAGGCCGTTTCCAAGACCGACCGATTCTTCAAGGAAAACGGAAAAACGATAAGCATCATCGCGGTTTGCGCCGTATTGATTACCCTCTGCATTTTGGGTTATGAGCGCTTTATCCGCGCTCCGAAAGTGGCGGAATACCGAGCCAAGGCCTTCTCTGCAGAGAATGCGTTCAAGGCCGGAGAATATGAAAAAGCCTTTGCCGGTGATGAAGAAATCGTCGGTTTCGAAGAGTTGATTGACACCTACGGAAGAGCGGCGGACAAGAGCGCCTGGATGTATGCCGGCGTATGCCAGTTGCAACTGGGCAACTATGAGAGCGCCATCTCCTACCTGAAGAAATACAATGGCAAAGAGCCCATCCTGGCCGCCCGTGCCTTCGCCTGCATCGGGGATGCGTATGTCGGACTGAACGAGTTGAAAGAGGCCCTGACCTGGTACCGCAAAGCCATTTCCGAGGCCGACAATATGTTCGCCGCCACCTATATGCTCAAAGCCGGCATCGTCTGCGAGGAAATGGGTGACAATGCCGCCGCCCTCGCTTTCTACAAAGACATCAAGGACAAGTATCCGCAGAGCATCGAAGGCTACGAGATTGACAAGTATATTTCCAGAATCGACAAATAGTACTACCTATGGGAAGAGCTTTTGAGTTCCGCAAGGAAAGAAAATTCAAGAGATGGGGCCACATGGCCAAGACCTTTACCAAAATCGGCAAGGAAATCACCATTGCCGTCAAGGCCGGTGGTCCGGATGTGACGGGCAACCCTCGCCTGCGCGCCTTGCTGCAGACGGCCCGGAGCGAGAATATGCCCAAGGACAACATCGAACGCGCCATCAAACGCGCCTCGGAAAAGGACCAGGCCGATTACAAGGAAGTCGTCCTCGAGGGACGCGCCCCGCACGGCATCGCCGTTTTGGTCGAGTGCGCCACGGACAACAACAACCGCACGGTAGCCAATGTCCGTTCCTATTTCAACAAGTTCGGCGGCAGCCTCGGCACCTCCGGCAGCGTGGACTATATGTTCGACCGCAAGAGCGTCTTCCGCTTCAAGAGCGACAAGCCCTACGACTTGGAGGAGCTGGAGCTGGAAATGATTGATTACGGAGTGGAGGAAATCTTCGAGGAAGAGGATGAGGACGGCAACAAGACCATCTGCGTCTACGGCGAGTTCACCTCTTTCAACGAAATCCAGAAATACATCGAGGAAAACGGCTTCGAGCTGGTGAGCGCCGAGTTCACCCGCCTGCCCAACACCGAGTTGGTGGACCTCACCCCCGAGCAGCGTGCTGAGGTGGACAAACTCGTCGAAAAGATTGAAGAGGACGATGACGTCCAGAACGTCTTCACCAACCTCAAACCCGCCGAATAAAAATCAAGCGACAAACCGGTAAAACCGCGCCTTCCTTATTCGTGAATCTGAATAAGGAAGGCGTGATGGTTTTCGTCGGCCCAACGGGCTTCGTCCCATTCGGGAGAAAGGAAATCGCGGCGGCCGGCGAGGGTGAAGGCGAGGTAGCAGATGCGGTAGCCTTGGGCGAGGAAATGCTTTTCGTAGAAGGTCCGGACTTCGAACAGGGCCGGATCAAGGTTTGCCTTGAGCGGATCCAGAGCGTAGAGATCGTGCGTAGCGAAGGCCACGGGCAGTCCGTTGGCCCGGCAGAGGGCGTGGGTATATTCGTATAGGTAGCGGCTGTCCGTCTTGAGGTGAATGGTGCCGTCGGGACGGAGAAAATCGGCATAGCGGGCCAGGAAGCGCGGGGAAGTAAGGCGTTTCTTTTCGCGCCCGATCTGGGGGTCGGAGAAAGTGAGCCAGATTTCGGAGACTTCGTCGGGCCCGAAGAGGGAGCCGATGAATTCGATGCGGGTACGAAGGAAACCGACATTGTTGAGTCCCGCTTGGGTGGCTGTCTTGGCCCCTTTCCACATCCGGGCACCTTTGATATCAACGCCGATATAGTTGATTTCGGGATGACGGAGGGCCAGGGCAATGGTGTAGTCGCCCTTTCCGCAGCCGAGTTCCAAGACAATGGGATGGTCGTTGTGGAAAAAGTCGCGGCCCCAATGACCCTTTAATGGATGTTCACGACCCAGCACTTGCTCCAGGGAGGGCTGGATGAGGCAGGCGAAAGTCTCGTTTTCCGCAAATTTCTGTAATTTCCCTTTACCCATCGTCAGTCGCCTTGCGAACCATTGCCACCGCGCCGGTCTTTGTGCCTGTTGCGTTTCTTTTTCTTGCGAGTGGGGTCAAAACGGGTGATGCTCCCCTCTCCGACCGCCGTTACAAATTCCGGGGCAACCGGCTCTATGTCAGCTTTAAGCGAGGACGGTTTTTCACCGGCACGGTTGAGTTGGATGATTTCACGCACTTCTTCGGCTGATAGCGGATAAAGGTCGGCCAAAGAGGTCTTGTCGTAGGAGAAATAAAGTACCTCGCGCAGGATGTCCGTTTTCATCAGGAAAGCCTGGCCGTCCTCGAATTCGAGGGGCTCGGTCACGCGTGGGATACGGGTGCGGGCATCGGCGTAGTTGGCCGTCTCATAATTGAGGCAGCATTTGAGTTTACCGCACTGCCCGGCGAGTTTCTGGGGGTTGAGCGACAAATCCTGCACCTTGGCGGCCGAAGTCGAAATCGACTGGAAGGTACAGATATAATTGGAGCAGCAGAGTTCGCGTCCGCAAATGCCCAGGCCGCCGATAAGGCCGGCTTCCTGACGGGCGCCGATCTGCTTCATTTCCACACGGATTTTGAATTCCTCGGCAAAACGCTTGATGAGCTGACGGAAATCCACGCGGTTGTCCGCAATGTAGTAGAAAATGGCCTTGGTGCCGTCTCCCTGGAACTCCACGTCGCCGATTTTCATATCCAGCCCCAATTCCGCAGCAATCTGTCGGGCACGAATCATCGTATCCTGCTCACGCCAGGTAGCTTCCATCCATTTTTCCAAATCAAAGGATTTGGCTTTGCGATAGATTTTCTTGATATCGGGCGAATCGGGAGCCATGCGCTTGGCGGCCATCTGCCGCAATACGATTGGGCCTTCCAGGGTCACGATGCCGAGGTCGTGGCCGGTCATCGCTTCCACAATGACAAAATCGCCGACTTTGAGCGTCTGGCCGGAGGTATTGCGATAAATCCCCTTGCGCGTATTTTTGAAACGAACCTCGAAGAGTTCCTTGCAGTCCTGCTGGCTCACGCCCTGGAGCCAGTCGTACACCTCCAGTTTGCAGCATCCGTGGCGGTATTCCACTTGCGGCTGACTGGTATTTTCTCCCGTAACGATACAGCCTCGGGAGCAATCATATCTTTTGTTTTCGTTATCTCTTTCCATACCATAAAGTCGGGTGTCACACCCGGTTGATGTTGATGCTCATCCGGTCGATCAAGTCCGTAAAGAGTATCTTTTGATTAACATTCCTATCTATGTAATAGACTGTTTTGTCCAAAAACGTTTGCATGCGGGATGCAAATTTCGGAGAGACCCGGCCCGCCAGCGTCCGGCATAACTCTTTGCGGGAAGCCGTCGCATAGGACAGGTCCTCCAAATCCTGTTGCATCAGGAAAATTTTCCGAAGCATATCGGAAACAAAGATACAAAAAGCTTTTTGCTTTTCACGGGAAGAAAGCGCGGCAATCTGGTCGCCGACAGCCCAGGCATCCACCAAACGGTCGTCCAGCAAGGCTTCCATCAGTTGGGAGAACCACTGTTCGAATTGCCGGGTGTCGTCTCCGCTGCGCAAGGCATAGAGGGCGGCGCCGATACTGCCGCCGCAAACCCTCGCCTGCTCTGCGGCATCGGCCTCTTCATACCCGAGGGCAGAAAGAGCCGTCGCGACTTCCTGCGGCGAAAGAGGCGGAATCCGAAGGCTCTGGCAACGGGAGAAAATGGTCTGCAGCACTTTCTGAGGTTGATGCGAGATAAAGAGGAAAAGCGTTTTTTCCGGCGGTTCCTCCACCAGTTTCAGCAACTTGTTGGCCGCTTCCAGCCTCAACGTCTCCGGCAGATAAAAAATGACAAACTTCCACCCGCCCTCAATCGAAGTCAGGGAGAGGATGCGCGAGAGTTCTTTGGCCTCGGCCACATTCACATCCCAAGATTTGGTCTCCAGACCGATGGCTTCCATCAGTTGGGATTCAAGAAAATAGGGATTTTCCACAGCCAACACCCGGAAATCCTCCATATATACATCGGAAACGATGTTCTCTGCCTTGGTCTTGCCGCTTTTGCTGCCGGTGTTGGTCGGGAAAACAACATGCAGGTCCGGGTGAATCAGTTTGGCGATGCGGTTGCAGGAAGGACAATGGCCACAACTATCCCCGTCGTGGGGATGTTCGCAGGCCAGATACTGGGCATAAGCCAGAGCCAACGCCAGGGCTCCGCAGCCGTCATTCTCATACAGCAGCATCGCGTGGGCCACCCGACCGGAATCCGCCATCCCGGCCAGAGCCTTTTTTATGGCCGCATATCCTGTGATGTCCGCAAATCTCATAGGGTCCTATCTCCGATATAATGGGCCAAATACTGCAAACCCTCTCTCCAACGGCCGCCAGGGAAAACATCCAAGGCGGAAAGGGCCTGGGTCAAGAAGTCTTGCAAACGACGTTGGGCGTATTCGATGCCCTTATGCTCGCGCACATAGGAGAGTACGCGCTCGCGAATGTCCGCGTCACCCCGGCCAATCGCCGCGCGCAGGTCCGTTTCTCCTTGATGGCCTGCGTTCTCGAAAGCCCCCAGCAGCGGCAGGGTGATTTTCTTTTCCACGACATCCTCGCAAGAAGGCTTGCCGGTATTCCATTCGGGCGAATAATCAAAGATGTCATCCCGGATTTGGAAAGCCAGGCCGATGTTGCGGGCATAGGCGGCGACGGCTTGCATACGGGCTTCGTCCGCCCCTACGGAACAAGCGCCGGACACCGCGCAGGCTTCGAAGAGCGAGGCGGTCTTGGAATAAATGACACGCAGGTAATCCTGCTCGAGCGTATCGCCGGAGGCTGCCTTTTCAAGTTGGAGCATTTCTCCTTCGGCCAAGTCCCGCAAGGTTTTGGTATAAATCCGGACCACGCGAGGGTCGAAATCGTCCGGGCCGACAATGGCATCCACCGCCCGGGAGAGCCAGTAGTCGCCCAGCAGGACGGAGACGTCGGCTCCGAAAAGGCTGCGGACGGTGGGGCGGCCCCGGCGCAAATCGCTCGCATCAGCCACGTCGTCGTGCAGGAGGGTGGCGTTGTGCAGCAACTCCCCCGCCACCGCATAGCGCAGGCTCTGCTCCGGCAACGGCATATCGGGAGCCAAGTCTGAAACAGAAGCCGAACCCGACTCGGAGGCGCAAACCCGCGCGACGAGCAGGCAGAGCAAGGGACGCAACTGCTTGCCGGCGTGCGACAGGACCTCCTCGTTGAGATGGCGCAGATAAGCCACGTCGCTGCCCAACTGCCGTTTCAGACAGTCTTGAAAGGAACGCCAGTCCCCTTCGAGCAAGTTTTTGAGCGTCTGCGCATCCATCGGTTCTTCCCGGAAATCGTGTCCTAATAACTTTGTTCGATGTTCCAGACGAAACAACGCAGGCCGAGGGCGGGCGCCGCTTCATCCTTTTCTTTCATCATCGCCAGAATCGGGGCCACCTTGTCGTCCGGCACAAAGGTCAGGACGGCATCGTTGTGGGTGGGCCAGGCGTGGGAACCTTCGTGCGGCTCACCATCCACGCTTCCCCGGCCCCGGATGCCGGGCCATTGGGTGTAACCCCGCACGCCGGCTTCTTCAATCGCCTCCACAATCTCGCTGTAGTAGGCTTGGTTGTATGTGATAAAAATGGCTTTCATATTCGTTCGTCGGGCTATTTCGCCGTTTTCAGTTTACGTTGTTTCGCTTTCTCCTGCCAGGTGGCGAAAGAGGTGTAAATCACCGGAATCAGCACCAGGGTAATCAGGGTGGAGATGGAAAGTCCCCAGGCGACCGTTACGCCCAGACCGTTCCACAGTTCGGCGCCTTCGCCGCTGCCGATGGCCATCGGGATCATACCGAGCACGGTGGTCAGGGTGGTCATCAGAATCGGGCGCAGACGACTGCGGGCCGCGGTCACCACGCTATCTTTGATGGCCATTCCCCGTTCGCGGCAGAGGATGGTGTAGTCAATCAGCACGATACCGTTCTTCACCACGATACCCATCAGGATGATGACGCCGATCATAGCCATCACGCTGATGGCGGTATTGGAGACAATACTGCCGATCAGCACGCCTGTGAGGGCGAAAGGAATACTGAACATAATCACGAAGGGGCTCATCAGCGATTCGAACTGGGCCGCCATCACGATGTACACCAGAATGACGATGAGGACGAGCAAGGTGAGCAAGTCGCCGAAAGCTTCCTGCTGGTCTTCGTAGTCACCAGCCACAATCACCGACACTTCGGAAGGAATGTCCGTCGCGTCGATGACTTCCTGGCTCTTGGCCACGATTTCGGAGAGTACCGCTCCTTTGGCGGCGAGACCGGTCACCATCACCATACGCTCCCTGTCCTTGCGAATAATCTGGGGCGGAGTGCGCGTCTCGACGATCGTTCCGAGGTCTTTGATACGGATGCCTTTGCCGGCATTGTTGTAGATGGTAATATTCTCAATGTCTTCGGTAGAGGTACGGAATTCGGGAGCCAGACGCACGCGAATCTCGTATTCATCCCCGTCCTCCCGGAAATAAGTCATCACCGATCCGTTGATGCAGGCGCTCAGATAAGCGGCTGCCGAGGTGGAGTTGAGCCCGTTGATGGAGAGTTTGGTGCGGTCGAAATCCACCTTGTATTCAGGGGTATATTCATCACGGCTGATGAACACCTCAGCGCACATCTTGCTCTCGCGCAGGCCTTCGGCGAGTTCCGCCGCGATGCGGTCGGTGGTCTCGAATTCATAGCCGTAGATTTCGAGTTCGACCTTGGGAGCGCCGCCCATTCCGCCGTTGCCTTCCGTCACCTGGAATTTCTTGATGGAGGGATATTCGGAGATAATGCCGCGGATGATGTCAGAAATGTCGCTGCTGCTGCGCAGGCGGTCTTCCTTGCTGCCCAAGTCGATGTTGTAGGAAATTTTGTAGGTGCCCGTGGTCTGCATCGCCTGGTAGGCATTGTCCGTAGAGGCCTGTCCCAGGGAGTAGTTGCAGGAACGGATTTCCGGCACCGCCTCCCGGAAGCGCTGATAAAGTTCGGCGCCCAGTTCGCGGGTGACATTCTGGCCCGTTCCGATAGGCAGTTCGACCGCCACCCGCAGACGTCCCATATCCGATTTGGGGAAGTATTCGGTCTTGATGTTGGGACCGAGGAGGACCGTCGTTCCGAGGAAGATGACCAGGGCGATGAGCACCACGGCGGTCCGGTGATTGACCGACCACCGGATCAAGCGGCTGTAGCCGTTGGAAATCGCATCCAGGCCGCGGTTGATACCGCCGAAGATCACCTTGTAGAAGGCACCGTGCGTCAGGTTGCGGCGCAGCATCTGCGAGCACATCATCGGCACCAGGGTCAGGGCGCCCGTCGTGGAAACAATCATAATGATGCTCACAATCCAGCCCAACTGACGGAAGAGCACGCCGGACATACCGTTGATCATCGTCAGGGGCAGGAACACGGCGAGCATCGTCAGGGTGGAAGCAATCACGGAGATACCCACCTCCTGGGTGCCGTGGACGGCCGCTTCCTTGGGCTTCTCACCCCGCTCGATATGCGTTGTCACATTCTCCAATACCACGATGGCGTCATCCACCACCATACCGATGGCGATGGAGAGGGCGGACATCGAAATGATGTTGAGCGTCTCACCGGTCGCAAAAAGGTAGAGCAGCGAAGCCAGCAGGGAGATAGGAATGGCGGAAACGATGATCAGGGTGGCCCGCCAGCGTCCGAGGAAGATGAACACCACCAGCATAACCACCAGGAAGGTGATGGCGATGGTCTCTTTCAAGGAATTGAGGGTGTTGATGATGTTGCGGGAGTTGTCAATCGTGATGCTGACCTTGACATCGGACGGCAAGGTGGGCTCGATGCGTTTCAACACTTTCTTCACCCCACGAATCGTATTGACGGTGTTGGCGCCGGACTGCTTCTGGATAATGATGATGGCGCCGCGCGTGCCGTCGCAATAAGCTTCCTGGCCGCGTTCTTCCAAATCGTCCTGCACCCGCGCCACATCGCGCAGATAGACCGTTCGTCCGTTGAAATGCCCCAGCACCACATCCAGCATTTCCTCCGCGGAGGCGAATTCCTTCTCCACGCGCAGGGTGTAGGTGTCAGAACCGATATCAATGTTGCCGGAAGGCGTGTTGCGGTTTTCCTGGGCCAGAATGGAACTGATGCCCGTGACCGTCAGGCCGTAGGCTTCGAGTTTCTGGGGGTCGCAATAGACCTGCAATTCGCGCTGCGGGGCACCGGAAACGGAGACCGTACCCACGCCCGCGACACGGGCCAGCGGAGTGGCAACCTTGTCGTCCAGAATTTTTTCCAGGGCCTTGGCGCTCTGACCGGCCTGTGCGGACAGGATCATAATGGGAATATCGTCCGCACTGAACTTGAAAATGATGGGAGTGGAAACATTGTCGGGCAGATAGTTGGACACCATATCCAACTTGTCCCGCACGTCGTTGGTCGCCACGTCGATGTCTATGCCGTATTCAAACTCCAACGCCAGCATGGAAATATTCTCCTTGGAGGTGGAGGTCAGACTTTTGAGGTTCGCCACACTGTTGAGCGTATTCTCCAAAGTCTTGGTCACGTTATTCTCAATATCCTCCGCACTGGCTCCCTGGTAAGAGCACATCACCATAATGGTATTGGACTCGATTTTGGGGAAATTGTCCAGGGCGAGGTTCATCAGGGCATAACAGCCGAGAATGACGAAGACGATGAAAATCAAGGCCGTCGTCACAGGCTTGTTTACCGCTGTCCTGTATATGCTCATCTTGTAGGAATGCTATTATTGTTTGACTTCCACCTGCGCGCCGTCTTTGATGCGCAACTGCCCTTCGACGACGACTTTCTCGCCGTCCTTGACCCCGTCGAGCACTTCATACTCGCTGCCGAGGCGCACGCCCAGCGTCACGGGACGGAAAGAGACCGTGCCATCCGGCTCCAACACATAGATGTAGCGGTCGCCCGCACCCTGCTGGCGCACGACGGACAGGTCGGGAACGACGACGCTGTGGTTCACTCCGAAGACCAGGGTCACGCGGGCAAACATACCCGGACGCAACTTACGGTCTTTGTTGGGTACCTGCACCTCTACGAGGAAGGTATGGGTGGTCGGGTCAATGGTAGGATAAAGCCGGGTGATGCTGCCGGTAAACTCCGCTCCCGGGAAAGCGTCGACGCTGATGCTCACCTTTCCGCCTTTCTTGACGCGGGTATAGTCGCGCTCGGAGACCGCCACCAGCAACTTGACCGGGGAAATCTCCTGCACGGTGTAAATCGGCTGACCCATCGAATACATATCCCCCACATCGTAGTTGCGGGCGGAAATGACACCGGCGATGGGAGAACGGAGGACGGTGTTCTCCAGCATATTCTCATAATTTTTCTTGCGCACCTTGTAAGACAACTCAATGGCATCCAGGTCACTCTTGGACAGACCGCCCACCTCGTAGAGGCCTTTCAGGCGGACATATTCGGTCGAGTCGTTCTTGTACTGGAGTTTGACCTGGTCGAGGGACACCGCGTCCATCGTGGCGACCACCTGGCCCTTGGAGACGAAATCCCCTACTTCCACGCGTATGCTCTTGATGCGCATCGCGGTCTGGGGCGCAATATTGTTCTTGACATTGGGTTCGACGGTGGAGGTATAGGTCTCTTTCTGCACCACATCGCGGGCGGAAACCTGTTTGACAACCACCACGGGCAGGGCTTCCTGCTCCTGCGCGGCTTGATTCTGGCCGCTGCCGCAAGCCGCCAGCAAGGGCAGCAAGGACAAGGCGGCGATTTGTTGGATACTACGCTTCATATCTTCCATTATTTTACTTCAAAATTTTCTTCTCCCAGGATGGATTCGAGTTGCGCCTGGGCCGCAATATAACTGTAAATGTTGTTGCTGAGGGAAAGCTGGCACTGCGTCAGGTTCAACTGGGCATTGTCCAGTTCAATCAGGGTAGCCCGGCCGACTTCGTAGGACTTGGCCGCAATCTGATAGGCTTTCTCGGCGGAAGCAAGGGCATCTTTGGAAGCACCATAACTCTTGGACGCCGTTTGCATCGCGGAAAGTTGCTGTTGGACGCTGATGCGGAGCTGTTTTTCCGTGCTTCGGGTCTGCAATTGCAACTGTTCGTACTGGTTGCGGGCCTGCTTGACATCGTGGTAGCGCTTGCCGCCCGAGAAAATGGGAATATTCAAACTGAAACCGGCGTAAGAATACGGGAACCAGCCCAGGTTCGTCATCGGGTCGTTGGACACGGCCGAATAGGTGATGCTGACGGTCGCGGCCAGCGTAGGCACATAGGCCATCTGACGCATCTTGACCGTCTGCAGCAACTGCTCTGCCTGGATGGACAACTGCTTCATCGTGGAGTTGCTATCAAGCGACAGCGACTCATATGCCGGCTGCGCATTGAGTTGGGCGCTGTAATCATCCAGGGAGCCGACGATATCGATGCTGGCGTCCAAATCGGCACCGATGACCGCCTTGAGCTGCCACAGGGCGAGCATCACATCGCTCTCGGCCGAATAGACATTCGGAATGGCACCGGCCAGATTGGTCCTGGCCGTGGTCATATCAAGTTCCGAAGCCTTCTGGGCGTTGTATTTCTTTTCGGTCTGCCCGTAGTTGGACAAGGCATTTTCATACAATTCGCGGAAGACGCGGAAAGATTCTTTGGCCAGCAAGGTGGTGTAATAGGCCCTTTTCACCTGGGCGACGAGGTCCAGACGGGAGGCACGGGCCTTTTCGACGGCCAGTTCCACGCTTTGTCCGGATATCTTGATGCTCTTCCAAAGGGCGGCGTTGACCAGCGGCATCGACGCACTGGCACCGACAGCCAGCGTGTTGAAACTACCGATTTTGGTGTCGGTCATCTGCTGGGCCATCGGACTGTCGTTACCCATCATCGCACGGATATCGTTCTTGATCAGCACGCGCTGGTAGGAGCCCGACGCATCAATCTGGGGGAAAAGGGCTGCATAGGTCCCTTTCTTGGCATGACCGGTACGCACCACCTCCTTGTCTGCAATCTGCACGCTTTCACTCTCGCTGAGCGCCACCTTGATGGCGTCATCCAACGTAAGGAAAGTCACCTTCTCATCCGCAGGATACAACTGCAGACTGTCCGGCACCTCCGACCCGCGCGCGCACACGCACGCGAAAAGAAGGCACAAGCACAAAATAACGTTACTATTCTTCATTCTTTTTGCTTTAAAATTTCCGGCCTTTTTTGGGCGCGGGAGGAAACGCGCGGGCCGGCTTCTTCCACACTTTTACCGACAGAATCAGGATGACGACTCCGGCGAGAATGAACGGTATGCTCAACAACTGTCTCATATTGAGCAGCATATTCTCCTCAAATCCCACCTGCGGCTCCTTGATGAATTCAATCAGGAAACGCGCCCCGAACAGGCAGATGAGGAAAATACCGAAAATCTCGCCCCGGTAGAGTTTGTCCAGCCTGTACTTGTAAACCCCCACCAACGAGAAGCCGAGCGCCAGATAGCACAGGGCTTCGTAAATTTGGGTGGGATGCTTGGGCAAGGTCTCCCCGTTCCGTTCGAAAATGACGCCCCAGGGAAGGGTGGTCACATCGCCGTATATTTCACTGTTGAACAGGTTGCCGAGCCGGATCATCGCGCCGGCAAAACAGACGGTCATCACGACCTTGTCCATCACCCACAAATAATCGAAATTGTATTTCTTGCCATAATGGTTGGCATACCACCACATCGCCAGCAGCAGGGCAATCGCACCGCCGTGGCTGGCGAGCCCGCCTTTCCAGGGCTGGAAAATTTCCAGAAAGCCCTCCCAGCTGGTCAGATAGTAATCCGGCTGGTAGAACAGGCAGTGTCCCAGGCGTGCGCCGACAATGGTTCCCAACAACAAAGTGTAGAGGACCGGATCCAGGAGTTTCTCCCAGGGCAGGCCCTCATTTTTGAAAAACCATTTGAAGAGGTAGTATCCTACGATGAACCCGCCGACAAAAAGCAGCGAATACCAGCGCAGGCCGTAGCTGCCAATCGTCAACAGGTTCGGATCAACGTTCCAATGTATGGCAAGCAAGTCCATTATTCCCGGATAGCGGCAATGCCGGGCAGTTCGATGCCCTCGAGGTACTCGAGCATCGCACCGCCGCCGGTAGATACATAACTCACTTTCTTGGCGTAACCCATCTGCGTGACGGCCGCCACGGAGTCACCGCCGCCCACCAGGGTGAAGGCGCCGTTCTTGGAAGTGGCCTTGGCCAGAATCTCGGCGATCTTGTTGGTTCCCTTGGCGAACGCGGGAATCTCGAACACGCCGACGGGACCGTTCCAGAGGATGGTCTTGGAAGCCATGATGACTTTTTCCCACTGGGCGACCGTCGAGGGAGCGGCATCCACGCCTTCCCACTCGTCGGGAATCTCGCTGTTCTTGCAGATGCGGGTATTGGCGTCGTTGGAGAACGCGTCGGCAATCAGCACCTCGTCGGAGAGATACATCTTCACGCCTTTCTCCTCGGCCTTTTTCAGGATGTTGAGGGCCAGTTCCTGCTGGTCATCCTCGCAGAGGGACTTGCCGATCTTGCCGCCCTGGGCCTTGATGAAGGTAGAGACCATACCACCGCCGATAATCATGTTGTCCACGACATCGAAGAGGTGTTCGATAATACCGATCTTGGAAGAGACCTTGGCGCCGCCGATGATGGCGGTGACAGGATGCTCAGGCGTCTTGAGCACGCGGTCGATGGCCTTGATTTCACCTTCCATGATATAGCCGAACATCTTGTCGTTGGGGAAATACTTGGCGATGAGGGCCGTGGAAGCATGGGCACGGTGGGCCGTACCGAAAGCGTCGTTGATATAGCAGTCGGCGTAGGAAGCGAGCTTCTTGACAAACGCCTTCTGGCTTTCTTTCACAGCCGCCTTGGCCGCCTTTTTCTCCTCGTCGGAGGCATCTTCGGCCAGTCCCCTGGGCTTGCCTTCCTCTTCGGCATAGAAGCGGAGGTTCTCCAGCACGAGGACGTCGCCGGGTTTGAGCGCGGCGACCTGGGCGTCGGCTTTCTGGCAATCATCGGCGAAGGAAACCTTGCGGCCGAGCAATTCCTCGAGATGGGGAAGAATATGTTTGAGGGAGAATTTCTCCGTCACACCCTTGGGACGTCCGAGGTGGGACATGATGATGAGGGAACCTCCTTTCTCCAACACCTTGTTGAGGGTGGGAACGGCAGCGCGCATACGGGTGTCGTCGGTAATCTGGAACTGTTCGTTCAAGGGAACATTGAAATCGACGCGAACGATGGCTTTCTTGCCGGCGAAGTCGTAGGTAGAAATGTTCTGTTGCATATCGTTTACAAATTTGAGTTGACTTTATTCCACTCGGCCACGGGCGGGATAATGCCCAGGCCGATGATTTCATCGCGCATCTTGCAAAGGTGCTCGTAGGATTTCTGCAAATCGGCAATCTCGGCGGCGGTGCCGGCAGGATCGCAGAAATGCACGCCGCGCTTGTCAATCACGGACGGCATCGCCATCATCACGTTCTTGTAGGTGCCGTTGTTGACATAACAGCCGGCAGGCCAGGTGAATTTCTCGCCGCCCATCGCCGCTTCGATCATCTTGACGGCGTTGTAGGCCGGGCTCTGGAAAGAAGAACGACCGCGAAGTTTGATGATTGCGGAACCGCCCTGGATGGTATCGTGTTTGATCTGTTCGAATTCTTCGGCACTCAAACCCATCAGATTGAAGGGTTTGCCGTCGATCTTGGCCTGCGAGGCGAACACCGCCATCGCTTCGCCGTGTCCGCCGTAGGTCACCGCGCCCGTCACTTTGCTCTGGGGCACGCCGAACTTCTGGGCGAGGGCCGTCTGCAGACGGGTGGAGTCGAGGGCCGCGAGGGTGGTCACCTTCTCCGGAGAAACGCCGGAGTGCAGCAGAACCACCAGACCGGTCAGGTCGGCCGGGTTGAAAATCACGGTGATGTGCTTGACATCCGGGCAATATTTCTTGACATTCTTGCCGAAGTCCTCGGCAATCTGGCAGTTGCCCTTGAGCAAATCTTCGCGGGTCATCCCCTCCTTGCGGGGAGCGCCGCCGGAAGAAAGGATGTATTTGGCATCCTTGAACGCCTCGGCCGCATCGGTGGTCCAGGTGATGTTCACGCCCTCGAACGCACAGTGGTTCATCTCCGCGACAACGCCCAGCAAGCCGGGTTCATAGATGTCATAGAGGCAAACATTGGGAGTAAGATGCAACATCAAAGCCGTCTGGGCCATATTGGACCCGATCATACCGCCGGCACCTACAATCAGTAACTTTTCGTTGGTTAAAAAATTCATATTGAAAGAAATTAAAAATATTACGATTTTCCGCACCGGTCACCCGATGCGGATGCAAAGTTAGCAAAAAATTTGTTTTTCTCTCCGCTTATTCGTACTTTTGCAATCGATTACAAAACAAAAGATGGAACCTCCGAGTCCAATAGGCACGATTACTATGACGGATAGTCGCTCTGACGACCCGTTATCGTGTTTTTTCCTGAATCAGATGAAGGCTGGCGCCCCGTGGTCGGAGCGCCGGGCGGCTTGTTGTTTCCGTACAGGCGGGAATGCCGCGGTTCTGTCTTAATACATTATTTATGGCACTTTATTTAAGAAAAACAGTCGCAGAAAAAGCAGAAGTTTCGGTCTGGCAGATCACCGAGAGCGAAGAAGAATTGAAAGCGCTCGTATCCGTGCCGACCGATGAAATGGAAGAAATCCAGTTGATCCAGAGCGAATCCCTGCGCAAGCAGAAACTGGCGGTGCGCGCCCTCCTCAACGAAGTGTTTGAGGAGAAAATGTATCTGAGCCACCACGACAACGGCCAGCCTTATCTGGAAGGCTGTGTCACCAATATCAGCATCACCCACACCGCGAAATATGTCGCCATCATCACCCACGAAGAGCTCGATCTGGGCATTGATTGCGAGAGCCTGGACCGCGATTTCTCCGCCGTGGAGAAAAAGGCCCTCAGCGAAGAGGAGATCGAGGATCTCGACGACGAGCGCAAAAACGAGCAGCTGGCCATCTACTGGTGCGCCAAGGAAGCCGTATATAAAAGGATGTCCATCGGCAATGTCGATTTCGCCGAACAAATCGAGCTCGAAAAGTTCCGTCCCAGGGGCGAAGGCGAACTCGAAGCCACTTTTATCCACAAAGACGGCCACGAAGAAGAATTCGAACTGGAATACATCACGTTCGACCGCCACGTCCTGGTCTGGCTGGTAGGATAGTACTGCGCTGGAAATTTAATTTTCAGGAATTTATTTCTGATGAAATTCATCTAAAATCCGATGGGCTTTTTCGTAGCCGTTGGCAGGTGATTTCCAATAGGAAAACAAGATGGCGGCCCCGATGAGGCCGAAAGCAATCGCTACGATAAAGACAGCGTTCCATCCCATTCCCGGATGCTCTGCGAGCCATCCGAAACCAATACCTGAAATAACGGTCGCGGCATAGCCGAAGATGCCGCAGACACCATTGGCCGACCCGGCGGCCCATTTGGTGGCATACTGCGAGCAACTGATGCCCAACAAGGCCTGGGGGCCATAAATAAAAAAGGCCGAGGCCACAATAAGAACAGCACTCCATATCCATGAGGTGCCGGACGGGATAAGCCAGAAACCGGCGAAACTCAAGGTCGCGCCGAAAATAAAAAGAGCGCTCGTCCGTAGCGTCTTGGACTGGAAGAAACGATCGGTCAGCCAACCGGCTGCGATGGTTCCCAGTACGCCGCCAATCAGTTCGGAGGCCGCCACGATGGAGGCCGCCCGGGCGATATCCAGCCCTTTGTACTGTGTCAGGAAAGAAGTTCCCCACTCCAGAATGGTAAAGCGGATGACATAGACGCAAAAGTTGGAGACGGAAATGCCCCAGATAACGGGATTGCGAAAGACCATCCGGGCGATGAATGTCTTGTAGTGCTCTCCTGTCAACTGCACGTCCGTTTCAGGACCGGAGACAACGGACCCGCCGGCCGTCTCCTTGTCCTGACCGGCTTGTGCGGACCTGACCTCCCGGTCAAATTCCTCCACCGGAGGAAGGCCGTACGCAGAAGGGTCATCCCGCAAAGTCGTAAAAAGCAAGATGGAGCCGGCGAAGGAAATAGCTGCCGGAACAATGAAGCAGAGATTCCAGGCACCATAGCCGAAGCGGGACAAAATCCAGCCGCAAAGAGCGATGACGACTCCGGCGCCGATGGAGTGCGACGCATTCCAGATGCTTTGCTTGGTGGCCAGTTCAGAAGGCCGGAACCAGTGCGCCATCAAGGAGGAACAAGGAGGGTAGCCCATTCCATGAACATAGCCGTTGAGCACCCAAAGCGAACCAATCAGATAGACCAGTCCCAAGGTCGCCTTCCCTTCGCCGTCCAACAAGTGGAAGAAGCCGTTCAAAGAAGGAGAGAAACAGATGGCCAGATTGATGATGCAGGATAACAGCAGGCCTGTCCCCATCAACAGGCGCTTGGAATAGCGGTCCGCCAACAAGCCGTTGACCATGCGGGACAAGCCATAGACAATACCGTTGAGCGTCAGGAACAAGCCCAACTGCACTTTGGAAAAGCCCAGTGTCGCCTCCATCGCGGGGATGGCCGCACTGAAGTTCTTCCGCAGGAAATAATAGCAGATATACCCTATCATCAAAATGATGAGGGTACGCCACTGCAATCTTACATATCGTTTCCGGGTAATAGCATCCATATGTCTCCTATTCTATAAAGTGGCACAAAGATAATGTTATTTTGCGAAATATTTAAAAACTCCACCCACCCCCATTCGCCAAGCAAACGATTAGTTTTTAATTATTCAAAATTACAAATGTTTTATTAATTGAATAACAATAAATTAACAGGCAATTTTAAAATTTGTTAATAACTTCTTGTCAATTCGTTAGAAAAGATAAAACAATTCTCTTAACTTTGCCATCGCGAATTCACCGGGAGGTCAATTCCGTTTACCAGCAAAGCAATATTAACAAATCATTTCCGATCGTTTGGATGAGACCGGAAGTGGAAATAACTCACTTAAAAGCGTATGATTAAGAAAGTACTAAAACGAGACGGGCGGGAGGTGACATTTGACAGTCAGAAGATTGTCGCCGCCGTTATGAAGGCCATGGCCGTGACCGAAGCCGGGGAAGACATTGTCCTCGCAGCCAAGATTGCCGATGCGGTCACCAAGAACAACAAAGAGACGATGAGCGTGGAGGAGATTCAGGACTGTGTGGAAATGGAGTTGATGAAATCTCCCCGCAAGGAAGTCGCCAAGAAGTACATCGCCTACCGCAACCAGCGCAGCATGGCCCGCAACGCCAAGAGCAATGAAATCTTCCAGGAGATCATCGACGCCCAGGCAACGGACATCACCCGTGAGAATGCCAATATGAATGCGGATACGCCCGCGGGCATGATGATGAAATTCGCTTCGGAAGCCACCAAATCCTATGTGGACAACTGCCTGCTTTCTGAAGACGTACGCGAAGCCGTGGTGAATGGATACATCCATATCCACGACAAGGACTACTACCCCACCAAGAGCCTTACCTGCATCCAGCATCCGCTCGACAAGATTCTTGAGTGCGGTCTGAAAGCCGGTCACGGCGAATCCCGTCCCGCCAAGCGCATCGAGACCGCTTCCGTACTCGCCTGCATCTCGATGGAGACGGTACAGAACGAAATGCACGGCGGCCAGGCCATCCCCGCCTTCGACTACTACCTGGCCCCCTATGTCCGCAAGACCTTCCAGGAGGAAATCAAGAAACTTTCCGACCTCAACGGCAAGGACTACTCCTACCTCAACGATGTCAAACTGGACGACTACATCCGCCGCGACCTCGTCGGGATGCAGGGTGAGGAGCGCATCATCCAGCACGCGGTCAACCAGACCGTGATGCGCGTCCACCAGTCGATGGAGGCTTTCGTGCACAATATGAACACCATCCACTCCCGTGGCGGCAACCAGGTGGTCTTCTCCTCCATCAACTATGGTACGGACACCTCTGCCGAGGGCCGTTGCATCATCCGCGAGATCCTCAACACGACCTATGAGGGCGTGGGCAACGGCAGCACCGCCATCTTCCCCATCCAGATTTGGAAGAAGAAGAAAGGCGTGAGTTACCTCCCCACCGACCCCAACTATGATTTGTACAAATTCGCCTGCAAAGTGACGGCCCGCCGTTTCTTCCCGAACTTCCTCAACCTCGACGCCACCTACAACCAGGACGAGGCTTGGAAAGAGGATGATCCGAAACGCTATGAGCACGAGGTCGCCACGATGGGCTGCCGCACCCGCGTGTACGGCAACAAGTTCGGCCCGAAGACCTCCATCGGCCGCGGCAACCTGAGTTTCACCACCGTCAACATCGTGCGCCTGGCCATCGAGTGCATGAACGAGCCGGATCAGAGCAAACGCATCGCCAACTTCTTCCAGCGTCTGGACTGGGCGCTCGACATCGCCGCCAAGCAGCTCAACGAGCGTTTTGAATTCCAGAAGACGGCCGTCAAGAAACAATTCCCCCTGTTGATGAGCGGCCTGTGGCTGGGCAGCGAAAAACTTGACCCCGAAGAGAGCGTGGAAAAAGTCCTCAACCAGGGTACCCTGTCCATCGGTTTCATCGGCCTGGCCGAGTGTCTGATAGCCCTTATCGGCAAGCACCACGGCGAAAGCGAAGAGGCCCAGGAACTCGGTCTGCGCATCGTGTCCCACATGGCGGACAAGATCAACGGCTTTGCTGAGACCTTCCAGCACAACTTCACCTTCCTGGCCACTCCGGCCGAAGGCCTCGCCGGACGTTTCACCAAGATGGACCGCAAGAAATTCGGCCGCATCCCGGGCATCACCGACAAGGACTACTACACCAACTCTTCCCACGTGCCCGTGTACTACCACTGCACGCCGGAGCACAAGGCCAAGATCGAGGGCCCGTACAACCAGTACGAGAATGCCGGCCACATCTTCTATGTGGAAATCGACGGCGACGCCACCCACAATCCCGAGGCGATCATGGCCATCGTGGACTTGATGGACAAGTACGATATCGGCTACGGCTCCGTCAACCACAACCGCAACCGCTGCCTCGACTGCGGCTATGAAGATGCCGATGAGAACCTGACCGAGTGCCCGCACTGCAAGAGCAAGAACATCGACACGCTCCAGCGCATCACCGGTTACCTCGTCGGTACGACCAACCGTTGGAACAGCGGCAAGCTCGCCGAACTCCACGACCGCAGCGTGCACAAATAGGCGTCGGCTGCTTATCAACCCGAAAGGGGCAGGTCACATTGGCCTGCCCCTTTTTTGTTTGCCTTTACGCTCAGGCGCGGGCAAGGCCTATTTTTCGGCCCAGTTGTCGCTGCGGAAGCAGGGGACGGGAACGCCGAAGGAGTTCTCGAGATTACCGTCGGAATAGTTGTGGAAATTGTAGCGGACAGAGACGGGAGCGGGCACCTGGGGCGACTGGACCTTGATCGTTTCCCCGCCGCGTTCCACCTGGGCCTCAGCGGGATAGAACACCTGGTTCTCCCCTGCCAGTTCGAAGCCTTTCACGCAGCCATTTTCGCTGACCGACCCCAGCCCCATCGCCACGTTGTCAAACTTGATGGTCACAAGACTGTCCTTAAACTCATAGGAGGCCGGAACGGCGTACCCCGAGGGCAGGATCGGTTGCTGATACACCTTCTCCATGGCGTAGAGCAGGAACTGATAGGCCACTTCCTTCTTTTTGGCAGGATGGATGCACTGCTCATCGCCGATGCTCTCGGTGACGGCCGCATACGCGTTGGGGATGAACTTCAAGGAACGTAACTGATTCTCCACGAAGAAAGCGCGCTTCGTAGCTTTGCTGTCACCCGATTTGTAAGGCGCGAGGGTGGTGAACATAAATGGCATTTTATTGTCCGCATCGCCCCAGGCCTTGCGCCATTGCTTGACCATCGCCGTCTGCATCAGATCATAGTAGCGGTCGCCCAAATTGGACTCGCCCTGGTACCAGATAAAGCCCTTGGCCGCATAGCCGGCTAGCGGGAGCATACGGCTGTTCCAGATGGTCGCCACCTGCCTGGGGGCTTTTTTCTTGACATTCTTCCGCTCGAGCACGGCCCGCAATTTTTCCTCGGACACATTGTCCGTCAAGGCATTCACCACATACTCTTCGGTCATATAGGGCGCGATGCTGCAACCACCCCAGGCATTCTCGATGATACCCACCGGCACATGGAGCTGGTCGCTCAGGTTTTTGGCAAAATGCCAGGCTATAGCACTGCAATTGGCTACATTTTCGCCGCTTCCTTTCACCCAGGAGCACAGCGGGAGGTCAAGCATCGGGGTCACGGTCGCCGGACGTTTGACGCGAAGGATGCGGACCTTGTCAGCATAGAGTGCCGAGCCCATCACCTCATCCACCAGCCCTTCCGTCTTCTGCATTTTATAGCCTTTGACGGGCATATCCATATTCGACTGGCCGGCAAAAATCCACACCTCTCCGATGAGCACGTCGGTAAGGATACGTTCTTCCGTTCCGGCATTCACCTGAATGTCATACGGGCCACCCGCATCAGGGGTGGGAACGACGACTTTCCAACAGCCCGACTTATCGGCACTGGCGGTATAGGATTTTTCATTCCAATAGGTGGTAACCTTCACACTCGTTCCCGGCTGGGCCCATCCCCAGACAGGCACCTGGGCATTGCGCTGAAGCACCATATGGTCGGAAAAGGCCGAAGAAATCTTGAAAGGAATCTTGTCGCTCAAGACGAAGAGCCCGTCCTGGCCCTGCACATACATTTTCCCGTTGTAGCAACTGATATCCTCCAACTCGCCGCTGGTGCTCTGCACCAAATCGATGGTCTTCATCGACTTTTTCTTCAAGTCCCAAACATAGAGGATGGAAGGATGATTGTCCGTTCCCACTCCCGTAGGCATATACAATTGATTGTTCTTGATATAAAGTCCCTGACCGACGGGATTGAAACGGAAGTCCGAGACTTCCTCAATCAGGTAATTCTCCAATGCGTCTTCGGGCTTGAGGACAACCTCTGCGCCGGCCGACAACTTGGGAAGACGGAATTTGATGATGCGGTGACGGTTTTCCGGATCATCGTTGTTGATGGTGTTGCCATAGCCGTAAAGCATCTTGTTGCTGCGGTCAATCACCCACTGCAACGCATAGCCGAAGTCCTTGTTGACATCGTCATAGAAAATGGTCTGCACCAGCGTCGAACTCTGCATATCGGGAGCAATACGTTCGACAAAAAGGAGGTCTTTACGACCGTCGTAGGGCTTTTTGTGACACTGGCTGACATAGAGGGCCGGCAGCGGGTCACTGCTACTGACCTTCTCCACGCCGAAAGAGGCGACATTGGCGTGATTGACGTCGTTGAAAGTCGCCAGTTTGAACTGTGACACCTTGGTAAAACTGTCCTTGGAGAGTTTGTAAATGGTAGCGGCTCCCTGATTCTGGCAGCTGACCATATAGTTACCATAGATATCTATTCCTTGATAGGAATAGCCGTGCTGCTTGTGGTTCATCCCCTGCATCGGGCCCAGATAACGGGCATACTGCGCAGAAAGCGTCAGGCAGCAAAGGAGAGCAAAAAGGAAACAGTAGAATCTTTTCATAACAAGATTATTTAGAATGATTGGATGAACAGAAAAGGGCGGAGATAAAGCCGCAGCCATAGCCCCACAATTGTACGAAGGCCGCCCTGACGGAAAGCAGGGCCACCTCCGGTCCGTTGCGCAGAAGGCTGTCCACATAAATGAGCAGGGCATACAGCACCAAAGGTGCGAGGCAGAAAAGGGCTGTTTGTACATAGCCCGCCAAGAAACAAAACAGGAAACCACAGAACAAGAAAGCAGAGCCCAGCGTAAAGAGGGCCGGCAAAGTATGCACCGCCTTGAGGCTGTGCGGATGCCGGCGCTCCAGCCGGATACGGGCCTGTCCCGAATGAAAAACCTGACGGAAAAAGGCACGCATATCCGTGCGGCGTTTGTGACACACCCAGGCATCCTTGAGCAACACGCTCTTATACCCCGCACGAATCAGCCGGATACTGAAATCGATATCCTCTCCATAGCGCATCCCGGAAAAGCCTCCCAGTTTTTCAAACGCCTTGCGGGACACTCCCATATTGAAACTGCGCGGATGGAATTTGTCCATCCTCTCTCCCCCGCCCCGGATGCCACCGGTCGTAAAGAACGAAGTCATCGAATAACTGACAGCCCTTTGCATCGGGCTGAAATCATCCCCGGCACGGTCGGGACCCCCGAACACGTCGCAGCCCGTCCGCTCGATTCCCGCTTTGGCCGCCGCCACATATTCCGGCGGAAGCACGCAGTCCGAATCCAGGAAGACAAAAAAGTCCCCCTGTGCGAGCGCCGCGCCCTCATTGCGCGAAAGGCCAGGGCCCGTGTTGGGCTTGGTGTGGTATTTAACACCATACTCAGACGCAATGCTTTCAGACGTTTTCGTTGACCCGTCCTCCACCACAATCACCTCGAAATCCCGGTCCGTCTGCCCCGCAAGCGAAGCCAACAACTCCCGCAGTTCCTCGGGACGATTGTATACCGGTATGATGAGGCTCAACAACACGCGCGCAAGTCCTTTAAAAATCGTCGTCTTCCATCCCGAGGGCCACCTTGGCCTCTTCGCTGAGCCGGCTCTTGTCCCAAGCCGGTTCAAAAACCAGGTCGATATCCACGCTGACCACGCCCGGCACATCCTCAACGGCCTGTTTCACCTGGGCGAGCACCTCGTCCGCCATCGGGCAGTTGGGGGCCGTAAAGGTCATTTGAATATATACGTGATGGTCCTCGTCCACACGCAATTCATATATCAGGCCCAAGTCATAGATATTGACCGGTATTTCCGGGTCATAAACGGTCCTCAGGGCCAGTACGATATCTTTTTCCAAATTCATCTTCTCCATTTTAGGGTCTGACTCTCAAGCCTGGGCTTTTTCGGCTTGGGCGGCGGTTTCTGCCAGTAGCCGGATGGTCTGCATCATCGACAGAAGGCCGTTCTGGCGCGTGGGTGAAAGGTTCTCGCGCAGACCGATCTGGTCGATAAACTGCTCGTCCGCTTGCAAGATCTCCTCAGGCGTGCGGTTGGAATACACCTCGATGAGCATCGCGATGATGCCCCGGGTGATGATGGCATCGCTGTCCGCCGAAAACACCACCTTGCCATCCACGGTCTGCGCATCCAGCCAGACACGGGACTGGCAGCCCTTGATCAGGCGCTCATCCGTTTTTTTCTCCTCCGGGAAAGACGGAAGAGCCTTGCCCATCTCAATCAGATATTCGTATTTATCCAGCCACTCGTCAAATTCCGAGAAAGCTTCCACCAATTCTTCCTGCTTCTGCGCTATCGTCATACTATCGCAATAGATTCACCGCCTTGTCCAGGCATTTGATAAAAGTTTCGGCCTCTTCCATCGTATTGTACGGAGCCAGAGACGCACGTACCATCCCGTTCACTCCGAAATGGCGGATGACCGGCTCGGCGCACATCAGGCCGCTGCGCACCGCAATGCCCATCTTGTCCAACACCTGGGCCACATCTTCGTGATGCACCCCGTCTATCGTAAAGGAAAATACTCCGGCGCGACGGTAAGCGGGGCGGGACGCGCCAGTGGCCGCATCGGCGATCGTCCCGGGTTCTCCGTACAGCCGCACATCCCCCCGGGCGCGCAAAGCCTCTTCCAGATAAGCGCAAACGCTCTCGCAGGCATCGGCAATGTCCGGATCCCGAGCCATCAACGCCGTTTCGAAAGCCTCCGGAAAGGTCGCGATAGAAGCGAAATTACCCGTCCCCGCCTCGAATTTATGCGGAAGGCCGGCGAAATCCGCGTGATCCAGCGTCACCGTGCCCACCATCTCTCCTCCGGAGAGGAAAGGCGGCATCTGCTCCAGCCACTGTTTTTTTCCATATAGCACACCCGTTCCGGTCGCCGCATAAACCTTATGCCCCGAAAAGGCGTAGAAATCACAGTCCATCGCCTGCACGTCCACCCGCTCGTGAACGATGCCCTGGGCGCCGTCCACCAGCACCGGCACTCCGGCCGCGTGGCTCAGACGAATCACTTCCTCCACCGGATTGACCAGCCCCAGTACATTGCTGATATGCGTCACTGCGACCAGTTTCACCCGTTGCGGCGCGCCAGCCGCACCTTCGCCACTTTTTCCTGCCAGCAGCAACTCTTTCAGCGTCGACAAGTCCCAATGTCCCTTGTCGTCAATGGGCAGAATCCGTAAGGAAGCCCCCGTACGCTCGCACAGCAGTTGCCACGGCACCAGGTTGGAATGATGCTCTCCTTCTCCGACAACGATGGTGTCGCCCGCTTGGACGAAAGCCTGGCCGAAACTGTACGCCACGGTATTAATGGCCGCCGTGCAGCCGGAAGTGAAGATGATTTCTTCCCGCGAGCCCGCATTGATGAACGCGCGCGCCGCTTCCCGCGCCTGCTCGTAGGCATCCGTCGCCTCGGCCGACAACTTGTGCACGGCCCGATAGATGTTGGCGTTGCTCTCCCGGGACAAGCGCAGAAATTTGTCCAGTACGCTCTGCGGACGCTGCGAAGTGGCCGCATTGTCAAGATATACGAGATCTTTCCCGTACACCTTCCGCTTCAAAATCGGAAACAAATCCCTGAACTCCTGTGTTGTCATTTCCCTTGATTTTTTTGGCGCTCGGTGACGGCCTTGTGGTATTCGCCGGCCATCCGCTGATGCTCCGAGTAGGAGGAAGCAAAGCGGTTGGTCCCGTCAAAGGCGGGATTGGCGCTGAAGAAGAGATAATTGCCTTCAGCCGGATTGAGGACCGCATCGATGCAGGTCTTCGGCGGCACGCTGATAGGGCCGGGAGGCAAGCCCGGATACAGATACGTATTATACGGCGAATCCATCTTCAGGTGCGTCTTGAGTACCCTCGTCAATGTATAGTCATACAGATAGCAAATCGTCGGACACGCCTGTAACTTCATATTCATCTTGAGCCGGTTGAGATAGACACGCGCCACAAAGGGATACTCGTCCGTACGGTTGGTCTCCCCGGAAACGATGGACGCCAGGATGGACACCTCCAGCGGGGTCAGTTTCAAATTTCCGGCCTTCGCCTGCCGGCTCTCATTCCAGAACAGATCATACTCTTCATAGAAACGCTTGAAAATCTCATAAACCGTCACATTCCAATACAATTCGTAGGTGTCCGGCAAAATCATACTATAGACATTGCGCGAATCAAAACCGAACTGCGACAAGAAAGCGTCATCGTTGAGCGCCTCCATCACCTGGGCCGAATCCACCATCATTTGCGTACCGATGAGACTGGCCAGACGGCTTTTCGTGCGGATGGTCCCGGACAAGGTCAGGCGGCAAGGACGCTGCCATCCCCGCTTGATCATCCGCGCCACCTCGATACTGGAGTGCTCCCGCTTGACCTCATAGCGTCCGATGCGAAGATGGTTCTGCATATCCTCCTCTCGGAAAGCCCGCTTCAGGCTGCTGTAACTCTTGCAGAGCGTATCCGTTCGAAAACGCGCCAACAAGCCGTCCGCCGTCGAGGTATCGGAAATAAAAATCACAAAATCCCCCCGGAAATTGGACATTTTATGGTCGCGGATATAAAACCCGCTGAACACGAACAACCCGACGGCCAGCACCAGGGCGACAGCCATCAACACGCGTACCCGCGGAGAATAAACAACCCTTTTCGACATCTTACCGCAATCGAATGGCATCGCCTTCATCCAAATAATAATTCGCCGTCAGCCCATTCCGTTTGAGAATACTCTTGA
>JAGCUV010000015.1 GCA_017962705.1 Bacteroidales bacterium
ATATTGGGCGAAGCGATGAACCAGGCATCGACCGGGCTGCCCGAGATGCTGATGGGCACTTGCTGGATGTACTGGAAGGAACGGGAATAAGCGGCTTTCAGCGAGAAATCAGGACTCACGGAGAGTGAGCCTGAAATGCGCGGCTCAAACCCGATGTAGGTCTGGATCGGTTTATTCTTGCTGAAAGAAATGGTTTTGATCAGTTCGTGGGTCTGGGGATCGTAGTATCGCTGGTCGGCTTCTCCGAGCGAAGAGAAACTTGACAGCCGGAAACCGTAGCGAAGGGTCAGCCTGCCGATCTTCTGCTCATTCTGGGCATACACCGAGGGCATGACGCCGTAACTCTGCGGCATATGCAGCGCCTGTACGATGGATGCTTCGTCGGAGGGCGTGACATCGCCCGGGTCCATCCGGTAGTAAGCGGCCTGGATGCCCGCCTTCACCGTATTGTTCGGATTGATGTACCAGGTTATGCCGGCTTTCAGCCCGGTTTCCCGCAGGGCCGTCAGGTAATTGAAGCTTGTACTGGACATGTCACAGTCGAATCCGGCATTATAGCGGGAATTATACAAGGAGCTGCTGAAGAACACTTTGGGTGAGAACTCGTGGTTCCAGTGAAGGGTCTGGGTATTGTTCGCAAAGCTGAACTTCATCAGGTCGAGGTCGAAGTCTTCCATCGACATGCCGAAGACATCCCTTCCGCGGAAAGCGCTCAGATACACACGGTCCTTCTCTCCGGCCACCCAGCTCAGCTTTCCGTTGAGGTCGTAGAAGTACATCTGGGTGTTTTTCGGAATCTTGTCGCCGAAAAGCGGGAAGAAAATGTCCATGTATGTCCTCCGGCCGGCCAACATGAAAGAAAGCTTATCCTTGACGATGGGTCCTTCGATGGCCAGCTTCGAAGTGATCAGGCCAACAGAGAAATCGCCCTTGAATTCGTTGCTGTTGCCGTCGCGCGTGCTCACGTCGAGGACGGAGGAAAGCCGTCCGCCAAAATGGGCAGGGAAATCACCTTTATAGAGTTGCGCATTCTTGACGACATCGCCGTTGAACATCGACATGAAACCCAGGAAGTGTCCGGAATTGTAGAGCGGTGCGCCGTCCATCAGCACAAGATTCTGGTCGATGCCGCCGCCGCGTACACTGAATCCGGTGGATCCTTCGCTCGGGGTCTGCACTCCGGGCATCATCTGAATCACCCGGATCACGTCGGCCTCCCCCATCAGGGCCGGCAACTTGCGGATGACCTCGCCGGTTACGGTCTCTTTCCCGAGTTGCGGCAAGGTCAACTGTTCCCGTTTGCTCTTGGAAAATATCTTGGCCGCTTCCAGCATCACGGCATCCTCTTCCAGTGCGAAATCGTGTTTCAACGATGCCTTGGGGTCGATTTTGATTTCCGCGGTAACATAGCCGGCATATGAACATTTGATAACCTGTTCCTTGCGATCGACCTGAAGCGAGTAGAAACCGTAGTTGTTGGTCGATACGCCTGCCGACAGATCTTCCGTAAAAACGACCGCCCCAATAAGCGGTTCTCCGCTCGATGCCTCTTTTACATAGCCTGACAAAACGACTTTCTGCGCTGCCGCCGGCCAGACAGCCGTCAGCAAGGACAACATGACGAAGGCTATGTTCCCCCATTTTTTCATCGCGGCGTACATGCTGCAAGAATAAAGCCATGCTTGCCTGCTTTCCCCAGCAAATGTCTTTGTAAAACGGGCAGGAAGTTTTATATTTGTATGTTGAGACACCTTATTTTCATTGTCCATGAAGCACCTGTTGATACTGTCCATGATCACCACATTATTCCTGTCAAGCGGATGCAAGGCCAGGCCTGAAGCAACTGACTTGGAGCTGCAGACGGTACTGACGCAATTGTCTGATGCCTTTACCCGCATTTCGCCACGCGTCATTCGGCCCGCCGAAGGCTTCCTGAAATATCCCTATCTCATCCCGGCCGGCTTTTACCAGCAGATGTGGGACTGGGATGGCTTTTTTATGGGCACTTGGTTCATCGAGAAAGGTCAGCCCGAATACATGAAATACTGGGCCCTGAATTTCCTGGATGGAATGAACGATAACGGCTACGTGGCCGGCTGCATGACCACTGAAGGTCCGCGTGTTAAGCGCGGCACTTTCTTCATGAAGCCCTTCCTCTCGCAAGGAGTACTCCGTGCCAGCGAGGCACTGGGAGACTTTGAATGGGTGCGTCCGTATTATGATCGGCTCTGCCGCGTGCTTACCTATCGCGACGCTGCGCAGCGAGATGAAGACACAGGCCTTTATTATTGGGAAATGGCCTTCCAGAGTGGCGCAGACAACAATCCGGCGCTGAACTATTTTGCCGACGATTCGCGCTCCTTTCTGGCCTGCGACTGCTCCACCATGCAGTTGCTGGAATTCCGTGCCCAGGCAGCGATTGCCAGAGCCCTCGGCATGTCCGGCGAGGCGGACGTTTGGAGCGCTCGCGCTGACGAGCTTACCGATGCTATCCTCCATACCCTCTGGTGCGCCGAAGATCAGTGTTTCTACAACGTGGACCGCGAGACGGGCGACTTTTACCGCCGTGTCAGCTACTCTTGTTTCTGGCCACTCTACGCCGGGATTGCACCTGAAGCAGACGGCCGGGCCATGATTGCGCGCTACTTGCTCAGCGAACGCCACATGCGCTCGCCCCATGGCCTGCGCTCGCTCTCTGCATCCGATCCAGACTACAATAACAAGAACATCATCCTTCCCTTCTCCAATTGGCAGGGCCCCATCTGGATTCCGGCACTGGTGGTCTATGCCGGCGGCATGCTGAACTATGGATTCAAGGAGGAACTCCGGCCCATCGCCGTGGAGACCGCCCGCTTGCTTTTGAAAGATCTTGACACGTTCGACACGATGCATGAGAACTACCACGCCGAGACCGGCGAAGGGCTGGCTCCGGCGCCCGACTATGTCGATGCCGACGGCCGCTTCATCGGCTTCATCAGCTGGAATCTCTGCGCGGAAAGCGTTCTGCGCAGCTGCCAGTAACGACTTATTTTTCGAAGAAGCGGTATCCCAAGGCCCGGCTGCTATTTGTCATGAACTCCGAGCTGCGGGAAGACATCACCGAATCCTCTCAGGAGATTTGCGCGCACTATAGCGTTCCTTTCCTCCAACTTTATGACATCGAAAAGAAAGCCGGCCATCCCGACGTTGAAGGCATGAATAGCATTGCCTCCCAGGTTCTTTCCGCCCTCAAACAGGCCAAATAGCTCCGACAAATCCGGCACTACCAAAGAAGTAATCCATCATCCGGATTTTGCAGGCTATCTTCTTCGAATCCAAGACGCACCTTCATTGGTACTATAATAGAGATGGCCGTCTGCCGTTTGGGTGCAGGACCAGGTCGCGGAAAGTGCCGTAGCTGTTGCCGCTATAACGGGAAATCCAGGAAACACCACGGTTGGTTGAATATTCGATGCGGTTGTTGGCAGGGTTGATTCTAATCTGCTCGTTGCCATATGTGATGAGTTGAGGCATACTCTACATTTCGTTAACTTCACAGTAAGATAAATCGGCCCTATTCAAGAATTATGTCGCGCTTCAAGCATGTGGGTTTGCCGTAAGGAGATCCGGTAGTCCGAGGGAGACATTCCCACAGCCCGTTTGAAATAGCGCCCGAATAGGGACTGGCTGGGGAAATTCAGATCAAACGCAATCTGCTGAATTGTATTCACGGTCGAGGACAATTGCGCTTTGGCGTCAAGGATGACGTAATCTTCTATCCACTGAATGGCCGATTTCCCGCTGGCTTTCTTGACAAGAGTGGTCATGTATTTTGCCGAAATACTTATCTTGTCGGCATAAAAACCAACATCACGGTGCTCCCGATAGTGGCGCCTCAACAACTGCAGAAACTGCATCATGACCTCCCCATGGCGCTGCCCCGTTTCTTCAGTGTCGGAAGAAGGGTTGATAATCCGGCTGATCATGATGTAGAACAACCTTGAAATCAAGCTGAATATCTCCTCCATGCCGGAACTGTTATCTCCACTTAACATTAAATTGTGCATCAGTTCTATAAGAGAACGGAATGCTGTGGCTGTACTTTCATCCAGCTTATAAACGGGATTATTCTCTACGTGCTTATGAAACAGATATACATCACCGATGTTGATGCGGGACAGGAAATGCTCCGACATCAGCAAAAACGTTCCTTTAAAGCTCTCGTCCACATTATTGGATTCCGCAATCTGGGAAGGAAGGGCGATGAGCAGGGAATTTTTTTGAAGATGTATAGGGTGTAAGTTGATAGCCCCATAGACCTCACCTCCGTTACAAAGGACAAGAAGGACCTGTTTGAGCTTATACGGCTCCCAATCGCCTCTGAAGCGGGGGTTGTGGAGGATAAGGATGTCTTCCCTGAATTGCTCAAACCATTCTGTACACGAAAGATCAATACGTGACATCTGGAGGTCGTCCAGGCGCTTCTGGCTGAGCGTTTCGTTGTGATACATGCCTTGCGCTATTTTTCCGCAAAATTAAGCAATTTTTCTTCTTTAGGGTAAATTTTAGGAAAAATTGAACAACATTTGGGAATTTATGCGAACAAAAATGCCATTTTGTTGGAGTAATTTTGCAAATCTTTTTAGCAAGAGAAAATACAGATGAAGATTCTTTTTATTTTGAATAATTATTTTGGGATGGGGAACGGCCTTTCAGCATCGGCGCGCCGAACTGTACAGGCTCTTCGCGATGCCGGGCAGGAAGTTCGCGTAGTTTCAGGACCCAATAGTGACCCTGCCGGACCGAAACCGGATTACGAGCTCAAGTGGTTTCATTTTCCTATTTTCCAGCCCATCATTGATGCGCAGAGCTATAGCTTCGCTTCCACGGACAAGAAAATCATCGAAGAGGCCATGCGGTGGGCCGATGTGGTGCATATGGAGGAGCCTATGGTACTTGAAGCGAGAGCATGCAGAATAGCCCGTCGGCTGGGAAAACCCATTACAGGAACCTACCACCTGCATCCGGAGAATGTTTTCTGCTCCCTGGCTCTTGGCTGGAGCAAAGTTGCGAACTATCTGCTTCTCAATGCGTGGAGAGATCTTGTCTTCAATCATTGCTCCCATTTGCAATGTCCTACGCAGAATGTTTACGAAAGGCTTGAGCGTCATCACTTCAAGTCCAAGCTCCACGTTATCTCCAATGGCGTGGTTCCGGATACTTGTATCCGTCCGGAAGTCCCTCCGGAAGACTATCTGGACCCGGAGCGCCCCCTCAAGGTGATTTATATTGGCCGGCTTTCGGTAGAGAAAGACCAGCCCACCCTTATCAGGGCCATCCGCTATTCGGCGTTTGCCGACCACATTCATCTCCAATTTGCCGGGCAGGGCCCCAAGGCGAAGAAGTACAAGCGCATGGCTATGAAACTGTACGAGGATGGTGTCGTGAAATATAAGCCGGAG
>JAGCUV010000016.1 GCA_017962705.1 Bacteroidales bacterium
GCATAGCCCGTCATATACACCGCCTGGCGGTACTCCTCCTCACCTTCGAAGCCCAGCTTGAAGCGGTATTTTATCGCATTGATGGCTTTGGTCGCCTGATTCAGATTAGTACCGGCCCTGCGCATTTCCCTGTAAATGGTAGTCAACCACTTGCGGAGCTGCATAAGTTCGCCGAAGGCGTAGAAAAGGCCCGCCAGGGCCCGCGTTTGTATCACAAACGCACATCTTGCAATTCCTTTTTCACCGGCGTATCACTATTTTTTCTCGTATTCTGGTAATCTATAAATCTACAGGTCTATTAATCTACTAATCTACAGGTATAGCAAGCTGCTTGTCTGCAGCCAACATCTCCCGGAATGTGTCTTCCAGCAGCTGCCGCTTACCGACACCGGGGTTTCCGATGCCGGGTTTTACAATTCCCGCCGAGAGGAGAAAGTCAAAGGCCATGGAAAGGGTCTGGTCACTATAATAGGTGATGTGCCCGTTCTTTTTGACGTCGGCGTAACAATCCTTTGCCACATTGGTCAACGTCTCCCGGTTCTTCCGGGAAACCGTCTCCGGGTCTTCCGGCTTCGGCTTTTCCTTTTCACGGCGAAGCTGCCGCAAAGCATCCAGCCGAAGCGGGCAGCCGTGATAGACCTCCATGATGCGGATAAATTCTGCAGGGGAAAGCCTATACATCGGCCCCAGCTGAGAGCACACCCCGGCACGGATGGCAATGCGGATTTCATCAACGCACCAGGAACTATAGGTGGTGTAGATTTCATGTAGCATAAGGCCGATAATGGCGTCCACCAACTTCGGCTCTGCCCTCTCGCAGCGCAAGGAAAACGCCTCATCGATGACGATGTCAGCGAGGAGGCTTCTCATCTCTTGAATGGGAACCTCGGCGACGGAGCGGCTGCCCCTTGCCGATAGGATGATGCCGGTGGTCATAGCTCCCCACCTCCTTTTTCTTTCTCATCTCCTTCCTTTTTCATCGCGGCCTTGACGGCCTCGTTCCCAGAAATGACGCTGCCGCCGGAGTGCCGGGCCATGAATCGTGGCATATCGCGGGATTTATCGAAGAATTCTTGAATATCTTTATTGCTTAACACCTTCTTTCTATTTGTCTCAGCCGGTTTATCTTCTTTGATTTTACTTTGCTGCGGCGGTACCGCTTGCGGTTTTCCCGATTCCGGCGCCGCCGATACCAGTTCGCGGACAATGTATTCACGTCCGCTCATTCGGCCTTTGGCATCCCGTACTTGCGTTATGGAGAGATATCCTGCCGATTCCAATTCTTTCAAGGCCGACATAACGGCCTCGCGTCCTTCCTGGATGCAGGAGGTAATACCGGCGACCTTGAAATTCCAGTTATCGGGGAGATTCAGAAGAATGGCTAACAGGGCTTTGGCCTTCAAAGACAGGTCCTTTGAAAAGATGGTGTCCTTGGCAAGCGTATAGTATAGCACGCCCTTATCTCTACGGATGCGTTTCATACCCGGTCCTCCTTTGCGCTAAGAATCCGCATCACATCCCGTTTGCGGTAGAGAATCTTCCGGCCGGCTTTTACGGGCTTGAGGTAATGGGAGTTGTTCCAATGCCAGAGAGTGGTGTCACAGACGCCGAAGAGTTCCATCACTTCGGCTTTGCTCAGATACTCCTCGCCGTCGGCCGATGCCTGTTCGGATCTGGCCTTCCTGACGGCAGTTTCAAGTGTTTTCATGAGACTATCGCCAAATAACCAAACAAAACGTCGCCAAACAACCAAACGATTTTCCGCCAAATAACCAAATTGTCTTGTTTGTTTCATTTCCAATTCATATCTTTGCCAGGTAGATAGAAGCATTATATGGAATACAAAAAGCGAATCGCAGACGGCATGCTCCGTGACAAATTGGACGCAATGGGCGCTATTCTTATTGAAGGCCCAAAGGCTTGCGGCAAGACAACAACGGCCGAACAGATTGCCGGCAGCGTGCTTTATATGGATGATCCAGATAAAATGGACACCTATCTGCAATTGGTTGATACCAATATTAAACTCCTGTTGGCCGGGGAAACCCCGAGACTGATCGATGAATGGCAGATTGCTCCTAAGTTTTGGGATGCCATTCGTCACGAGGTGGACCGGCGTGACGAAGACGGGCAATTCATTTTGACAGGATCTGCCGTCCCGGCCGATAGTGAAAAGATCTTTCATTCTGGAGCCGCCAGATATGGCTTCCTAACGATGCGCACGATGTCCCTTTGGGAATCGGGTGAATCTTCTGGAAGTGTCTCGCTTGGCCAACTGTTCCGTGGGACCAATACCCTGGATGGAAAATCTTCTATCTCTATCGAAGATCTTGCCTTTTTGACTTGCCGCGGAGGATGGCCAAGCGCAACAAAG
The DNA here is from genome assembly GCA_017962705.1 of Bacteroidales bacterium. Classification (GTDB taxonomy): domain Bacteria; phylum Bacteroidota; class Bacteroidia; order Bacteroidales; family UBA932; genus Cryptobacteroides. The sequence continues at coordinate 2,375 of JAGCUV010000016.1, forward strand.
AAGAAAACACGCAAAGCGGCTTTGACCATCGCCACTGAATACTATGAGGCTATCACGAGAACGGACATTTCCCGTGCTGACGGAGTCTCCCGTGACGAAGAGAGAGCAAAACGTATCATGCGCTCATATGCCCGACAACAGGGTTCCCAGGCTACCATTCCAACCATACTTGCCGATATTTCTGCCAACGAACAGAAGGGTATCAGCGACGAGACTATTGCCTCCTATGTAAAGGCTCTGAAAAAGATCTTCGTCATTGAAGACATGAAAGCCTGGAATCCCAATCTTCGGAGCAAAACGGCAATCCGAACATCGGATACCCGATATTACACGGATCCCTCCATCGCCGTGGCCGCCTTGGGTGTCGGCCCAGAGGATTTATTGAATGACCCGAATACTTTTGGACTCCTATTCGAGACGATGGCTGTTAGAGATTTGCGTGTATATGCAGATTCCTTGGGTGGAGATGTTTATCATTTCCGAGACAAGGAGGGGTTGGAGTGTGATGCGGTAGTCCATTTAAGGAACGGATCCTATGGATTAGTGGAGATCAAGTTGGGAGGTGAGACACTGATAAAAGATGGCGTGGCCACCCTTACTGAACTGGCGGGAAAGATTGACACGGAGAAAATGAAAGCGCCGTCCTTCCTGATGGTTTTGACCGGCATCGGAGAATATCCATATCGCCGAGCAGAAGATGGCATACTCGTTGTCCCGATAGGCTGCCTAAAGGACTGATCTCGTCTTTTAGACCCCTTGTTCTACAGCTTGCGTTTTAGCTTGGAAATTTTGTAATACATTGATTATATGCATATAAAAGTGCCCCCGCCCGGGGCACGAAAGGATGTCATTCTATGGCATCCTTTTTCTGTTGAATTCGCCTATTGCACTTCAAATGAGAATTCACTGATTCAGCAGGCTGTCCAGTTTCCGGGCATAGTCCAAGTTGTTGTCGATGGATTCCTTGTCCGGGTAAGGCTTTATAAATACGGAATAATCAGGCTCCGGATCGTCCTCGACGGCGACGTCTGCACGGGAATCCGTAAACGCGAATACCTCTTTCTCGGAAATCCCAATCAGTTTCATATTCTGGCGGTTCATACGCCGCAGAATGTCCGAATTGTAAGCGAGCCATGCCTTTTGCGAGTTAGGCACTTGGAGTTGTCGCCGTACTTGCTCATCCCTGAGCAGCTTCTCCGTA
>JAGCUV010000017.1 GCA_017962705.1 Bacteroidales bacterium
ATAATTTTAACTTTCATACCGCGAATATACACATTTTCTACGAGTTCTTGATTATTTTTGTTAGTTTTGCAGCATTGAAACAATGATGGGAAAGTTGAACAGATGATGTCGTTGTATCTTTCGCTGGGCAGCAATATGGAGCCTCGGGAAGCAAACATCTGCCGGGCGCTGGCACTGCTGGAAGAGAAGTGGGGGATGGCCTGCGCGGCTTGCTCTTCACTCCTGGAAACCGAGCCGTGGGGCTGTTGGCGGGGGACGCCGGAGCGTTTCCTCAATGCGGCGGCGCGCTTTGATTGGCCGGATGCGGTTGCCAGCGATGAAGCCCGCGCCCTGTCCCTTCTGGCCGATTGTAAAGCGGTGGAACGGGCTCTGGGGCGGAAGGAAACCCTGGAATATGCTCCGGACGGAACGCGGATTTACCATCCGCGCCCCATTGACATCGATATTTTGCTCTGGGGCGACCTGACCCTTGATTTGCCGACCCTGCAAATCCCGCATCCCCGGATGTGGGAACGTGATTTTGTCCTGGTTCCGCTCTCTCAGGTTGCCGAAGGGCCGTTGGCCGAACGCGTCCGCCGGGCGCTACCATCAAATAACGATATTCATTAGTAAAAAATGATGAATTTTAGTTATCTTTGTAAATTCTCCCGCACAGGCGGGGTTGTGAGATTTTTAATGAATTAAATATGACACAGGAAGAACTTTTCAAGGTGCTGGTGGCCCATTGCAAGGAGTACGGATTTATTTTCCCGTCCAGTGAGATTTATGATGGCTTGGCAGCCGTGTATGATTACGGCCAGATGGGCGTGGAGCTCAAGAACAATATCAAGAATTATTGGTGGGGTGCGATGACGCGTCTGCACGAAAACATCGTGGGCATCGACTCCTGTATTTTCATGCATCCCAAGATTTGGGAGGCTTCGGGCCACGTAGGCGCGTTCAACGACCCTTTGATTGACAACAAGGATTCCAAGAAACGTTATCGCGCGGACGTGCTGATTGAGGATTATATCGCCAAACTGGAGGAGAAGAACAACAAAGAGGTCGAGAAAGGCCGCAAGAAATTCGGCGAGGCGTTCGATGAGGCGAAATTCCGGGAAACCAACCCCAATTGCGTACGCAACAACGCGAAAATCGCCGAGGTTCGCAAGAGAATGGCGGACGCGCTCAACGCCAACGATTTGAAGGAACTGCGGCAGATTATCATCGATTGCGAGATTGCCTGCCCGATTTCCGGTACGAAAAACTGGACCGAGGTTCGTCAGTTCAACCTGATGTTCTCCACCCAGCTGGGTAGCGTGGGTGAGGAGGCCAACACCATTTACCTTCGTCCCGAGACGGCCCAGGGCATTTTTGTCAACTACCTCAATGTGCAGAAGACCGGCCGTATGAAGATTCCCTTCGGTATCGCCCAGATTGGCAAGGCCTTCCGCAATGAGATTGTGGCCCGTCAGTTTATCTTCCGTATGCGCGAGTTCGAGCAGATGGAGATGCAGTTCTTCATCAAGCCGGGCACGGAACTCGACTGGTTCGCCCAGTGGAAGAAGAACCGGATGGCCTGGCATGTCAATATCGGAATGGGTGCGGAGAATTACCGTTTCCACGACCACGACAAATTGGCCCACTACGCGAATGCCGCCACCGACATCGAGTTCAACTTCCCCTTCGGCTTCAAGGAGTTGGAAGGTATTCACTCCCGTACGGATTTCGACCTGGGCAACCACCAGAAATTCTCCGGCAAGAAGATTCAGTATTTCGACCCCGAAAGCGGGGAAAGTTATACTCCCTATGTGGTCGAAACTTCTATCGGTGTTGACCGTATGGTGCTGGCCGTACTCTCCCATTCCCTCAAAGAAGAGGCTCTCGAAAACGGGGAGACCCGCGTGGTGATGAGCATTCCTGCTCCCTTGGCCCCGGTCAAGGCCGCCGTGCTGCCTCTGGTCAAGAAGGACGGGCTTCCGGAACTGGCGCAGAAGATTATGGATATGCTCAAATTCGATTTCAATTGCCAGTACGATGAAAAAGATTCGATTGGCAAGCGCTATCGCCGCCAGGATGCCATCGGTACGCCTTTCTGCATCACGGTGGACCACGACAGTATCGAGAACGGCACCGTAACGCTCCGTTATCGCGACTCGATGGAGCAGGACCGCGTCAAGATCGAAGATTTGCCGGGCCTTATCCATCAGCAGGTGGATCTGGGCGTGCTGCTTCGCAAACTTTAGTGGAACTCATGCACTTTTCAAGCGTTTCGTTTAATACTTAATATGATGCTTATGCTCCTTCGGAGTTTTTCTGCCCGGGCGCAGCTCCTGACACTTGTCTTGTTCTTCACTTCTGTCCTTTCTCTTCACGCGGCAGAGGCCGCCGGTAATGATCCGGTCGCGGCTCTCGAGGCGATGGTCGTCTGCGGGAATGCCCGTTTCACCGTCTTGACTCCGCAGTTGATTCGTATGGAATGGTCGGATGACGGCGTTTTTGAAGATAATGCCACTTTGGGCATCACCAACCGTCGGCTGGATGTTCCTTCCTTCAAGAAAAGTGTCGGCAGGAATTCGGTGACGATTCGTACCGATGTGCTGACGTTGCGCTACAAAGGCCCCGGGCGTTTTTCTCCCAACAATCTTTCTGTGGAGTTTACGATGAAGGATGCCTGCGCCAGGAAAGGCATTCGCAAAGTCAAATGGATGCCCGGTGCCGATGACAGCGGCAACTTGATGGGTACTTTCCGCACGCTGGACGGCTGCAAGGGTTTCGAGCAGATCAACGGGAAGGGCGATCCCTATGAGAAGGGCATTCTTTCCCGGGACGGTTGGGCGCTGGTGGATGAAAGCGAGCGCCATATTCTGGTCAAGAACGACTCCGACTGGGGCGAATGGGTGGCTGCACGTCCCGAAGGCGTGCGTGACGACTGGTATCTGTTCGCCTACGGCCACGATTACAAACAGGCTTTGGCAGATTTTACCAGGGTGGCCGGCAAGATTCCGCTTCCGCCGAAATTTGTTTTCGGTTACTGGTGGAGCCGTTACTGGCAGTACAGTGATTTCGAATTCATCGGATTGGGCGAGCAAATCCGTTCGCTGGGCATTCCGATGGATGTGATGGTCATCGATATGGACTGGCACGACATCTGGACCTTGCAGAGAAGCAATCCGTTGAGAGACGAATTCGGTGAGCGTATCGGATGGACGGGGTACACCTGGCAGAAAGAACTCTTCCCCAACCCGGCACTTGCCCTGGGCCAGTTGCACCGGATGAATATGAAAACTTCGCTCAATCTGCACCCCGCTTCCGGTATTCAGCCCTATGAGGATTGCTACGAGGCTTTTGTGAAGGATTATCTCTCCCGGACTACGGAGTATGACGGTCCCGATGGTTATATCTATAAGGAGGGAGACTCGCTGCTTTATCTTCGCAGCAATCCCAAGACGCGTTCTGCCCGTCTGGCGAAAGCGGGTGAGAAGGCTCCCGTTCCTTTCCGTGCCGACCAACAGGCTTGGACGGATGCGTATTTCAACTCCGTCATCCGCCCGATGGAGCGCCAGGGCGTGGATTTCTGGTGGCTCGACTGGCAGCAGTGGAAACTCAGTGAGTATGTCCCGAATCTGAGCAATACTTTCTGGCTCAACTATACCTTCTTCAACGACAAGGTCCGTCAGAGCAAGAGCCAGGGGCTTTCTGCGGGTCGTCCCCTCATCTATCACCGTTGGGGCGGCCTGGGCAGCCATCGTTATCAGATTGGTTTCTCGGGAGACTGCTATGATACCTGGGATGTGTTGAAATTCCTGCCTTATTTCACCGCAACCTCTTCCAATGTCGGCTATGGCTATTGGGGACACGATATCGGCGGACATCAGGTGCTGAAAGGGACAGACCCTTACAAGCCGGAAATCTACACCAGATGGTTGCAGTATGGTGTATTTACCCCGATTTTCAAGACCCACAGTACGAAGAGCGCCTTGATTGAGCGTCGCATCTGGACCTATGAACCGAAATATGCTGTCCCGATGCGGGCCGCCATCCGCCTGCGATATGACCTTTCTCCTTACATTTATGATGCCGCCCGCCAGACTTATGATACGGGCGTGTCGATGTGCCGTCCTATGTATTATGACTGGGCAGAGAACGAAGAGTCCTACTCGATGAAGGAGCAATTTATGTTCGGCGACTTGATTCTGGCTACGACCATCGGTGAACCGATAAATGCGGATACAGGACTGGCTCCTCGCACCATGTGGTTCCCGGAAGGCTTCGACTGGTATGATATGGCCACCGGCAAGATGTACAAAGGTGGCCGGACGCTGGAACTGAAGTACACCATCGACGAGAATCCCTGGTTTGTGAAAGCCGGCTCCATTATCCCGATGGCCGACCCGAACATCGCCTCGTTGCAGGAAAAGAGCAATGTGTTGCGGCTGCTGGTTGTTCCCGGCAACGGCGAAAGCGAGTATGTGCATTATGAGGACGACGGCACCACCCAGGCTTATTCCCGGGATTTTGCCACGACGAAAATCAGCAAAATATCTTCTGACGAAAGCTGCAAGGTGACGGTGGCCGCCCGTGAAGGTTCCTATGCCGGAATGGATGGCAAGCGTCGCATCCAGGTCGTGCTGGAAGGCGTGTTCTATCCTTCCGAGGTTACGGCCGACGGTGTCAAGCTGGCTTTCTCTTCCTTCCCGGAGGACACCCCTGAGCAGGCTACCTGGAATTATATGGGCAAAGACCTCGCCGTGGTCGTTACCCTGCCCGAGAGCGATGCTTCCCAGGCCGTGACGGTGGAATGTCGTTATGACCGTCAGGCATTGGCTGATGCGGCCGGGGTGAATGTGGCGGTCGTCAATCAAAAACTCTTGTGGGGCAAGAAAGGTCTGTTCCATCGTATGATGAACCTGACCCCGTACCTCAAAGATGTCTTCAATACCTGCATCGACCCCTATAAATTGCTGTCCCGTCCCTTCCTGAAACTGGCCCAGGCTGCCAGCCACATTGATGCCCATCCCATGGCGATGATGAAGTATCTCGGGGAAATGGATGTCAAGAGCGTGGAGGACGACTTCCTGAACGAGATGAAGAAGATGCGTGAGCGCGACAAGGCCGAGAACAAGTCTCCCGAGAAAACGGAGGAGAAGGCCGCCCGCATCCGGCAAGCCATCGACAACATCAAAGCCCAGAGCGAACTCTAAAGGGCTTAGATTTCCGCTTGGAATTCGGAGAGGAAGCGGAGGTCGTTTTCGAAGTAGAGACGGAGGTCTTTGACCTGCCATTTGAGCATGGCGATGCGCTCCAGACCCATGCCGAACGCGAAGCCGCTGTATTTCTTGGAATCGATGCCGCTGGCCTCCAACACGTTGGGGTCCACCATGCCGCAGCCCAGAATCTCCAGCCAACCGGTGCCCTTGCAGACATTGCAACCCTTGCCGTGGCAGATGTTGCAACTCACATCCACCTCGGCGGACGGTTCGGTGAACGGAAAGTAGGAGGGACGCATGCGAATCTGCGTCTCGGGACCGAACATCTCGCGGGCGAACAGCAGAATGGCCTGTTTCATATCCGCGAAAGTCACATTCTCATCGATATAGAGGCCCTCGACCTGATGGAAGATGCAATGCGCACGGGCGGAAATCGCCTCGTTGCGGAACACGCGGCCCGGGCAGATGACCCGGATCGGGAGCGGCTGCTTCTCCATGGTACGGACCTGGACGGAAGAGGTATG